>JAQGNJ010000120.1 GCA_028291885.1 Ramlibacter sp. | reverse complement strand
GGCGCGTCGGCGTTGTCCAGGATGTAGGCGCCGTGCTTGTGATAGTCGCTGTGCGAGATCTGGCTGCCGATCTCGTGCAACTGGGTCGCCCAGCCGAGCTCGCGCTGCAGCCGGGCGAGTTCGGCCGCGCTGTCGGCGCCGCGAAGCTGGCGCAACAGCTGCGACGCAACCTGGCCGACCCGCTGCGCCTGCGCCGCGTCGGCGCCGAACTTCGTCGCCAGCCGCTGCACGGTGGTGGAGCGGATGTCGGTCTCGCTGTGCTCGCGGTCCAGCAGGTCGTACAGCACGCCGTGGCGCAGCGCGCCCTGCGCCGCCTCCATCGAGTCGATCTCGAGCAGGTCGAACACGGCCTGCAGCACGCTGATGCCGCCGCCGATCACGGCGCGCCGGTCCTCCTTGATGCCGTCCAGCCGCAGCTTGTCGGCGCTGCGCGCGGCCAGCAGCCGCTCGTGCAGCCAGGCCAGGCCGGCGCGGTCGATCAGGCCGGGGCGCCGGCCGGCTGCCGCCAGAACGTCGGCGACCGCGCCGATGGTGCCCGAGGCGCCGTAGGCCACGTCCCATTCGCCGCGGCGGTAAGCGCCCAGCGCTTCGTCGAGCACGGCCTTGGCGGCGACCTCGGCCCGTGCGAAGGCGCCTTCGGTGAACTGGCCTTCGGGGAAATACTTCATCGACCAGGCGACGCTGCCGACCCGGTAGCTCTCCGTCACCTCGGCGGCGAAGCGCTGGCCCAGGATCAGCTCGGTCGAGCGGCCGCCGATGTCGACCACCAGCCGGCGCTCGTCGGACTGGGGCAGCAGGTGGGCCACGCCCTGGTAGATCAGCCGTGCTTCCTCGCGGCCGGAGATGACGTCGATCGGAAAGCCGAGGATCTCGTGCGCCCGCGCCAGGAAGACGTCGCGGTTGCGGGCCTCGCGCAGGGTCTGGGTGGCGACGGCGCGGACCTGGTCGTTGCGGAACCCGGCCAGCCGTTCGCCGAACCGGGCCAGGCTGGCCCAGCCGCGCTGCATCGCTTCGGGCGTGAGATTGCGCGCCTCGTCCAGGCCGTTGCCCTGGCGCACCGTGTCCTTCAGGTATTCCGTGCGGTGGATCTGCCCGTGGTCGTAGCGGCCGATCTCGAGGCGGTAGCTGTTCGATCCGAGATCGACCGCGGCAAGCAGGGTTCCGTTTTGCATGGAGCAGGGTTTGGCGAGGCGGCGGCCAGCATAGCATTCGTCCCCGCGTTCGTGGGCGCGGTCCACACTCAGCCGACCACGCGTCCGTCGGGTGTCAGCATGCTCTGCGTCACATAAGTGGCGCTGCGCCGGTCGGCGTCGAAGCGGACGCGGTAGCCGCCCACGTCGACGGCGCTGCGCTTCTGGAACGCCGCCAGCGCGCTGGCACGGGTCAGCGCGCCGTCGATGTCCGCCAGCACGTCGTACGTGTACTGGGCGGCGATGAAGCCCGCGAGGCTGAGCGCTACCGGCGGCTCGTCGAACAGGCGCGCCATCACCTCGCGGTAGCGCCGCACGATCGGCACCGAGGCCGCTGTGACCATCGGCACCGCCTGGGTCGCGATCACCGGCGTCGACCTGACGCCGCCCATCTGCAGCACCGTCTGCAGGTTGACGTCGGCCAGCGCCACCACGTAGCGTTGCCGGGCCTGCTTGTCCAGTCCCTGGGTGAACTGCACCAGCTCGGGCGAACCGCCGATGAACAGCAGGACGGCCGGCGTGCCCTGGTCCATCTGCTGGCCGAGCCGGGCGAGCGGGACGTTGGCCGGGTAGCTGCGCAACGCGAGCTTCATGTCGCCGGCGATGCGGCTGGCATCTTCGGCGTACAGCTCGCGATCGCGCGCGCTTGCGAAGACCGCGCCGACTTCGCGCACGCCCAGCGCCGAGAGCGACTTCAGCGCGTGGCTGATCTGCTGCTGGCGGGCGGCGAAGATGGGGAACGTGCGCTCGTCGATCTCGAGCAGCGAATTCTGCAGCCACGGCGCGACGTGCGCGATGTTCGGGCCCTCCTTGCGCAGCAGCTCCACCAGTTGCGTCGCGACCGGGTCGCTCACGGTTCCGGAAAGCGCCACGCAGGCGGGGTTGTCGCGCACGGCCTGGACGGCTGCGCGCAGGCTGGCCGGCGTGCCGTCCACCTCGATCGCCAGGTGCTGGACCGGGCGGCCGCGGATTCCGCCGCGGCTGTTGATGTCCAGCCAGGCGGCGCGCGAGCCGACCAGGAAGTCCCTGGACACGTCCTGCTGCTCGTTGGATGCGTCGACAATCTGCGCCACCGCGACTGGAGCACGAGGCGCCGGCCGTCCCGGCTGGCTCCAGGCCGCGCTGGTGGTCGCCAGCACCGCCGCCGCAGCCGATTGCAGTGCCGCGCGGCGGCTGAGGAAACTGAACGAAATACTCATGGAACCCCGGCTCAGCGGCGTGGCGGAATCAGCACGCGGTCGATCGCGTAGACCACGCCGTTGCTGGCCATGGCAGGTTGGCCCTGCGCCATCGCGTCTTCGACGGTGACGAAATCGCCGGCCCGGGCGAGCGCCACTTCCGCTCCGTTCTCGGTCTTCATGTTGACCATCTGCACTTGCGCCGGCGTGATGCGCGCGGACAGCACGTGGTAGCTCAGGACGGCCTTCAGGCGGGCGGGATCCTCGAGTTCGTCCATCGTCTTCGCGGGTACGGCCTTGAAGGCCTCGTTGGTCGGCGCGAACACGGTGTAAGGCCCGCCGCCGCGCAGCATCCCGGCCAGGCCGGCCTGGGCGACGAGGCCGTTGAGCGTGCTCAGCTGCGGGTCGCGGGCCAGGGTGTCGGCCACCGACACCGGGGCGGACGGGGTGGCGCAGCCGGCGACCAGGGCCAGCAGCGAGAGGGTGAAAACGAGACGGCGATCGAGCATGGTTCTTTCTGCGGAGGTTGATGACCTTCGCGAGCGTAGGGGGCGCCTGTGACAATCCGGTGACGGCGGCACGCTCGCTGGGAACCGGCCTGCCAAACGTTGTCCCGGCGACCCGCAGCCGGGTTGGAAATGGGTGTGTCACGTGGCTGTCACACAAGCTTCGTACAGTCCTGGAAGTCATTCCAACCAGAGGTGAACCCAATGAACCAGACCCTTCGCATCGCCACCCTGTCGCTGGCCGGCTTCTCGGCCCTGTCGTTTGCCGCGGCAGCCGGCGCGCAGGACGTGACCGGCGCCGGCGCCAGCTTCCCGGCGCCGCTGTACTCGAAGTGGGCGTCGGACTACAACAAGGCGACCGGCGTCAGGATCAACTACCAGTCGGTGGGCTCGGGCGCCGGCATCAAGCAGATCGACAGCAAGACGGTGGACTTCGGCGCCTCCGACATGCCGCTGAAGGACGACGAACTGGCCAAGAAGGGCCAGCTGCAGTTCCCGACCGTCATCGGCGGCGTGATCCCCGTGATCAACATCAAGGGCATCGCACCCGGCCAGCTCAAGCTCAACGGCCAGGTGCTGGGCGACATCTTCCTGGGCAAGATCACCAGGTGGAACGACGCCGCCCTCAAGGCGCTGAACCCCGGCGTGAACCTGCCGGACGCCGCCATTTCGCCGGTGCGCCGCGCCGACGGTTCGGGCACGACCTTCATCTTCACCAACTACCTGAGCAAGGTGAATCCCGAGTGGAAGAGCAAGGTCGGCGAGGGCACGGCGGTGAACTGGCCGACCGGCGCCGGCGGCAAGGGCAACGAGGGCGTCGCGGCCTTCGTCGGCCGCCTGCCGAACTCGATCGGCTACGTCGAATACGCCTACGTCAAGCAGAACAAGATGACCTACGCCCAGATGCAGAACGCCGCCGGCAAGTTCGTCTCCCCCGACGACACCGCCTTCAAGGCGGCAGCCGCCGGCGCCGAGTGGTCCAAGAGCTTCTACCAGATCCTCACCAACCAGCCGGGCGCGGAATCCTGGCCCATCACCGGCGCGACCTTCATCCTGATGCACAAGCTGCAGGACAAGCCGGCGCAGGCCGCCGCCACGCTGAAGTTCTTCGACTGGGCCTACAAGAATGGCGACAAGACCGCGCTGGACCTCGACTACGTGCCGATGCCGGCCGTCGTGAAGGCCCAGATCGAGAAGGCCTGGGGCGAGATCAAGGACGGCTCCGGCAAGGCCGTCGCGCTCAAGTAAGAAGCGCATCCGCAAGCCCTGACGAGTCGAGAAAGGCCGATCGTGTCCTCTACACTTGCGGCCCATGACGCCAGCTTCGACCTGTCCCCAACCCGGCCCCGCGGGGCCGTTCGCAACATGAGTGTCCCGCCGGCGCAAGGCCGGGTCCGCGGCGCCGCGGTCGCCGACCGCCTGTTCGGCCTGGCGGCCAAGGGCGCGGCCCTGCTGACGCTGGGCCTGCTCGCGGCCATCCTGCTCTCGCTCCTCGTCGGCGCCTGGCCGGCGATCGAGAAGTACGGTCTGGGCTTCCTGGTCAACAGCGTGTGGGACCCGGTCAACGAGGAGTTCGGCGGGCTGGTGATGATCTACGGCACGCTCGCGACCTCGATCATCGCGCTCGTGATCGCGGTGCCGGTCAGCTTCGGCATCGCGCTGTTCCTCACCGAACTGTCGCCCGCCTGGCTCAAGCGGCCGCTAGGCACGGCCATCGAACTGCTGGCGGCCATCCCGTCCATCGTCTACGGCATGTGGGGCCTGCTGGTGTTCGGGCCCATCCTCGCCACCTACGTGCAGCAGCCGCTGCAGGCGCTGTTCGCCGGCGTGCCCTACCTGGGCGCGCTGGTCTCCGGGCCGCCCGTGGGCATCGGCATCCTGTCGGCGGGGATCATCCTGGCCATCATGATCATCCCCTTCATCGCCGCCGTGATGCGCGACGTCTTCGACGTCACGCCGCCGATGCTCAAGGAGTCCGCCTACGCGCTGGGCTCCACCACCTGGGAAGTGGTCTCCAAGGTGGTCCTGCCCTACACCAAGGCCGGCGTCATCGGCGGCATCATGCTGGGCCTGGGCCGCGCGCTCGGCGAAACCATGGCCGTGACCTTCGTCATCGGCAACTTCAACCAGCTCGACTCGCTGTCGCTGTTCCAGGCCGCCAACAGCATCACGTCGGCGCTGGCCAACGAATTCGCCGAAGCGGCCAGCGGACTGCACCAGGCGGCGCTGATCTACCTGGGCCTGGTGCTGTTCTTCATCACCTTCGTCGTGCTGTCGCTGTCCAAGCTGCTGCTGGCGAGGCTGCGCCGCAACGAAGGGGCGAAGTCATGAGCGCCGATCCCGGTTTCCAGGTGAGCGGCACCGGCGAAAAGCTGCTGCGCCTGGCCGACGCCGCCATCGTGCGCGAGAAGAAGTACGCGCATCGCAAGCGGGTCAACGCCATCGCGCTCACGCTGTCGCTGGCGGCGATGCTGTTCGGCCTGGTCTGGCTGGTCTGGATCCTCTGGGATACCTTCCGGCTCGGCGTCGGCGGACTGACCTGGGCCACGCTGACCCAGATGACGCCGCCGCCCAACGAGGCCGGCGGCATCGCCAACGCGATCTACGGCTCCTTCCTGATGGTGGCGCTGGCCACCTTCGTCGCCACACCGATCGGCATCATGGCCGGGATCTACCTGGCGGAGTACGACGCCAAGGGCTGGCTGGGCTCGCTGACGCGCTTCGTCAACGACATCCTGCTGTCGGCGCCGTCGATCGTGATCGGCCTGTTCGTCTACACGGTGGTCGTCACGCGCTTCAAGTCCTTCTCCGGCTGGGCCGGTGTCGCCGCGCTCGCGCTCATCGTGGTGCCGGTCGTGATCCGGACGACCGAGAACATGCTGGTGCTGGTGCCTTCCGGCCTGCGCGAAGCGGCCTATGCGCTGGGCGCGCCCAAGTGGAAGGTGATCGTCAGCATCACGCTGCGTGCGGCCCGCGCCGGCGTGGTCACCGGCGTGCTGCTGGCGGTCGCGCGGATCTCGGGCGAGACCGCGCCGCTCCTCTTCACTGCCCTGAACAACCAGTTCTGGACCTCCAGCCTGTCCGAGCCGATGGCCAGCCTGCCGGTGACGATCTTCAAGTTCGCGATGAGCCCGTACGAGACCTGGCAGCAGCTGGCCTGGGCCGGCGTCTTCCTGATCACGATGACCGTGCTGGGCCTGAACATCCTCGCGCGGGTCCTCACGCGCAACAAGATCTGAAACCAAGATGAATCCCGCCACCACCAGCGCCGAGTCCAAGATCTCGGTGCGGAACCTGAATTTCTATTACGGCAAGTTCCACGCCCTCAAGGGCATCAACCTGGACATCCCGGAGAACAAGGTCACCGCCTTCATCGGTCCCTCGGGCTGCGGCAAGTCGACGCTGTTGCGGACCTTCAACCGCATGTACGAGCTGTACCCCGAGCAGCGGGCCGAGGGCGAGATCGTTCTGGACGGCGAGAACCTGCTCACTTCCAAGCGCGACGTCGCGTTGATCCGGGCCCGGATCGGCATGGTGTTCCAGAAGCCGACGCCATTCCCGATGTCGATCTACGACAACATCGCCTTCGGCGTGCGGCTGTTCGAGAACCTCAGCGCCGCCGACATGGACGAGCGGGTCGAGTGGGCGCTGCGCAAGGCGGCGCTGTGGACCGAGGTCCGCGACAAGATCGACCAGAGCGGCGCCGGCCTGTCGGGCGGGCAGCAGCAGCGGCTGTGCATCGCGCGCGGCATCGCCATCAAGCCCGAGGTGCTGCTGCTGGACGAACCCTGTTCGGCGCTCGACCCGATCTCCACCGCGAAGATCGAGGAGCTGATCATCGAGCTGAAGCAGGACTACACGGTGGTGATCGTCACCCACAACATGCAGCAGGCCGCCCGGGTCAGTGACTACACTGCCTACATGTACCTGGGCGACCTGGTGGAAGTGGGCGAGACCGAGCAGATCTTCTTCAAGCCCAAGCGCAAGGAGACCGAGGACTACATCACGGGCCGCTTTGGCTGAGGCCCCTCACCCAGCCCTTTCCCCGACGGGGCGAGGGAGCAAATCCGGGAGACAACCATGGCAGACAAACACCTCTCCACCCAGTTCGACAGCGAGCTCAACGGCGTCTCCTCGCGCGTGATGGAGCTGGGCGGCCTGGTCGAATCGCAGATCCGCCAGGCGATCTACGCCTTCACCCAGTCCAGCGACGAAGCCGCCGAGGAAGTGCTGACTATCGAGATCCGCGTCAACCAGATGGAGATCGACATCGACCGCGAGCTGTCGTCCATCATCGCCCGTCGCCAACCGACGGCGCGCGACCTGCGGCTGCTGATCGCCATCTCCAAGACCACGGCCAACCTCGAGCGTGTCGGCGACGAGACGACCAAGATCGCGCGCATGGTCAAGTCGATCATCGGCAGCGGCTCGGCGCGCACGCTGCCGTCGTCCGAGCTGCGGGTCGCCGCCGACCTGGCGGCCGGCCTGCTGCGCAAGGCGCTGGACGCCTTTGCACGGCTCGATGTCGCCACCGCGGTGATGATCCTCAAGGAGGACCACGCGATCGACCAGGAGTTCGACGGCTTCGTGCGCAAGCTCATCACCTACATGATGGAAGACCCGCGCACCATCTCCGCCAGCCTCGACCTGCTGTTCCTGGCGAAGGCGATCGAGCGCATCGGCGACCACGCCAAGAACATCGGCGAGCTGATCATCTACATCGTCAAGGGCGCCGACGTGCGGCATTCGTCGATGGAGCAGATCGAGTCCGTCGTCCGCTGAGAGCGAAAGAATGAAGCAGCAACCCCGCGTCCTGATCGTCGAGGACGAGCCTTCGATCGCGGAACTGATCTCCGTCAACCTGCGGCACAACGGGCTCGCGCCGATCTGGGCCGGGGACGGCGTGGCGGCGCAGCGCGAAATCGACGCCATGCTGCCCGACGTGGTGCTGCTGGACTGGATGCTGCCGGGACAGAGCGGCCTGGCGCTGGCGCGAAAATGGCGGGCCGACGCCCGCACGAAGGCCATCCCGATCCTGATGCTGACGGCCCGCGGCGACGAGCCGGACAAGGTGGCGGGCCTGGACGCCGGCGCCGACGACTACATCACCAAGCCGTTCTCGACCCAGGAGCTGCTGGCACGCATCCGCGCCGTGCTGCGGCGGCGGGCGCCCGAGCAGGCCGCCGAGACCGTGACCATCGGCGATCTGTCGCTCGACGCCGCGACGCATCGGGTGACCTGGCACGGCAGGCCGCTCAAGGTCGGCCCGACGGAGTTCAAGCTTCTGTGCTACCTGATGCAGCATCCGGAGCGGGTCCACAGCCGCTCGCAGCTGCTGGACAAGGTCTGGGGCGACCACGTGTTCATCGAGGAACGGACGGTGGACGTCCACGTCAAGCGGCTGCGCGAATCCCTCGGCCCCGCCGCGCGCCTGGTGGAGACGGTGCGCGGCGCCGGCTACCGCCTCACCGCGCAGGCCACGGCCTCCCTCTGACGCGCCCGCAGCCGCGCCGCGCCCTTCATGCTGTTTCGCTTTTCGCTGTTCGTGCTGACTCAGCTGGCCGGAGTGCTGCTGGGATGGTGGCTGGCGCAAGCGCCCGGCGCCTTCGCCGGCCTCGCGGCGGGTTCGCTGCTGTGGTTCGGCATCGACCTGTGGCGCGGCCTGAAAGTGGCGCGCTGGCTGCGCACCGCCGAACCCGGGCAGGAACTCGCGATGCGCGGGCTCTGGGGAGAAGTCGCCGACCGCGCGCGGCGTGCGCTGCGCGCGCGCGAGCAGGAAGCAACCGAAAACGGCCGGCGGCTGCAGGACTTCCTCGCCGCGATCCAGGCCTCTCCCAACGGCGTGGTGCTGCTCGATGCGCAGGGCCGCATCGAATGGTGCAACCAGACTGCCGCGGCGCAGCTGGGCATCGATGCCCAGCGCGACATGCTGCAGCTGATCGGCAACCTGGTGCGCGATCCCGGCTTCGCCGCGTACTACGCCGGCAAGGACGATCGCCGCGACATCGTCGTCACCGGGCGCGACAGCACGCCGTCGCGCCCGGTTCGGATCTCGGTGCAACTGCATCCCTACGGCGACGGCCGCCAGCTGCTGCTGACGCGCGACGTGACGGCGGTGGAGCAGGCCGAGGCGATGCGGCGCGACTTTGTCGCCAACGTCTCGCACGAGATCCGCACGCCGCTGACGGTGCTCACCGGCTTCGTCGAGACCATGCAGAACCTGCAGCTGCCGCGCGACGAACAGGCGCGCTACCTGGAACTGATGGCGCAGCAGTCGCACCGCATGCAGACGCTGGTCAGCGACCTGCTCACTTTGTCGCGGCTGGAGGGCAGCCCGCCGCCCGCCGCCGGCGAATGGACGCCGATTGCCGCGCTGCTGGCGCACTCCGAGCAGGAGGCGAGGGCGCTGGGCGCGGTGCTGGGCAAGGAGCAGGAGCTGCGCTTCGCGCCTGCGCCCGAGGGCGAGCTGGCGGGCTCGCAGAGCGAGCTGCTCAGCGCGCTGTCCAACCTGGTGGGCAACGCCGTGCGCTACACGCCGGCCGGCGGCGCGATCGACGTCGCCTGGCAACCGCTGCCGGACGGCCGTGCGGTGTTCACCGTGCGCGACACCGGGCCGGGCATCGCGCCGGAACACATCCCGCGCCTGACGGAGCGGTTCTACCGCGTCGACCGCAGCCGTTCGCGCGAAACCGGCGGCACGGGCCTGGGCCTGGCCATCGTCAAGCACGTGGCGCAGCGCCACGGCGCCGAGCTGAAGATCGAGAGCAAGCCCGGCGCGGGCTCCCGCTTCTCGATCGTGTTTCCGGCGGCTCGCGTGCGCAGCGCGGTCAAGCCGGTTGCCGCGCCCGCCGCACGGCCCGCCACAGGATCGCCAGCAGGATCGGTGCGAGCAGGATGAGGGCCACCGTGCTGGCCTGCCAGAACGCGGCGGGCGAGTTCTGCGGCGGCAGCGGACCGACGCCGCGGTAGGCCAGCAGGAAGCCGCCCGACAGGCCCACGCCCCAAAGCAGCACGCAATACGCCACCAGCGGCGCCACCGCGACCCGGTAGCAGCGCAGCACGAAGACGAACAGCGCCTGCGCCGCATCGCCCAGGTGGTAGACGGCCAGCCAGGCCAGCAGGCTGGCGGCGAGCGCCACCACCTCCGGATTGTTCGAATAGACGCCGGCGATGCCGTGACGGGCCAGCAGCGTGGCGGCCGACAGGCACAGCGCCGTGACCAGCCCCAGCTTGAAGCCGGTGCGGATCGCCAGCCGGGCCCGCGCCTGGTCGGCGGCGCCGAGCCAGTAGCTGACCCGCGCGCTGGTCGCGATGGCGATGGACAGCGGCATCATGTAGAGCACGGACGCGAGGTTGGCGGCAACCTGGTGCGCCGCCGAGGCCAGCGTGCCCTGGCGCGCGATGAACAGCGCCATCAGCGTGAACGACGTCACCTCCACCATGATCGCCAGACCGCCGGGCACGCCGAGCCTGGCGAACTGGCCGATCGCGTGCCAGTCGGGCCGCTCCATCCGGCCCCAGATCGCGTACGGCCGGTACAGCGGCTGGGTGCGGACCAGCCACAGCGCGAGCACGATGAACAGCCAGTTGACGACCACGGTCGCCCAGGCGCAGCCGACCGCACCGCCGGCTTGCAGGCCCAGCCCGCCGAAGGCGAACCAGATCGACAGCGGGACCTTCACCACCAGCGACGCGAGCTGCAGCCATGTCACCAGCTGCGGCTTGCCCAGGCTCTGGTTCAGCGTGCTGTACATGCGAAAGAGCAGGGCCGCGGGCAGCGCCAGCGCCAGCACGGCGAGGTACTGCCGCACTTCGTCCTGCAGCGCTGGCGGCACCTCGGTCCACTCCAGCAGGGCGCCGGGAAACAGCAGCGCCACGATGCCGGCGACCATGGTGAGACCGCACAGATAGAGCGCCTGGCGCACCGAACGGCCCACTTCCTGGCCGCGGCCGCCGCCGTGCAGTTCGGCCCAGGTCGGCAGCAGCGCCTGCAGCACGCCCATCAGGCCGACGAAGATGCTGATGTAGACAGCCGAGCCGACCGACAGCGCGGCCAGCGCCTGTTGCGAATAGCGGCCGGCGACGATGGTGTCCGTGACGCCGAAGGCCATCACGGCCAGCTGGCCGACAAGGACGGTGCCCGCATGGCGGGCGATGGTGCGCAGCTCCGGCAACTCTTTTTCTTCGGGGAAAATGTCCAGTGAATGTACACGCGGCGTCTCCGGCCAAGAACCTCCAGGCGCGCAGGACGCAGAAGTTACGCGGCGACGCAGAAAGCAGATCCAGGGATCGGGCTCAAAAAAAAGGCCGGCACGCGATGTGCCGGCCTTTTTCCCTCGCGCTCCCTGATTACTGCGCCTTGCTCGGTGCAACCCAGGTGAACCCGAGCCGCGTGATGCCGTCGATCACCTTCTGGAAGTCCGCGAAGCCGGGCAGGTTCAGCTCGGGCTCCAGCCAGAACGGATGGAAGAAGAAGGAGGCGTAGCCGTCGCGCACCGTCAGCGCGTACTCCGCGTTGGTCAGGATGTCCTGCGGCGTGTAGTTGTAGTTCGAGGTCGGGTCGATGTTGCGGATGTCGTACTCGATGTTGCCCAGGCTTTCCGGGATCACGCGCTGGCCGTAGTAGTCCTTCTTGATCACGTACGGGAAGATCTGGCCGACGGAGAAGTCCTTGCTCTTGGCGGCGCTGAAGTTGGGCTTGTCGGCCGTGTAGTAGACGACGCGCTGGTAGGTGGTCTTGAAGACCGTCGATGCGGCCTTGGAGCTCAGCGCCGAGCCCTGGTAGTGCGGCGTTTCCCAGGCGACGGGCTGAAAGCCCGCCTGCGCCAGTTCGCCCAGGCCCGCCATGTAGCGGCCCAGCGCCCAGGCGGTCGAATCCTCGGGCACCGGCGAGTTGGCCACGATGTTCCAGAACTCGAAGTCGTCGCCGCTCACGCCGGTGTGCGGGTTCTCCATCTTGCCGTACTGGTGGGTGTAGCCGTGCATCACGATCTCGCCGCCACGGGCCTTGGCGTAGTTGAGCGCACCCTTCAGGTCGGGCGCCTGGGACAGCGGGATCGACTGCGGAACGCCGTCGTTGTACTTGCCGAACGCGTCGACGTAATGCGGGATGGTGGCGATGGAGAACGGGATCTTGCGGCCGGACAGGTAGTCCGAAAGCTTCTTCATCGCGTCCACGTTCACCATCGCGCCCACGTCCTCCAGCCGCACCAGCGCCTGGTGCTTCTCGGGGTGGTTGGTGTTCAGAATGTCGTGCAGCATGTCCGCCAGCACGAGGTAGCGGTCACGCGGGCCGATGAAGCTGAAGGGCAGGTCCGCGACGTACCAGAAGTTGCCCGAGCGGGTGACGTAGGGCAGGGTCTCGGCCGTCTTCGGATTGCTGACCGTCACCAGGGACGTGGCCAGCGCGGGGTCGACGATGGTCGTCACGCCCACGTCGGGGTCGGCGGCGAGGCCCTTGGCCGCGTCGAAGGCGTAGTACTTGACGAAGGGCTTGTTCTTGTACGTCACCGTGTCGAAGAAGCC
>JAQGNJ010000087.1 GCA_028291885.1 Ramlibacter sp. | reverse complement strand
TGCCGTTGACGGTGGTCGAAAGCGCCAGCGCCATCGGGTCCGGCACGTCGGCGGCGTCGACCAGCCAGGGCCCGACGGGGGTCGTTGCGTCGCGGTTCTTCACTCGCAGGTTGGGCCGGTACCAGTTCTCCAGGTAATCGCGGATCGCGTAGTCGTTGGCCACCGCGTAGCCGCCGACGAAGTCGTAGGCGTCGTCGCGCCTGACCTTCCTGGCCGCCTTGCCGATGACCACGGTGAGCTCGCACTCGTAGTGCATGAACTCCACGCCGGCCGGCCGCTTCGTCTTCTGCCGGTGGCCGGTGAGCGCGTTCTCGCCCTTGAGGAAGACCAGCGGCTCTTGCGGCGCCTTGAACGCCAGCTCCTTCGCATGGTCGGCATAGTTCAGGCCGAGGGCGAAGATGGTGCGCGGACGCGGCGTCGGCGCCAGCGGCGGCAGCCAGCCGGCTTCGTCGAAGGAGAGCAAGCGGCCGTCCGGCAACAGGAGCTGGCCGTCGCGCTCGGTCGCGTCGTGGATCGCGCCCTTGTACTGGATGCGGGCGTGCTTCATGGCGCCTCCGCGACCAGCGTGTTCGTCAGCCTGCCCAGGCCCGGCGCGCTGATCTCGATCATGTCGCCGACGCCGGCCAGCGGCCGCCCGATATCGCAGCCGAGCATCAGCGCGTCGCCTGCGCCCAGCGTCATGAATTCCGAGACGTCGGCCAGCAGCTGCTGCGCGTTGCGCACCAGGGCGCTGAAGCGCACCGTCTGTTTGAGCTGGCCGTCGACACGCACTTCGAGCACGAAGCTCGCGGGGTCCACATCCGGCCCCGCTTCGAGCAGCGTGTCGCCGATGCCGAGAAAGCCGTCCAGGCACTTGAACTTGACCGGAGGGCGAAAGAAGCTGGCGTGCGGCAGCGACAGGTCGTTCATCAGCCGGTAACCGGCGACTTCGCCGGGCGCCTTCATGATCATCGCGACGGTTGCGCCGACCTCTACCCGCGCCGCGCCGGCCGGAACGGGGATGGTCGTGCCGTCGTTGCTCCAGGTGTTGGCGGGCTTGATGTACAGCACCGGCGCCCTCGGCGGCGCCTGGTACGGTTTCTCGTGCATTTTCGGAGCCCACGCGGCGACTTCCCCGCGGAAATTCAGCAGCGTGCCGTAGACGGTTCCCAGTGCATCGAGATTCACGTGCGCTCCAGTTGGATCACCTGGTCCAGCAGCTGGTAAAGCTCGCCGAGCTTCTGCTTGCCCAGCGACTTTTCCATCCAGCCGTAGTGCTCCTCGATGGTGCGCGAGAGCTTGTCCACCAGCTTCAGCCCCTTGGGCGTCGCCTCGACGACGCTGCGGCGCTGGTCGTCCGGATCCCGCTCGCGCCGCACGAGGCCGTCGCGCTCCATCCGCGCCAGCACGCCGGTCAGGCTGGGCCCGAGGATGAAGGCCTCCCGCGCGACGCGGCCGGTCTCCAGCGTCCCGTGCTCGCCCAGCACCCGCAGCACGCGCCATTGCTGGTCCGACAGGCCGTGCTCGCGCAGGCTGGGCCGCGTGTGGGCCATGACGGACTCGCGCGCCTGCAGCAGCAGCCGCGGCAGGTTGCGGTGAGCGAAGGTGGGATGCGCTCTCATGGATTAATTAACATGTTAAATGAATCGCCAGGCCGGTTCAATCGGGTTTGTCCGGGGTCGCACCCATACACTTCCCGCATGGCCAAGGAAAAAACCAGCTACTCCTGCACCGAATGCGGCGGCACCAGCCCGCGCTGGCTCGGCAGATGCCCGCAATGCGAAAGCTGGAACACGCTGATCGAGACGGTCGTGGAAGCGGCTGCGCCGGCGAAGAACCGCTTCGCCTCGCTGGCGAAAACGTCCGCCGTCGCGGTGCTGGCCGACATCGAGGCCAGCGAGGTCGACCGCACGCCGACCGGCATCGGCGAGCTCGACCGCGTGCTCGGCGGCGGCATCGTCGAAGGCGGCGTCGTGCTGATCGGCGGCGACCCCGGCATCGGCAAGTCGACGCTGTTGCTTCAGGCGCTCGACGGCCTGCAACGGGCCGGCGTGCCGACCCTCTATGTGACCGGCGAAGAGTCTGGCGCGCAGGTGGCGCTGCGCTCGCGCCGGCTCGGGCTGGAGCGCTCCCAGGTCCAGGTGCTGGCCGAGATCCAGCTCGAGAAGATCCTGGCGACGCTTGCGACCAACCAGCCCTCGGTCGCCGTGATCGATTCGATCCAGACCATGTATTCGGAGCAACTCACGTCCGCACCCGGCTCGGTGGCGCAGGTGCGCGAATGCGCGGCCCATCTCACGCGCGCGGCCAAGGCGGGCGGCACCTGCATCGTGCTGGTGGGCCACGTCACCAAGGAAGGGGCGCTGGCCGGGCCGCGCGTGCTCGAGCACATGGTCGACACGGTGCTGTATTTCGAGGGCGACACGCATTCGAGCTTCCGCCTGGTGCGCGCCATCAAGAACCGCTTCGGCGCCGTCAACGAGATCGGCGTCTTCGCCATGACGGAGAAGGGCCTCAAGGGCGTCGCCAATCCGAGCGCCATCTTCCTGTCGCAGCACAGCGAGCCCGTGCCTGGCAGCTGCGTGCTGGTGACGCTCGAAGGAACGCGGCCCATGCTGGTGGAGATCCAGGCCCTGGTCGACAGCGGCGGTCCGAGTCCGCGCCGGCTCTCCGTCGGCCTGGACCGCGACCGGCTCGCGATGCTGCTTGCCGTCCTGCACCGCCACGCCGGCGTCGATTGCCTGGACCAGGACGTGTTCGTCAACGCCGTCGGCGGCGTGCGCATCAGCGAACCGGCCGCCGATCTGGCCGTGATGCTTGCGATCACCTCCAGCCTGCGCGGACGGCCGCTGCCCAGGGGCTTCATCGCTTTCGGCGAAGTGGGCCTGGCCGGCGAAGTGCGGCCGGCGCCGCGCGGCCAGGAGCGACTGCGCGAAGCCGCCAAGCTCGGGTTTTCGGTCGCGGTCGTGCCCAAGGCCAACGCGCCCAAGAAGGGCTCGCGCGATATCGAAGGCCTGACCATCCATGCGGTGGACCGGGTCGAGGAAGCGATGGAAATCGTCCGCGGTCTCGCGTAGCACAATCGCTCCCCATGAATTTCCAGAAAATCCTGGTGCCGATCCTCGGCGTGCTCCTGATCGCGGCTGCCTGGCGCGGCTATGGCTGGGGCGGCGTCGCCCTGGTCGCCGGCGGCATCGTCATGTGGGTGCTGCTGCACTTCAACCGCATGATGACGACGCTCAAGCGCGCGGCCGATCGGCCGGTCGGCTATGTCGACAGCGCCGTCATGCTCAATGCCAAGCTCCGGCCGGGCGTCAACCTGCTGCACGTGGTCGCGATGACGCGCTCGCTGGGCAAGCTGATGTCGCCGAAGGACGAGCAGCCCGAGATCTACCGCTGGACCGACGGCGGCGAGTCGTCCGTGACCTGCGAATTCAAGAGCGGCAAGCTGGTCAAGTGGGAGATGGTGCGGCCCGCGGACCCCGCGGCCGCCGGGGAAACGACCGCGCCTTAAAATGCCGGGTTCGGGACGTTTGCTCCCCAAGGACAAAGACGATATGAACGCGATTCCCTCGATGGCCGACCGCGACGGCAAGATCTGGATGGACGGCGAGATGGTGGACTGGCGCGACGCCAAGATCCACGTGCTGACCCACACGCTGCATTACGGCTGCGGCGCCTTCGAAGGCGTGCGGGCCTACGACACGGTCAACGGCACGGCGATCTTCCGGCTGCAGGAGCACACGGACCGCCTGTTCAACAGCGCCAAGATCCTGCGCATGGCGATGCCGTTCAGCAAGGAGCAGGTCAACGAGGCGCAGCGCGCCGTCGTCCGCGCCAACAAGCTGGAGAGCTGCTACCTGCGTCCGCTGACCTGGATCGGCTCGCAGAAGCTGGGCGTCAGCCCGCGCGGCAACCAGATCCACCTGATGGTGGCGGCCTGGGCCTGGGGCGCCTACCTGGGCGAGGAAGGCATGAAGCGCGGCATCCGCGTCAAGACCTCCAGCTACACGCGCCACCACGTCAACATCACGATGACGCAGGCCAAGGCGGTCAGCAACTACAGCAACTCGATCCTCGCCAACATGGAGGCGCTGGACGACGGTTACGACGAGGCGCTGCTGCTCGACGCCTCCGGCTTCGTCAGCGAAGGCGCGGGCGAGAACGTGTTCGTGGTCAAGGACGGCGTGGTCTACACGCCCGACCTGTCGGCCGGCGCGCTCAACGGCATCACGCGCAACACGGTGCTGCACATCTGCAAGGACCTCGGCATCGAGCTGGTGCAAAAGCGCATCACGCGCGACGAGATCTACATCGCCGACGAGGCCTTCTTCACCGGCACGGCGGCCGAAGTGACACCGATCCGCGAACTCGACCGCCTCGAGATCGGCGCCGGCTCGCGCGGGCCGATCACCGAGAAGATCCAGAGCGCGTTCTTCGACATCGTCAACGGGCGCAATCCCAAGTACGCCCACTGGCTGACCAAGGTCTGAGATGAGCAACACCGCTGCCGGCAAGGGCGAGATCGAACTGCTCGCCAAGGACCTCAACGCCCAGGGCGGCATCTTCTGTCCCAGCCCCAAGGCCGACATGAAGCTGTGGAACAACCACCCGCGGGTCTATCTCGACATCGCCCGCACCGGCCACAGCAAGTGCCCGTACTGCGGCACCGTCTACAAGCTCAAAGAGGGCGAGCACTTTGGCGGGAGCCACTGACAGGCTCAAATCCGGGCAAGCCGGACCGAAGTCGGCGAGCCTGATCGTCGCCCCGCAGTGGATCGGCGACGCGGTCATGACCGAGCCGCTGCTGCGGCGCCTGCATGCACGCGGCGAAAAGCTGACCGTCGGGGCCCTGCCCTGGGTCGCACCGGTGTACCGGGCGATGCCGCAGGTCAGCGAGGTCATCGAGTTTCCTTTCCAGCACGGCGGCCTGCAGTTCAAGGCGCGGCGCTCGATCGCCAGGCAGGTCCAGGGTCGCTTCGACAGCGCCTACGTGCTGCCCAACTCGCTCAAGAGCGCGCTGCTGCCCTTCCTGGCCAGCATCCCCAGGCGGGTCGGCTACCTGGGCGAGGCGCGCGTCGGCCTGCTCACCCACCGGCTGAAGAACCCGAAGAACAAGCCGCCGATGGTGGCCTTCTATTCGGCGCTGAGCGGCGACGGGGACGGCCTGGAGAACGACCGGCCGCAACTGCGGATCGATGCCGCGCAGGTCGCCGCCGTGCTCGCAAAGCACAAGCTCGCCCAGGGCGCCTACTTCGTCTTCGCGCCCGGCGCGGAGTTCGGTTCCTCCAAGCGCTGGCCCGCGTCCCACTATGCGCAGCTGGCGCTGCTGCTCGACCGGCCGGCCGTCCTGCTCGGCTCGGGCAAGGAAGCGGCGCTGTGCGACGAGATCGCCGCAGCGGCTCCGGGCAAGTGCATCGATCTGGCCGGCAAGACCTCGCTGGCCGAGGCCTTCGCGCTGATCGCGGCAGCGAAAGCCGTCATCAGCAACGACTCCGGCCTGATGCACGTCGCCGCTGCGTTCGGCGTTGCGCAGGTCGCGTTGTTCGGTTCGTCGAGCCCGCTGCACACGCCGCCGCTGAACGACCGGGCCCGCGTGCTGTGGCTGAAGGAAGATCCCGCGTACCTGCCGCCGCTGGACTGCTCGCCATGCTTCGAGCGCGAGTGTCCGCTGGGCCACCATCGCTGCCTGCGCGACCTGTCGCCGCAGCAGGTGCTCGGAGCCTTAGGCTGAGAGCAGGGTGGTGAGCCGCGCCAGCGCGGTCGAGGGCGATCCGTTCCAGACCAGGTGCGTGCGGTTGCGCCGCACCCGCGCCGGCAGTTCGTGCTGGCGCACGTCGCTGGTCGCCTTCAACGCCGCAAGCAGCGATCGCGGCACGACGGCGAAACCGGTGCCCGCCGCCACGCAGGCGATCATCGCCTGGTAGGAGCCGAATTCCAGCGTCCGCGCCGGCATCACGCCCGATGCGCCCAGCCATTCCTCCAGCCGCTTGCGGTACGAGCAGCCGTTGGCGAATGCGATCAGGGTCAGCCCCTGCAGGCTCGCCGCGCGACTGATGGACGCCACGTCGCGGGCGGTGATCAGCACCAGCTCCTCGTCGAACACCGGCATCGCTTGCAAGCCGACAGCGGTGAACGGCTCGGAGACGAAGGCCGCCTCGATCTCGAAGTTGCCGACGCGTTGCAGCAGCGCGCCTGTCGTGCCCGTCACCAGCTCCACCACGACGCCCGGATAGAGCCGGTGAAATCGCGACAACACGGGCGCCAACCGGCTGCCGGCCGTGCTCTCGAGCGAACCGATCCGGAACATGCCCATGGGCTTGCCGGTGCGCAGTTCGCTCTCGGCCTCGTCGGCCAGCCGGAACAGGCGCTCGGCGTACGACAGCAGCAGATGCCCTTCGGGCGAGAGCACCAGCGACCGGCCCTGGCGGCGGAACAACGCCAGCCCCAGCCGTTCTTCCAGCTGCTTGATGCGCGTCGTCACGTTGGACTGCACGCGGTTGAGTTTGCCGGCGGCGCGGACGATGCCGCCTTCGCTCACCACGGTGCGGAAGATGTCGAGCGACTCGAGGTCGATGCTTCTCATGGCAAGAAGGATCTTTCTGAATAATTCATTTGTGGCGCGGCCCGATTCTGGATCCAATCTGGCGTCATGGCAACGCTTGCACGCCAACCCGCTCCCGCGCTGCTCTGCGTCGCCGGACTGCTGTCGCTCGCGGCGGCGATGGGCATCGGCCGCTTCGCCTTCACGCCGATGCTGCCGCTGATGTTGCGCGGCGGCCAGATCGACGTGGCCTGGGGCGGCTGGCTGGCGTCGGCCAATTACGCCGGCTACCTGGCCGGCGCGCTGAGCGCGGCACGCGTTCCGCTGCGCGCTCCCGCGCTTGCCATCCTGGCGCTGGCGCTCACAGCCGTGTTGACCGCGGCGATGGCCTTGCCGGCGGGCAGCGCGACCTGGCTGGCTCTGCGCTTCGCTGCCGGCGTCTGCAGCGCATGGGTGTTCGTCGCCACGGCCATCTGGTGCCTCGGCGCGCTGGCGGACGCCGGCCGGCCGTCGCTGGCCGGCGCCGTGTATTCGGGTGTCGGCGCCGGCATCTCCCTGGCCGGGCTGTATTGCCTGGCCGGTTCGGCCGCCGGCGCGAGCGCGCCATCGCTCTGGCTGCAGCTGGGCGCGGTGGCGCTGGTGCTGGGGCTTCCCGTGGCCGTGGTGCTGGCCAGGCTGCGCCCCACCGCCGCGCATGGCCCGGCGCCGGCGCAGGCCGCGCAGGCTGCCATGCCGCGGGGCTGCTGGGGGCTGGTGGCTTGCTACGGCGTCTTCGGCTTCGGCTACATCCTGCCGGCCACCTTCCTGCCGGTGCTGGCCCGTTCGGTCGTGGACGACCCGCGGCTGTTCGGCCTGGCCTGGCCGCTGTTCGGGATCACGGCCGCTGCTTCGACGCTGCTGGCCGCCGCCTGGATGCGCCGCGCCTCGCGGCTGCAGGTCTGGGCGGTCTGCCATCTGCTGATGGCGGCCGGCCTGCTCCTGCCCAGCCTCTGGCTGAACGCCGCGACGATCGCGATGTCGGCCCTGCTGGTCGGCGGAACCTTCATGGTGATCACGATGGCCGGCGTCCAGGAGATCCGCGCCCGCGCGGTCGGCGACGCGACGCGCCTGGTCGGCCGGATGACGGCGGCTTTCGCGATCGGGCAGATCGCCGGCCCCGTG
>JAQGNJ010000071.1 GCA_028291885.1 Ramlibacter sp. | reverse complement strand
GTCCTGGAACCAGGGCTGGGCGCGCACCCAGCCCGTGGCCTGCGTCCACGGCAGCTGCTTGAAGCTGGCAGGGTCTGCCAGCAGCAGCAGGTTGCTGGCGAATTCGAAGCCGGGCAGGTCCGCTGCGCCGCCGGGCTCGAACACCTTGAATGCCGTGCGGTCCGACGTGTCCTTGAGCATCAGCGTGCTCACCATGCCAACGCCATCGCGCATCGCCTTGGCCGCAGCCGACGCCACCAGCGTCTTGCCGCGCGTGACGCCGTGCACGTCGCACCAGGCGAAGCGGACCAGCTCGAGACCCGTCGCGGAGATCAGCTGCTCGGTCTGGCGCAGCGATCGCTGCCAGTGCTCGTCGGCGACGCCGCAGCGTTGCGCGAAGCTCAATCCCTCACCCCGGCCCTCTCCCCAAGGGGCGAGGGAGCGAGGTCCGCCTGCCCCTGTTGGGAAGGCGAGGGAGTGCCTGCATTGGTTCCCTCTCCCGCCGGGAGCGGGTCGGGGTGAGGGCTGGCCCAGGGCGCGCGCTCGCGCTTTGCCTGCACCTGCTCGCGCCACCACGTCGGCCACGCACCCGCGGGCGCGATGCCGTCCACCGTGTCCGGGCCGACCATCGCGGCGGACTGTGTGGCATCGGCGGCGCCGGGCGGGACGCCGCCGGCCTGCACGGTCTCGATCGCCTTGAGCAGCATGCGGCGATTCGCCATGATCACCTTGTCGCTGGTGCCCAGGTGCTCGCGCGTGCGGTTCTGGACCGCGCCCATGCTTTCCACCGCCCACTGGTCATGGACGTTGATGTCGTCCTCGCCCATGCCGAGATAGGTCTGCGTGCTCTGCTCTTCGGCGTTGAAGCCCCAGCCGTTGTGCCGGCCCGACTTGGGGATGTAGTCCGGCAACGAGATGTACTGCAGCCGCTGGTTGCGCATCGCCTCCTTGTCGACGGGGCCGGCGAAGCTGGTGAAGACCGAGTACCAGTAGGTGTGGGTGTCGTCCACCGGCACGTGCATCTGGGTGATGGTCAGCGTCTCCGACAGCGGGATGACGAAGGTGTGCGGAAAGATCGCCTGCGTCACCCGCACGTGGGTCAGCTCCGGCGTCATCGGCCGCAGCGACGTGAGCTGCATGCCCCAGGGCTGCGATTCGTAGCTGATCTCCGGCTGGTGGAACTCGCGCATGATCCGCGTCATCGGCCAGTGCTCGCCTTTGATATCGCCGGCGGCGGCGCTGCGGAACTGCTTGCCGGCCGGGTTGTCGCCGACCTGGTCCAGCGCGACGTCGTTCAGGAAGCGGTGCAGGAAAGAGGGATGGGCCGGATCGATGCCGACCTCGAAGGCCTGCAGCCAGTTCGCGTTCCACAAGCCCTTGAAGGCGAAGGTGTGGCTGGCCGGCGCGGCGAAGCAATCGAACTGCGGGAACGGCGGCGCCGCCTTGGCCTCGTCGCCCAGCCAGGCGAACACGATGCCGCTTTTCTCCAGCACCGGATAGCTGCGCTGCCGCACGCGGTCGCAGAGTCTGCTCGCGGTGGGCTCGGCCGGCGTCTCCAGGCACTTGCCCGCGACGTCGAACTTCCAGCCGTGGAAGGGGCAGCGCAGGCCGTCGCCTTCATGGCGGCCGAAGGAGAGGTCGGCGCCGCGGTGCGGGCAGTCTCGATCCAGCAGGCCCCAGGCTCCCGTCGCGTCCTTGAACAGGACCAGGTCCTGGCCCATCGCGCGCAGCGCCTTCACCGGGCGATTCTTCATCCGCGCGTCGAGCCGCGGATCGAATTCGTCGACCAGCGCCACGGGTTGCCAGTAGCTGCGCAACACGGCGCCGCAGGCGGTGCCCGGACCGACGCGCGTGAGCAGTTCGTTGTGTTCGGCTTTCATCGCAGGACTCCGGCCGCACGGGCCATTGCAATGGGAGCCCAGTGTACCGCCGCGCCAGTGAAAACCGGGCCTGGCGGTCTAGGGGAAAGCGAGCGCCTGCCGCAGTTGGGACGCGCACAAGGCGACCGCGGTGTTCGCCTCGTCGATCACCTTGCCCATGGTGACGAAGCCGTGGATCTGGCGCTCGAAGCACACCAGCGAGGCCCTGTTGCCGGCCTCGGTGAGCGCCTGCGCGTACTGCAGGCCCTCGTCGCGCAAGGGATCGCAGCCCGCGGTCAGGACGAAGGCGGGCGGGAGGCCCGAGAGATCCGGGTGCAGCAGCGGCGAGGCACGCCAGTCCAGGTCCTGCTTCGGGTCGGCGATGTAGTGGTCGTGGAAATAGGCGAGCGTTTCGCCAGTCAGCAGATAGCCCCGCCCATTGCTGCTGTGCGAGGGCGCGACGCGGCGCATGTCGGTCACCGGATAGATCAGCAGCTGGAACGCGATCGGCAGGTCGCCGGCGTCTCTAAGCGCGATCGCGACGACGGCTGCGAGGTTGCCGCCGGCGCTGTCGCCGCCCACGGCCATGCGGCTCGCGTCCAGCCGCAGCGAATCGGCGTTGCCATGGATCCAGCGGGTCGCCGCGACGGCGTCGTCGACAGCGGCGGGGAAGCGGTGCTCCGGCCCCATCCGGTAGTCCACCGCAACGACGGCGCAGCCCGAGCCGTTCGCCAGCTCGCGGCAGAGCGTGTCATGGGTGTCGAGGTCGCCGATCACCCCGCCGCCGCCGTGGCAGTACACCAGCACCGGCAGCTTGTCCCCGGCTGCGCTGCCCACCGGCCGGTAGAGCCGCAGCGGGATGCCGCCGCCCTGACCGGGGGCTTGCAGGTCCTGCGCCAGCGCCACTTGCGGCGGGCTGGGCTGGGTGACGGAGCGCCGCTCGCGGAAGGCCTGCCGCGCCTGCGCGGGCGTGAGGGTATGCGTCGGCGGGACGCCCTTGTCCTCCATCAGTTTCAGCAGGGCGCGGGCCTGGGGATGCAGCATGTGTAGGTCTCCTTGGATCGAGCGCAGTGTAGGGCGCTGCGGATGCACTGTGCGGCCGCGTCCCGGTTTATGCTTGCCGCATGAAGCTCTATAACTACTTCCGTTCTTCCGCGTCCTTCCGCGTGCGCATCGCGCTGGAACTCAAGGGCCTGGGCTACGACTATGTCCCGGTGCACCTGGTCAAGGGCGAGCACAAACAGCCGGCCTATGGGGCGGTGTCGCCCACGCTGCTGGTGCCGGCGCTGGTGACCGACGAGGGCGAGAAGCTCGGCCAGTCGATGGCCATCATCGAGTACCTGGACGAAACGCATCCCGAGCCGCCGCTGCTGCCGTCCGATGCGGCGGGCCGGGCCCATGTGCGCGCGCTGGCGCAGCTGATCGCGTGCGAGATCCATCCGCTGAACAACCTGCGCGTTCTCAAGTACCTGGTGCGCGAGCTGAAGGTGCAAGAGGAAGACAAGAACACCTGGTACCGCCACTGGGTGCGCGACGGCCTCGAAGCCTACGAGCGCGAACTGGCGCAGCTGCCGCCGTCGACGTACAGCTACGGCGAGACGCCGACGCTGGCCGACTGCTGCCTGGTGCCGCAGATCTTCAATGGCCAGCGCTTCAACGTCGACTTCTCGGGCTTGCCGCGGACGATGGCGGCCTTCGACGCCTGCATGAAGCTGCCGGCATTCCAGAAGGCCCAGCCTTCGAGCTGCCCCGACAACGAAGCCTGAAGCCCCCGGTGCACAGCGACTGGATCGTTCCCGACTGGCCCGCGCCGGCGCGGGTCCGCGCTGTCTGCACGACGCGCGACGGCGGCGTCTCCCTGGCGCCGTACGACAGCCTGAACCTCGGTGACCACGTCGGCGACGATCCGTCGGCGGTCGCGCGCAACCGCTCCATCTTCGCGGCGGCGCTCGCGGCGCGTCCCGTGTTTCTCCAGCAGGTCCATGGCAGCGGCGTCGTGCGGCTTGCCGCGGACACGGCAGACGCGACACAAGCCGATGCCTGTGTCGCCACCGACGCAGGCATGGCCTGCACGATCATGGTCGCCGACTGCCTGCCTGTCCTGTTCACCGACAGCGATGGCACGGCGGTCGCCGCTGCTCACGCCGGCTGGCGCGGCCTCGCCGGAAGCGCCGGTGTCGGTGTGCTCGAGACGGTGACGCAAGCGTTCTGGGATGCGTTGCCGGGACCTCGCGACCAAGCGGCGCGAAAGACGATCGCGTGGCTCGGCCCGTGCATCGGGCCGCGGGCGTTCGAGGTTGGCGACGAGGTGAAGCAGGCCTTCGAGTCGCATGACGCCGCAGCTGCCGCCATGTTCGAGCCTCTGAGCTCGGGCAAATGGCTTGCGGACTTGCAGGGCCTCGCGCGACTGCGCCTCGCCGCGCTCGGCGTCACGCAGGTGTACGGCAACGATGGCAGCG
>JAQGNJ010000058.1 GCA_028291885.1 Ramlibacter sp. | reverse complement strand
CGCAGCACGCTGGCGCGCGCCTGGTAGTGCGCTTCGTTCAGGTCGGCAAAGCGCCGGTTGAAGCGCCCGGTCGCGTTGCTGGCCTGGAGCACAGGCATGCCGTTGATCGACTCCGCCATCTGCGCGTTGAGCTCGCTGCGCAGCTCGCGCGTGCGCGCCACGGCGGGCGCGGAAAGGCGCTGGTAGACCACGATGATCAGCGCGATCAGCGCGATCACCGGGATCAGGGTGGCGACGATCAGCATCAGCCGCCAGTCCAGCCACAGCATCGCGGCCAGGGCGCCGCAGAGCACGATCAGGCTGTCCAGCATCACGAACAGCACCTGCACATAGAGCGTCTTGACCGCTTCCGTTTCGTTGGTCACGCGGCTCACCAGCTGGCCGGTGATCGCCCGGTCGAAGAAGCTCATCGGCAGGCGCAGCACGTGGCCTTAGACCCTCTCGCGGATGCGCCGCACCGAGCGCCTCGCCAGACCGGCGAGCCGCGACAGCTGCAGGTAGCGCAGCCAGCCCGCCGCCATGCCGGCAAGCAGCGCGCCGATCAGCAGCGCAGCGATTGCGGGGATCTGCGCGTTGCGCGGCAGCAGGTAGTTGTCGATCAGGTACTTGCCGGCCAGCGGCCCGGTCGCCTCCAGCAGCGCCGCGACCACCAGCCAGGCGACGCCGATCAGCACGTGGCGGCGCTCGGACGCGGCGGCGCGCAGCAGCAGGCTGGCGGCGTCGCCGAGCAAGGCGCGGCGCGGCGGCGGCGTCGATGCGAAGCCCTGGGTCGCGAGCGAATCAAGCGGCATCGAGGCTTGATTCCTCGATGCGGCCGCGCGGGAAGCCCTCGTGGGGCCCGCGCGGGGAGGGAGGAAGGGCAAATTCTAGGCGGCGCGGACACCGCCCCGGGCGATCAGCCGTTGTCCCAGCCGCCGCCGTCGTCCCCGCCGCCCACGTCGAAAGAACCGCCGCCGTCGTCCCAGGATCCGGCATCGGCGATGCCGAAGTCCTGGAACAAGCCGCCGCCGGCGGAAGCTCCACCGATAGCGCCGAGTCCGGCATCGCCGGCGAGCGGGGAAGAGGCTGCCGTGGAGTGCGGATCGGCGACGGAGCCCAGGCCTTGCTGCTCCTGTCCGCCGAAGATGTGCCGGCCGATCTGCTGCGCCGCCACCGCGCCTGCGCCGACGGCGAGACCTGTCGCCAGCCCGCCCATGATGTGACCGCCCATCCCCGGTTGTGCCGGTTGCGGGCCATAGCCCTGCGGCGCTCCGTAGCCCGGCTGCGGACCGTAGGGCTGCTGCTCCCCATAGCGCGGTTGTTGCCTGCCCCAGGCAGTCGCCCCGGCTGCGGGGCCGTAGGCGCCGGCGGGATTCCCCGGCCTCGCCGCGGAACGGGACGCGTTGCGCGAGCGGATGAACAGCGCCACGACCGCGACGGCAGCGACCGCCAGCAGGACCGTGCCCCAGGGGAACGAAGGCGCGCGCGGCGCCTCGCGCACCGGGAGAGCAGCCGGTGCAGCCGCGGCGGCGGGCGAACGCGCCGCGGCGCCGGAGCCCAGCCTGGTGCGCAACGCCTGGACCGCTTCCGGCCGCGCGAACGGCAGCCCGGGCGCCAGCGACTCGGCTGTCGCCAGCGCTTCGCGGGCGCTGGCCAGCTTGCCCTGGCTCGCGTCGAGCTCCGCCATCACGAAGTGCGCCTTCGCGCTGTTGGGATGGTCGCGCAGCACCTGCTGCGTCATCTCCCGCGCCTTGTCGATCTGCCCGGACCGGGCGGCGGCATAGATCTGGTTGATGGTCGGCTCGCCCTGCGCGGCCGCCAGCCCGGCAAAGGACAGGGCGGTCAACGCCAGCAACACGACCCGGAGAAATCGCATGACCATGGTGACTCCTTGAACGGCTTGCGCCATGGCCCAAGATGCGCGCGCCCGGGGGAATTTACAAGGGGCCGGCGTCGCGACAGCCGAGGCCTACACGGATCGTCCTTCCAGGCGGGCAGGCGGTGACCCGGCCGGCCCGCAGAATCGCCGTTTAGCGCAACAACAAGCAACAACCATGAATCTGCCTCGAGTCCGCCTGTCCGCGGGCAATGAAGAAATCGACGTCTATGTCGCCAGCAACCAGGAAGAACGAAGCATGGGACTGATGTTCCGCAAGGAGATGCCGCCCGACGAAGGCATGCTGTTCCTGTGCGACGAGCCCGCCGTCCAGAAGTTCTGGATGAAGGACACGCCGCTGCCGCTGTCGATCGCGTTCATCGACGAGGACGGCACCATCTCCAAGATCGACGACATGGAACCCGAAACGCTGGATTCGCATTCGTCGGGCAAGCCGGTGCGCTATGTCCTGGAAGTGAACCAGGGCTGGTTCGCCAGCAAGGGCATCAGGCCCGGCATGCGGCTGGTGGGGCCGGTGTTCATCGCCGCCGCGACAGCCCAGGACCGGTCCTGAACCCTTCCGGCGAATCGCCGGCCCAGCCGCGGAACGCCCGGCTGAAGCTTTTCTCGTTGCGGTAGCCGGCGGCGGCGGCGACCTGCTTCAAAGGCTTGTCGGTGCGGTACAGAAGCTCCTTCGCACGCTCGAAGCGCACCTCGTCCTTGAGCTGCTGCAGGCTCGCGCCTTCGTCCTTCAACTGGCGGTGCAGCGTCCGGGCCGACACGTTCAGCAGCGCGGCCAGTCCTTCGGCGTTGTGCGCCTGCTGCGGGTTTGCGGCCAGCGCCTGGCGCACCTGCTCGACCAGCAGCCGGTCGCGGCGGTACTGCAGCACCGTGAGCGGAAGCGCGCGCTGCAGCATCTGTTGCAGCGCCTTCTCGTCGCGGCGCAGCGGCAGGGCCAGGTAGCGGGCGTCGAAGCGGATCTCGGCCTGCGCCGCGTCGAACTTCAGCGGAGCGGGAAACAGCAGGGGATAGGCCTCGCCATGCGGCGGCTCGGAGAAGGGAAAGCGCGCGCCCTGCAGCGGGATGCGCGAATCGATGCACCAGCAGGCCAGGCCGTGGATGTTGCGCAGCACGTGGACCAGGCAGAACTCGCGCGCCGCGCCCAGGTCTCGCTTCTCGTCGATGACGATGGATGCGGCGGCGCCGGCGGCGACCACGCGCAGCGCGATGTCGTCGGCGATGAGCGCGTGATGCCGGCACCAGCGCTTGAGCGCGACGCCCAGGTCGGGCGAAGTCAGCGAGGCGCGCGCCAGCATGCCGTAGCTGCCCCAGGGCAGCTTGCGGCTGAACGCGCCCAGGGCTTCGTCGTCCAGCTCCTGCATCGCCGCGCCGGACAGGACTTCCATCTGCAGGGCGGTCATCCGGCCGTCGGGTTTCTGCAGCTGGGATGGCGTGATCTGTGCCAGCTTCAGAACCCCGGCGGGACTTTGCGAGTATCTGGCGTAAGCCGCCACGATGGCTCTGGCAAACGCCATCGGCGTGGCGGCAAGGGGGCGCGGCGGGGGCGGCTGGCGGGAGGCGGTCGGCACATCGCAAGTTTGCGGGATCATGGCAGGATTTGCAACCTGCCTGGCGCCCGCCGGACTGCGGCTTCTCCTATGCTGGAGGGTGGCGGGCTTACGATGCCCCTGACCAGAGACAGAGGAAGACATGTCGGTTCTCGAAACCCAACTGAATGCCCGTTCCGCCGATTTCCAGGCCAACGCGGCGGCGATGAAAGCACTGGTGGACGACCTGCAGGTGCAGCTCGCCCATGCGGCGGCCGGCGGCGGGGAAACGGCGCGCGCGCGCCACGTCAAACGGGGCAAGCTGCTGCCGCGCGACCGCGTCCAGATGCTGCTCGACCCGGGCACGCCCTTCCTGGAGCTGGCGCCGCTGGCCGCCCACGCCATGTACAAGGGCGACGCGCCGGCCGCCGGGCTGATCGCCGGCGTCGGCCGGGTCAGCGGAGTCGACTGCGTGATCGTCTGCAACGACGCCACCGTCAAGGGCGGCACCTACTACCCCATGACGGTGAAGAAGCACCTGCGGGCGCAGGAGGTCGCGATGCAGAACAACCTGCCGTGCATCTACCTGGTCGACTCCGGCGGCGCCAACCTGCCGAACCAGGACGACGTCTTCCCGGACCGCGACCACTTCGGCCGCATCTTCTACAACCAGGCCAACATGTCGGCCCAGGGCATCGCCCAGATCGCCGTCGTGATGGGCTCGTGCACGGCGGGTGGCGCCTACGTGCCGGCAATGAGCGACGAGACCATCATCGTCAAGAACCAGGGCACGATCTTCCTGGGCGGCCCGCCGCTGGTGAAGGCCGCCATCGGCGAGATCGTCTCGGCCGAGGACCTGGGCGGCGGCGACGTCCACACGCGCCTGTCCGGCGTGGCGGACCACCTGGCGCAGAACGACGCCCACGCGCTGGCGCTGGCGCGGCAGGCCGTCGCCAGCCTGAACCGCCGCAAGCCGGTCCCGCACGACCTGCGCGAGCCGCAGCAGCCCAGGTTCGACGCGCAGGAGCTGCACGGCGTGGTGCCGACCGACGTGCGCAAGCCCTACGACGTGCGCGAGATCATCGCCCGGGTGGTCGACGGCTCGGAGTTCCACGAATTCAAGCAGCGCTACGGCGCGACGCTGGTGTGCGGCTTCGCCCACATCGAGGGCATGCCGGTGGGGATCATCGCCAACAACGGCATCCTGTTTTCCGAGAGCGCGCAAAAGGGCGCCCACTTCATCGAGCTGTGCTGCCAGCGCAAGGTGCCGCTGATCTTCCTGCAGAACATCACCGGCTTCATGGTCGGGCGCAAGTACGAGAGCGAAGGCATCGCCCGCCACGGCGCCAAGCTGGTCACCGCCGTGGCGACGGCCAACGTGCCCAAGTTCACCGTCATCATCGGCGGCAGCTACGGCGCCGGCAACTACGGCATGTGCGGCCGCGCCTATTCGCCGCGCTTGCTCTGGATGTGGCCCAACGCCCGCATCTGCGTGATGGGCGGCGAGCAGGCCGCCGGCGTGCTGGCGACCGTCAAGCGCGACGGCATCGAAGCCAGGGGAGGCCAGTGGAGCGCCGAAGAAGAAGCGGCCTTCAAGCAGCCCATCCTCGACCAGTTCGGCCACCAGTCGCATCCCTACTACTCCAGCGCCCGGATCTGGGACGACGGCGTGATCGACCCCGCCGACACCCGCCGCGTGCTGGCGCTCGGCCTGTCGGCCTCGATGAACGCGGCTATCCCCGAGCCGAGGTTCGGCGTATTCCGGATGTGAGACCTAGACTGTGTATAAGTCAGTCGAGGCATACACATCATGCGCACGAACATCGAGATCGACGAGCACCTCATGGCCGAGGCGATGAAAGCCGGTCCCTTCAAGACCAGGAAGGACGCGGTCGAGGCCGGCTTGAAGCTGCTCGCCCGGCAGGCTGCGTATCGGGAAATCCTCAAGTGGGAAGGACGGCTGAAGTGGAAAGGCGACGAGAACGTCGAATGGGCGGCGCCTGCCCCCTCGGCCCGCGGCGAGGCGCACGAGCCTGCAACGAGGCGTCGCCGTGCTGGTCGTTGATTCGAGCGTCTGGATCGATTACTTCAGCGGCGGTCCCAGCCCGGCGCGGGACACATTGCGACGGATCCTGAGCGATGGCGAAGTGCGGATCGTGGTTCCCGACCTCGTGTTGTTCGATGTGCTGCGCGGCTTCCGGCAGGAGTGCGAGTTCCGCCAGGCCCGTGTGCTGATGGAAAGCCTGAGCATCGAGGCAACCGGCGGGGCCGCCATCGCGCTGAAGGCGGCACAGCATGACCCCGCCCGCCATTGACAGGAGAAGGACCCGCATGGACAGCATCTACACCACTCCCGACCACGAGCTGCTGCGCGACCAGGTGGCGAGGTTCATCGCGAGGGAGGTCGAGCCGCATGCCGCCGCCTGGGAAGAAGCGGGCTGCGTGCCGCGCGACGTGCTGCGCCGCATGGGCGGGGCCGGACTGTTCGGCCTGATGTACGAGAGCGAGTACGGCGGCGCGCAAGCCGATGCGATGACCAACCTGGTCTTCGCCGAGGCACTGTCGCAGTCCACCTTCGCCGGCTTCATCATCACTGTGCTGGTCCACACCGACATGGCCAGCCCGCACCTGCACCACGCCGGCAGCCCCGCGCAAAAGCACAAGTACCTGCCCGGGGTGATCGCGGGCGAGCTGATCACGGCCGTCGGCATCACCGAGCCGGGCGCCGGCTCCGACGTCGCGGGCATCCGCACGAGCGCGAAACGCGATGGCGACGACTGGGTGCTGAACGGCACCAAGATGTTCATCACCAACGGCGTCCACGCCAACCTGTACTTCGTCGCCGCCAAGACCGGTCCGGGCAAGCGCGACATGTCGATGTTCATCGTCGAGAAGGGCACGCCCGGTTTCTCCGTGGGCCGTGCCCTGAAGAAAACGGGCTGGCTGTCGTCCGACACGGCCGAACTGGTCCTGGACAACGTGCGCATCCCGGCCGCCAACCTGCTGGGCGAGGAGGGCAAGGGCTTCTACTCGGTGATGAAGAACTTCCAGACCGAGCGCATCGCGCTGGCGGCGATGGCGGTCGGCCACTGCCAGCAGGCTCTGAAGATGACCATCGACTACGTGCGCCAGCGCCAGGCTTTCGGTGCTCCGCTGTGGGAGAACCAGACCATCCGCCAGCGGCTCTCGATGGCCGATGCCAGGGTGCGCGCCGCCCGGCAGTTCATGTACCACTGCGCCTGGCGCGTCACCCAGGGCCACGACATCGTGCAGGACGTGTCGATGCTCAAGGCGCTGACCGGCGAGCTGGTCAACGAGGTGGTGCAGACCTGCCAGCAGTTCCACGGCGGCATGGGCTACATCCGCGAAACCGCGATCGAGCGGCTCTGGCGCGACGCGCGGGTGCTCGCCATCGGCGGCGGCGCCACCGAGGTGATGCTCGAAGAAGTGGCCAAGCGCTATTGAAACAAGGGAAAAGATGAAACACATCGAACTGGGCTTCGACAAGGGCGTGGCGACCGTCACGCTGAACCGGCCCGAGGTCCGCAACGCCTTCAACGAGGAGGTGATCGGCGAGCTGGTCGCCAGCTTCATGGGCCTGGGCGAGCGCGACGAAGTCCGCTGCGTCGTGCTGACCGGCAACGGCCCGGCATTCTGCGCCGGCGCGGACCTGAACTGGATGAAGCGCATGGCCGGCTATTCGCGCGAGGAGAACATCGCCGACGCCGAGGGCCTGGCGCGCATGCTGCGCATCCTCTACACCTGCCCCAAGCCGACGATCGCGCGGGTGCAGGGCGACGTGTACGCCGGCGGCACCGGCCTGGTCGCGGCCTGCGACATCGCCGTGTCGGTGGACACCGCGAACTACTGCCTGAGCGAGGTGCGGCTGGGGCTGATCCCCGCCACGGTCAGCCCTTACGTGATCCGCGCCATGGGCGAACGGGCCGCGCACCGCTATTTCCTGACGGCCGAACGTTTCGACGCGGCCGAGGCGCTGCGCATCGGCTTCGTCCACGAGGTGGTCAAGGCGGACCAGCTCGACGCCAGGGTCGGCGAGCTGGCCAGGCTCCTGGTCGACAACGGTCCGGTCGCGATGAAGGCATGCAAGCAGCTGGTGCAGGACGTCGGCGGGCGCAACATCTCCACCATGCTGATCGCGCGGACCGTCGAGGCCATCGCCGACAGCCGCGCCGGCGACGAGGGCCGCGAGGGCATCGAGTCGTTCCTGAACAAGCGCAAGCCCGGCTGGCTGCTGCCGGGCGCCTGAAGCGGAGAGCGACATGCGGACACCAAGCTTCCCGCGCCACGCCGCCATCTCCCTGCTGCTGGTCGCGGCGGCCAGCGCCCAGGCGCGCCTGCACGAGGAACAACTGGACCTGGCGGTGAAGGTGAGCGACGGCTACGGCAAGCCGATCGAGCAGACGATCAAGGTCACCGTCTTTTTCGACGACGACAACCCGACGCCGGCGCCAATCCTGGTCCTCAACCATGGCCGTGCGGCGGACGCGCAGGACCGCGTCAAGGTCGGCCGTGCGCGCTTCGTCGACGCCTCGAGATTCCTCGTCAAGCGGGGCTTCATCGTCGCCCTGCCGACGCGGATCGGCTACGGCGTGACCGGCGGCGAAGACGTCGAGAACAGCGGTGTGTGCGAACGCAAGAACTACCTACCGGGATACGCCGCGGCCGCCCGGCAGACACTGGCCGTGCTGGATGCCGTGCGCCAACGACCGGACGCCGCGAAGGACCGCGCGGTCGTCATGGGCCAGTCGTATGGCGGCGCCATCGCGGTGACGGTCGCTTCGCTCAATCCGCCGGGGGTGCAGGCGGCGATCAACTTCGCCGGCGGCGGCGGCGGCAATCCCAAGACCCAGCCGCAACGTCCCTGCGCGCCCCAGGCGCTGGAGCGGATGTTCGGCGGCTACGGCAAGACGGCGCAGGTGCCGATGCTGTGGGTCTACACCGAGAACGACATGTACTTCGGCCCGGTGCTGCCGCGCGAATGGCATCAGGCATTCAGCGCGGCCGGCGGCAAGGCGCAGTTCGTGCAGTTCCCGACCCAGGCCGAGGACGGCCACCTGCTGTTCAGCCGCCATCCCGAGTTGTGGCAGCCCGCCGTCGCGCAATTCCTCGACAGCGTCCGCTTTCCGGCGCCGCGGGCCAAGGGCAACTGACATGGACGGCCTGCTGGACACGCCGCACCTGCTGGCCCTGGCCGCCGCGCTCGGCTGGGCCAGCGGCATCCGCCTGTACGCAGTCGTGTTCCTGGTCGGGGCGGCCGGTTTCATGGGCTGGGTCGACCTGCCGCAGGGCCTGAAGGTGCTGCAGCATCCCGGCGTGCTGGCGGCGAGCGGCTCCATGTGCTTCGTCGAGTTCTTCGCCGACAAGATCCCCCTCCTCGACACGGTCTGGGACCTGGTCCACACCTTCATCCGCATCCCGGCCGGCGCGGCGCTGGCGGCGGCAGCGCTCGGCGCCGACGGCCCGGCGATGACAACGATCGCCGCGCTGCTCGGAGGCAGCCTGGCGGCGACCAGTCATGCCGCCAAGATGACCACCCGCGCCGCGGTCAACACCTCGCCCGAGCCGTTCTCCAACATCGGCGTGTCGCTGCTGGAAGACGGCTTCGTCGTCTTCATGCTCTGGTTGTCCGCCACCCATCCGCTGCTGTTCGCGCTGGCGCTCGTCCTCACGCTGGTCCTGGCCGTGGTGCTGCTGGTCGTGCTGGTCAAGTTCCTTCGCACCGTCCTTCGCGGCCTCGGCCGTTTCCTTTCGGGCCGAGGCCTGCCTTCGGGAAATCCCAATGTTCAAGAAAATCCTCATCGCCAACCGCGGTGAAATCGCGTGCCGCGTCGCGGCGACTGCGCGCCGCATGGCCATCCGCACCGCGGCCGTCTATTCCGACGCCGACGCGGACGCCAAGCACGTCCACGCCTGCGACGAGTCCGTGCACATCGGCGGCAGCGCGCCCCGCGACAGCTACCTGCGCTGGGAGCGCATCATCGAAGCCGCCAGGAGCACCGGCGCGCAGGCGATCCATCCGGGCTACGGATTCCTCAGCGAAAACGAGGAGTTCGCCCAGGCCTGCGCCGAGGCGGGGCTGGTCTTCATCGGCCCACCGGCGTCTGCGATCCAGGCCATGGGGCTGAAGGCCGAGGCCAAGCGCCTGATGGAAAAGGCCGGCGTGCCGCTGGTGCCCGGCTACCACGGCGCCAGCCAGGAGCCGGAGCTGCTGAAGAAAGAGGCGGATCGCATCGGCTACCCGGTGCTGATCAAGGCCAGCGCCGGCGGCGGCGGCAAGGGCATGCGCATCGTGGAGAAGAGCAAGGATTTCGACGCCGCGCTCGCGTCGTGCAAGCGCGAGGCGAGCAACAGCTTCGGCGACGACGCGGTGCTGATCGAAAAATACGTGCAGCGGCCGCGCCACATCGAGATCCAGGTGTTCGGCGACAGCCACGGCGATTGCGTGTGGCTGTTCGAGCGCGACTGCTCGGTGCAGCGCCGCCACCAGAAGGTGCTGGAGGAAGCCCCGGCGCCGGGACTCTCACCCGAGCTGCGCCGCAGGATGGGCGAGGCGGCCGTGGCTGCGGCCAAGGCAGTGGGCTACGTCGGTGCGGGGACCGTGGAGTTCATCGTCGAACAGAAATTGCGCCGTCATCCCCGCGAAGGCGGGGATCCAGTGCTTCCGTCTGCAGCCGCGA
>JAQGNJ010000046.1 GCA_028291885.1 Ramlibacter sp. | reverse complement strand
GGGGCGGCGGAGGCGGGGGCGGCGGCGGCGGCGCCGCAACTGCGACAGCGACCCAGGTCGCAGGCTTGAGGCAGGACTGCAGGCTCGGGTAGTTCACGCCGTTCATAGTCCAGATCGAGCCGAAGTCCCAGTTCGGCGCGGGCGACATATTCTGGTTGGCCGGCGTGGCGCTCATGAAGTTGACCTGTTGCTGCATGTCGGGCGTCGCCATGCCCACGGCACCGGTGACGACGCCCTGGCCGGCGGTCAATGCGCCGGCCTTGGTGCGGTCCCAGAAGCTGGTGCTGATGGTGCCGCCGTTGTTGATGCCGATCAGGCCGCCGATCGGCGCGTTGCCGGTGACTGAGCCCGCTGCATAGGTGTTCGTGACCGTCCCGAAATTCTGGCCGATCAATCCGCCGACGTTGATGCCGTTGCTCGACACGTTGCCGGTGGCGTAGCTGTTGCTCGTCACGCTGGTGGCGCCGAGGACCTGGCCCGCAAGGCCGCCGACATCGAGGCCGTCGCCGTGCACTCTGCCGGTCGCGTAGCTGCGGCTGATGCTGCCGGTGATCCAGCCGACCAGTCCGCCCACCTCGAGGCCGGTCGAGTTCACCGCCCCGGTCGCGAAGCAGCAGACGATGTTGCCCGTGATCCAGCCGACCAATCCGCCGGCATAGCCGGTCGTGCCGCCATTGACGGCGCCGGTGGCGGAGCTGTTGGTGATGTTGCCGGTGCTCCATCCCGCCAGTCCGCCGACATAGCCGCCGCCGACGCTGGTCGCCACCGCCTGCGCGGCCTGGCTGTTGACGATGTCGCCCGTGATGTGACCGACCAGGTTGCCGACGTAGCTGCCGCCGGTGATCGTCGCCGCGCCGTTCAGCTTGACGTTGCGCAGCATCGCTCCGCCGGTGCTGAGCACGTAGCCGAACAGGCCCACGTTGTCGGCCAGCGGCCGGTTGATCGTGAGGTTGCTGATGGTGTGGCCCAGGCCGTCGAAGTTGCCGGTGAAACTGGCCGCGGGAATGAGCGTTCCGACCGGATCGAAGCCGGCGCCGGCGTTCCAGAGGGCGGTCGGGCTCGCATCGATGTTGCTGCCGAGGGCGTAGTGGGTGGCCAGGTTGCCGCGCATGCCCTGCAGGTCGGTCGCCGTCGTGCTGCCCTGCGCACCCAGGCTGGTGATCACGACGTAGTTGGTCGGCACGCCGTTCGATCCGAGCTGCGTGGTGAAGTTGTTGCCGGCCGGCAGATTGACCGGCGCGAGGACGTTGTAGGTGCTCAGGTTGCCGGTGGCGACCGCCTGTTGCCCGTACTGCAGCGAGAGGCTGGCCGTGCCGGAGCCGTTCATCGGGGCGTCGATGTTGATGTTGTTTTGCGCGTTCAGGGTCAGCCGGTTGGCCGACCAGCCGACCGCGTCGCTCACGTTGACGTCGCCACGGACTCCGGCCGCGCCGGCGGAGCTCATGATCGTGACGTTGCCGCCGACGAGGGCCGTGCTGAGCTGGGTGCCCGTCATGTCACCGGTGGCGGCGGCGATGGTGAAGTCGACCGGGTCGATCAGCCAGGTGCCTGCAAGCCCTTGCGGGGCGGCGCTGGTGATGCGAACGTTGTCCTGGATCCTGACGCGCGCGGCCGAGGTTTCGATGAAGCCGCCGTTGCCGCCGTTGGGCGCGCTGGCGTCCAGCGTGCCACCGGCGCTCACCGTTCCGCTTTGCATGTCGGCCAGCAACAGGATCTTGCCGTTGCTGCTGGAAAGCGTCTGCGCCTGGACCACGCCGGTGTTGTTCACCGCCGTCGACAGCAGGTTGCCGGCCGCCTGGGTCGTCATGAGGACCAGTCCGCCATCCGCGCGCAGCATGCCGCCGTTCTGGACCAGCGCGTTCACGGCGCCTTCGTCCACCTTGACGTTGATCAGGCTGTCGCCGGCGACGTCGAGCGTCATCGCATTGCCGGCGGCGAGCGCCACGGTCCCGAGCCGGGCCGAGATCACGCCCTGGTTGCTGACGTTGTTGGCGAGCAAGGCGACGTAGCCGCCGTCCGCGGTGATCGTTCCCTGGTTCACGACCGCGCCGCTGCCGGCGCCGCTGAACTTGTACTGGCCCGCCATGAAATTGGCGTCGGTCATGCCGAGCGTCGAAGCGACCAGTCCGCCGACGTTGACGTTCGCACCGCTGCCGAACAGGATGCCGTTCGGATTGAGCAGGAACACCTTGCCATTGGACGACAGCTTGCCGAAGATCGCCGAAGGATCCGAGCCGATGACGCGGTTGAGTGCGACCGACGATTTGTTCGGCTGCACGAACTGCACGGTCTCGCCGGCAGCGATGCCGAAGCTCTGCCAGTTGACGACGGCGTTCTGCGTCGTCTGCGTGATGGTCGTGTTCGCGCCGCTGCTCGCGATGCTGGCGCCGCCGGCTGCGACCACGCCGCCGGCCGGGGCCGCATGGCCGCTTGCAGCGAATGAGAGCATCAGCGACAGCGCAAGGAGTCGCGGCGCGAACGGCGCGCAGCCGGCTGCTGCCGTCGCGTGGCAAGGATTGGAGCGGTGACTGTGGTTCATGGTGTGGCCCGCGGGTTGTGACGTTTGCATAGGCGTTAGAAGTACTTGACGCCCTGGATCCAGAAGCGGCCCGAGCGGTCGCGCGACGAGGTCGCCTTTTCGCTGCCCAGCCTGTGGGCGTAGGAGGCGCGAACCATGAAATTGCCTGGCTCGCTCCAGTTGATCCCGACGCCGGCCCCGCTCAGGGTGCGGCGGTTTTCGCCACCGGCCCACGGTTCCTTGTTGGTCCGGACGGTGCCGGTATCGACGAACGCGATCAGCTGCATCCGGCCCGGCATCCCCTCGGAGAAGCGGGGCAGCAGCATCCGGCCTTCGAGCGTCAGGACGTAGCCCTCGTCCGCGTACGCTTCTCCCTCGGGATAGGCGCGCACCGCGTACATCCCGCCCAGCTCCATCTTCTCGGACACGTCCAGGTTCTTCGACGCGACCTGGCCGTTGATGCCGGCATACAGCGAGAACGGGCCGGACAGCGCCTGCGAGTGGCCGGCGTTGAACGACAGCTTGTTGAAGCGGCCGTTGCTGCGCGCGGTCGCCGCATCAGCCGCGAGCGCCTGCGGCGTGCGGATGTCGATGGTGCCGGACGACCAGGTGAGTCCATACGATGTCTGCCCGCCGCCACCGAGGCCGCCGGCGTGATCGCCGTACAGGCTCGTCATCCAGACGCGCGACCTCTTGTCCGTCACCGACCCCACGGAGTCGACCCGGTCCTGGAAGCGCCTGGCGTCGTAGGCGAGCTGCACATAGAGGTTGTCGTTGCGCGAGCGGATCAGCGGGTAGCGGCCGAACACGCTGGCGATGTCCGCCGTGCCATGGGCGCCGAGGCTCTCGAATTCCTTGCCCAGGCGGTAATCCAGCTTGCTGTAGGCGACGCCGACCTGGCCCTTGCCCACCTGCAGCTGATAGGAGGCGCGCGCGTACTTCAGGCCGGAGCCCGAGGTCAGCAGGCGCAGGCTCGCCACGTCGCCCAGGCCCAGCGGGTTGTTGACGTTCACCGTCGCGCCGACCCGAACCTCACCCGTGTAAGGGTTGCCGCCATTGTCGGCATCGATGCTGCCCGTGACGCGCTGCCCGGGCGTGACGTCCACCAGCAGGTCCGACGTGCCGGCCGCGGCGCCGGGAACGAGCGTCGAGCGGACATTGACGCCGGGAATGTCCGACAGCAGCAGCAATCGCGTTTCCAGCGGACCGGTCACGATCGCTTCGCCGCCGTTGAGTCCTTCCAGCGGCCCCCGCGCCACCCGGTCGGAGAGATTGCTCTCGTTGCGCAGGGTCACGGCGCCGTAGCGGCCCTCGCTCACGGCGATGGTGACGGTGTTGTCCCTGACCTCCTGCGCCGGCAGGTACGCCATCGCGACGAAGTAGTGGTTGGCGCGGTAGTGCGCGGTGATCCTTGCGGCCATCTCGCGAAGGTCCGAGAGCGACAATTCGCCGCCTTCCCGGAACCCGGTCAGCGCGACCAGGTCGGCTTCGGGAAAGGCCTGTGCCCCCGTGACGCGCAGGGTGCGCACGACGATCTTCGTTTCGTCCGAGCCGGCCGGCGCGGGTGCGGCCTGCTCCTGGATGCGGATCTCGGGCGCCGCCCTCGGCGCGACCGGAGTCGGTGGAATCTGTTGCAGCTGGCCACCGGCTGTGGGTGGCTGCTGCGCGAACGCTGCCTGGGCCAGGCCCAACAGCGCAAACGGCACTAAAACATACGGCGACATAAGCCTCCCTGGGCGTCGAAATCGCTGAAGGACGGGAGACGTCCGGCCCTCTTCTTGCAATCACGCCAGCTTAGGCTGACTGGACAGTCGTGTATGTTGGCTATCGAACATACGGCGCAATCAGGCGCGATGTCCTACAGCGCGAGAAACCGCTCGCGGTGTAAGCACCACAAGCGAGGGCCTGGCCGAAACCGGATCAGAGCTTGGTGAAGTCGGGCTTGCGCTTTTCCATGAAGGCGCCGAAGGCTTCCTTGGCCGCCGGTTCACCCAGCATCCGGCCGAAGCTGGCGCCCTCTTGCGCCATCTGCTGCAGAACCTGCTGCGCCAGCTCCTTCTTCATCAGCCGCTTGGTTTCGGCCAGCGACGATGGCGGCTTGGCCGCCAGCTTGCGCGCGATGGAGCGGGCCACGCCGTTGGCTTCCATCGGCGGAACCACGCGGTTGACCAGGCCGACTTCGAGCGCCGCCTCGGCCATGAAGGGTTCTCCCAGCAGCAGGGCTTCGGCCGCGCGGTGATAGCCGAGCATCCGCGGCACCAGCAGGCTGGAGCCTGCCTCCGGGCACAGGCCCAGGTTCACGAACGGCATCGAGAACGCGGCGTTGTCGCCGGCGTAGACGAGGTCGCAATGGAACAGCATGGTCGTGCCGATGCCGACCGCGGGGCCGCAGACGGCGGCGACCAGCGGCTTGGGAAAGCTCGCGATGCCGCGCAGGAAGCGGAACACCGGCGCATCCTGGCCGGCGGGCGGCTGGTTCAGGAAGTCGCCGATGTCGTTGCCGGCGGAAAACACGGTCTCGTGGCCTTGCAGCAGCGCGACCCGGATCTGCGGGTCCGACGCCGCCTGGCCGATGGCGTCGGCCATCGCGCCGTACATGGCGGACGTGATCGAGTTCTTGCGCTCGAGGCGGTTCAGCGTGATGGTCATCACGCCATCCTCGACGTGGGTGAGGATGTCGGTCATGTTCATTGAAGTGCTTTCCTGACGAAATCGAGCCGGTCCTGGCCCCAGAACATATGGCCGTCGACGAAGAACGTCGGCGCGCCGAAGACGCCGCGCGCCACCGCGTCCTGCGTCACTTGCTTGAGCCGATCCTTCACCTGAGGCTGCGACGCCTGCGCGACGAGCGCCGCGGGCTCGAACCCGGCCGCCTGCAGGACCTCGGCCACGACCTGGGGATCGTTCATGTCCTTCTGGTCGACCCAGATGGCGCGGTAGACGGCGTCGAGGTAGTCGGCAAAGCGCTCCGGCTGCTGCATCTGGATGGCGGTCGCGCCTCGCATCAGCGTCAGCGTGTTGATCGGGAAATGCGGATTGTGGCGGAACGGCACGCCGTAGGCTTGTGCGTGCAGTTGCAGATCGCGCTCCATGTACCTGCCCTTGGCCGGCACCGTCATCGGCGAATGGTTGCCGGTCGCCTGGAACACGCCGCCAAGCAGCATCGGCTTGTAGTCGATCGCGCCGCGGCCGTCGGCGCACAGCGCGGGCAGCTGCGTCCATGCGAGGTAGGCCGCCGGACTGCCGACGTCGAAGAAGAATTCAACGGTCCTGGTCATGGTGCCTCCGGTGTCAGAACTTTTCGCTCCACGGGCGCAGGTCCAGCTCGTGGGTCCATGCATCGCGCGGCTGCTGGTGCAGGTACCAGTAGCTGTCGGCGATGTGCTCCGGATCGAGGATGCCGTCCTGGTCCTTGAGCGCATAGCGTTCGGGGAAGTTGCTGCGGATGAACTCCGTGTCGATGGCGCCGTCGACCACCACGTGCGCGACGTGGATGCCGCGCGGCCCCAGCTCCCGGGCCATGCTCTGGGCCAGCGCCCGCAGGGCGTGCTTGGCGCCGGCGAACGCGGCGAAATGGGCCGCGCCGCGCAGCGACGCCGTGGCACCGGTGAAGATGATCGTGCGCTTGCGGCCGTCACCCTCGCGCGCGACCATGCGCCTGGCGACCTCGCGGGCGTTCAGGAAGCCGCCCAGGCAGGCCATCTCCCAGATCTTGAAGTACTTGCGCGCCGTCTCGTCCAGGATGCTGGAGGGCACGTTGGCGCCGATGTTGAACACCAGCACCTCGATCGGCCCGAGCGTCGATTCGATCCGCTCGACCAGCGCAACGACTTCTTCTTCCTTGCGGGCGTCGCTGGCGAAGCCGTGCGCCTTGCCGCCGTCGGCCCGGATCCGGTCCAGCAGCGGCTGCAGCTTGTCCAGGCTGCGGCGCGTCACGCAGGTGGTGTAGCCCTCGCGGGCAAAGCGCCTGGCGATGGCGCCACCGGTGGCGTCGCCGGCGCCGATGACGAGTGCGACCTTGTCCATCGTGACCTCCGCTATTCCTTGTAATAGACCACCTGGTGCGTCGTTGCAAGCAGGTCGCCGCCCTGGTTCCACAACTGCGCGGTCTGGTCGAAGAAGCCGTTGCGGAAAGCCTGGCCCTGGCACTGGCCGAGCAGGTAGCCGTCGCCGGTCGACTTCAGCAATGCCTGGTCGGCGTGGAAGTACACCGTCATCGACACGGTGCCGATCGGCACCAGCATCGGCCGGCGCCGCCAGACGCGCGGGAAGAACACGTCGGAGAGCGCGGCGAGCGATGCGAAGTCCAGTGGCCGCGGCGGGCTGTCGCGCAGCCACAGCCGGGTGCGGCTGACGCCCCGGTCCTTGCCGTCCCATTCGGTGGGGATCGCGCCTTCGGCAAAGCGCATCTCGTAGCGCTTGACCCACTCGACCCGCGCCGGCCCCTGGGCCTGCACGACTTCGGATGGCGGCGGCACGGCGGGCATGGTGTGTTCGTCGGCGCTCCAGGTGTCCCGGCGCAGGCCGAAGAACGCGGTGCCGGTGAGCACTGCCTGCCCCTGCTGCTGGATCTCGAGCACCCAGTGCTGGGTCGAGCGGTTGGTTCGCGCCGGCCGCGCGATCACGGTGAACGGACCGTCGGCCAGCGCCGCGGCGAAGTTGACGGTGAGCGAGATCGGATCGCCCAGCCGCTCGGGATGCTGCAGCACCGCGTTGAGCGCCTGGGCCGCCGTGACGCCGCCGAAGGGGCCGACCATGTTGGCGTAAGCCGGGCTCGTGTGGCCGAGGAACATGCCGTCGGCCCGCGGCTGCAGCGCGATGGCTGCGTCGAATGCGCTGGCGCCCATGCTCAGACGCGCTCGAAAATGCCCGCCGCGCCCTGGCCCATGCCGACGCACATGGTGACCATGCCGTACCTCAGGTTCTTGCGCCGCAGGGCGTGGACCACGGTCGCCGAGCGGATCGCGCCGGTCGCCCCCAGCGGATGGCCCAGGGCGATCGCGCCGCCCATGGGGTTGACCTTGGACGGATCGAGTCCCAGCGTATCGATCACGGCCAGGGATTGCGCCGCGAAGGCTTCGTTCAGCTCGATCCAGTCGATGTCGTCCTGCTTCAGGCCCGCCGAGCGCAGCGCCGCCGGGATCGCCTCGATCGGGCCGATGCCCATGATGTGCGGCGGCACGCCGCGGCTGGCGTAGCTGACGAAGCGCGCCAGCGGCTTGAGGCCGAAGCGCCGGATCGCCGCTTCGCTGGCCAGGATCAGGGCGCCGGCGCCGTCGGAGGTCTGCGAGCTGTTGCCGGCGGTGACCGAGCCCCTCGCGGCGAACACGGTCTTGAGTTTCGCGAGCCCCTCGACGGTCGTATCGGGCCGCGCGCCTTCGTCCAGCTTCAGCGTGCGGGTCTTGACGCTGACCTCGGCCGACTCGAGGTCGACCGAGCGCTCCGCCACGTCGACGGGCGTGATCTCGTCGACGAACTCGCCGGCCTTCATCGCGGCGATGGCCTTCATGTGGGAGCGGTAGGCGAATTCGTCCTGGGCCTGGCGCGAGACCTTCCACTGCTGCGCCACCTTCTCGGCCGTCAGGCCCATGCCGTAGGCGATGCCGTAGCTCTCGATGTCGTCGGGGTTGGAGAAGATGGTGGGCGACAGCGAAGGCGAATTGCCCATCATCGGCACCATGCTCATGCTCTCGGTGCCGGCGGCGATCATCACGTCGGCCTCGCCGACGCGGATGCGGTCGGCCGCCATCTGCACGGCCGACAGGCCCGAGGCGCAGAAGCGGTTGACCGTGATCCCGCCCACGCTCTTGGGCAGGCCGGCCAGGACGGCGCCGATGCGCGCGACGTTCAGTCCCTGCTGCGCTTCGGGAATCGCGCAGCCGCAGACGATGTCTTCGATCGCGTTCGGGTCCAGCCCCGGCACCTGCGCCAGCGCGGCACGCAATGTCGTCGCCAGCAGGTCGTCCGGCCGCGTGTTGCGCAACGCGCCCCGATGCGAGCGCCCGATCGGCGTGCGCGTCGCGGCAACGATATAGGCGTCCTGGATCTGTTTCACGGAAGGCTCCTTGGATTCACATTCACTCCCTCTCCCGCTTGCGGGAGAGGGTTGGGGTAAGGGTCTTCGCCGCTGTCAAAAAAACCTCGTCAGTTCCGCACCGGCTTCCCCGTCGACAGCATCCCCAGGATCCGCTCCTGGGTCTTGGGGTTGGTGATGAGCGAGCAGAAGGCTCTGCGTTCCAGGGCCATCAGGTACTCCTCGGTCACCAGCGTCCCGGGATCGACATCGCCGCCGGTCACGACGTCCGCGATCAGCGATGCGATGTTGAAATCGTGGCGGCTGATGAAGCCGCCGTCGCGCATGTTCACCAGCTGGCCCTGGATCGTGGCCTTGCCGCTGCGGCCGGCCACCGCGAACTGGCGCTTGAGCGGCGGCCGGTAGCCGGCGTCGGACATCGCCTTCGCCTCCTGGAGCGCGACATACAGCAATTCGTCCTTGTTCGGGACGACGATGTCGCTCTCCAGCAGGTAACCGAGCTTGCGCGATTCGAGCGCGCTGGTGCCGACCTTGGCCATCGCGGCGGCGGTGAAGCCCTCGGTCAGGAAAGGCAGCAGGTCCTTGTGCGTGGTCAGCGCCTGGTTCTCGGCGGCGCGGCGCGCGATGTAGGTCAGTCCGCCGGCGCCGGGCACGAGGCCCACCCCGACCTCCACCAGGCCGATGTAGCTTTCCATCGCGGCCACGCGGCGCGACGAGTGGACGGCCGTTTCGCAGCCGCCGCCCAGGGCCATGCCCCGGATCGCCGAGATCACCGGCACCGACGCGTAACGCAGGCGCAGCATCGTCTGCTGCATGAACTGCTCGGCGTCCTCGATCGCGCTCACGCCGACGGCCATGAAGGCCGGCAGCATGGACTGCAGGTCGGCGCCGACGCTGAAGGGCTCGTCGCCCGACCAGATCACCAGGCCGCGGTAATCCTTCTCCGCCAGGTCCACCGCCTGCTGCAGGCCCTCGCAGACTTCCGGACTGATCGCATGCATCTTGGTCTTCAGGCTGGCGATCAACACATGGTCGTCGAGGGTCCACAGCCGGATGCCCTTGTCCTCGTGCAGGGTCTTGCCGGCAGTTTCAAAGCGCGGCGCATCGCTGCCCGCCACCGACTCGGGAAACAGCTGGCGCGCCAGCACCGCAAGCTGGCGGCGCGGCTCGAATTTCCTGGTCGTCGGGTTCCACGAGCCTTGCGGCGTGTGCACGCCGCCAGCTTCGACCACGGCGCCGCCGAACACCCAGTCCGGCAGCGGCGCGTTCGACAGCGTCTTGCCGGCCTTGATGTCTTCCTGGATCCACGTGGCGACCTGCAGCCAGCCGGCCTCCTGCCAGAGCTCGAACGGGCCCTGCTTCATGCCGAAGCCCCAGCGCATCGCGAAGTCGACGTCGCGCGCCGTCTCGGCGATCGACGCCAGGTGCACGGCCGCATAGTGGAAGCTGTTGCGCAGGATGGCCCACAGGAACTGCCCCTGCGGCCCTTCGGAGTTGCGCAGCAGCTTCAGGCGTTCGCCGGCCGGCTTCTTGAGCATGCGGCCATAGACCTCGTCGGCCTTCCGGCCGCCGGGCACGTAGTCGCCGCTCGCCATGTCGAAGCGCAGCACGTCGCGCCCGACCTTCTTGTAGAAACCCGCCTTGGCTTTCTGGCCCAGGTTGCCTTTTTCCAGCAGCGTCTTGAGCACCTCGGGCGTGCCGAAGCCCGGATAAAAGGGATCGCTCTTCTCGTCCAGGTTGTCCTGCAGCGTCTTGACCACGTGGGCCAGCGTGTCCAGGCCGACGACGTCGGCGGTGCGGAAGGTGCCCGAGCCGGCGCGGCCCAGCTTCTTGCCGGTGAGGTCGTCGACCACGTCGTAGGTCAGACCGAACTTCTCGACTTCCTTCATCGTCCCCAGCATGCCGGCGATGCCGATCCGGTTGGCGATGAAGTTCGGCGTGTCCTTGGCCCGCACCACGCCCTTGCCCAGGCCGCTGGTGACGAAGGTCTCCAGGTCGTCGAGGATGCGCGCCCCGGTGCTGGGCGTTGCGATCAGCTCCACCAGATACATGTAGCGCGGCGGATTGAAGAAGTGGATGCCGCAAAAGCGCGGCTTCATTTCTTCGGGCAGCGCCTCGCCCAGCTTCGTGATCGACAGGCCCGAGGTGTTCGAGGCCAGGATGGCGTGCGGCGCGACGAAGGGCGCGATCTTGCGGTACAGGTCCAGCTTCCAGTCCATGCGCTCGGCGATCGCCTCGATGATCAGGTCGCAGTCCTTCAGCTGGCCGAGATGCTCCTCGTAATTCGCCTGGCCGATCAGGGCGGCGTCTTCGGCGACGCCGAGCGGCGCAGGCTTTTGCTTCTTCAGCGCCTCGACCGCCTTGGCGACGACGCCGTTCTTGGGCCCCTCTTTCGCCGGCAGGTCGAACAGCACGACCGGAACCCTGACATTCACGAGATGCGCGGCGATCTGCGCGCCCATCACGCCGGCGCCGAGCACGGCGACCTTCTTCACCTGGAAACGGGACATGGTCTTTCCTGAAAGCATCACTGGACGCGGACCCAGGTCTGGGTGCGGCCGAAGGGACCGAAGGATGCGCGCACGTCGAGCTTGGAGCCGCCTTCGATCGGCGTCAGGCGCAGCTTGTATTCGCGGCCGTTCTCGGGGTCGAGGATCTTGCCGTCTTCCCAGACGTTCTGGCCCTCGGCCTTCCTGGCGCCGCGGATGATCTCCAGGCCGACCATCGCCTGGCCCTTGCGCTCGTCGCTGCACTCGTCGCATTTGGCCTGGGGATCGGCCTCCTTGCGCAGCAGTTTCTCGATCCGGCCGTTGAGGGCGCCGCCGCTCTCGGCGATGCGGATCTCGGCCTTGGCCGCGCCGGTCTTGTCGTCGAGGCTGCGCCACAGGCCGACCGGCGTCGCCTGCGCGAAACCGGGAAGCGCGACCGCCAGCAGGGTCGCCATTGCGGCGCCCTTGAACCAGTTCGACGGCTTCATGCCAGCGCCTCTTCGGTGTCCATCAGCACCTTGGCGCCGCCGCGTGCCGTGCGCATCAGCATCGCCGTCTCGGGGAACAGCTTGGCGAAATAGAAGCGCGCAGTCTGCAGCTTGGCCTTGTAGAACGGATCGGTGTTCCCGGCGGCGATCTCGCGCAGCGCGACCTGCGCCATGCGGGCCCAGAAGTAGCCGAACACCAGGTGGCCGGCGACGCGCAGGTAGTCCACCGCGGCGGCGCCCACTTCGTCCGGATCCTGGAAGCCCTTGAAGCCGATCTCGGTCGTGAACTTGGTCATCTGCTCGCCGAGGTAGGCGACCGGGTTGATGAACTCGGCCATCTTCTCGTTCACGCCTTCTTCTTCCACCAGCTGCGCGACCAGCTTGCCGAACTTCTTGAGCGTGGCGCCGTTGTTGCCCAGCACCTTGCGCCCCAGCAGATCCAGCGACTGGATGGTGTTCGTGCCCTCGTAGATCATGTTGATGCGGTTGTCGCGCACGAACTGTTCCATGCCCCACTCCCTGATGTAGCCGTGGCCGCCGAACACCTGCATGCAGGCATTGGTGGCGATGTGGCCGTTGTCGGTGAGGAAGGCCTTGACGATCGGCGTCAGCAGCGCCACCAGCTCCGCGCTGTCCTTGCGCACCTTCTCGTCGGGATGGTGCAGCTCGCGGTCGATCAGCAGGCCGCAGAACAGGTTCAGCGCGCGGCCGCCTTCGGCATAGGCCTTGGCGGTGAGCAGCATCTTGCGCACGTCCGGGTGGACGATGATCGGGTCGGCCGGCTTGTCCTTGGCCTTCACGCCCGACAGCGAGCGCATCTGGAGGCGGTCCTTGGCGTATGCCAGCGCGTTCTGGAACGCCACTTCGGTCAGGCCCAGCGACTGGTTGCCCACCCCCAGCCGAGCCGCGTTCATCATCACGAACATCGCCGGCAGGCCTTTGTTCGGCGCCCCGACCAGGGTGCCGACGGCGCCTTCCAGCACGATCTGAGCGGTCGCGTTGCCGTGGATGCCCATCTTGTGCTCCAGGCCGCCGCAGTAGATGCCGTTGCGCTCGCCGAGCGAGCCGTCGGCCTTGACGTTGTACTTGGGAACCGCGAACAGCGAGATGCCCTTGCTGCCCTTGGGCGCGTCCGGCAGCCGGGCCAGCACCAGGTGGACGATGTTGGCCGCCAGGTCGTGCTCGCCGGCGGAGATGAAGATCTTGTTGCCGGTGAGTTTGTAGCTGCCGTCGGCCTGCGGCTCGGCCCTGGTGCGCAGCAGGCCGAGGTCGGTGCCGCAATGCGGCTCGGTCAGGCACATGCTGCCGGTCCACTCGCCGCTCACCAGCTTTGGCAGGTACAGCTTCTTCTGATCGTCGGTGCCGTGCTCATGCAGCGCCTCGTACGCGCCGTGCGACAAGCCCGGGTACATGGTCCAGGCCTGGTTGGCGCTGTTCAGCATCTCGTAGACGCACTGGTTCAGCGTGATCGGCAGGCCCTGGCCGCCATAGTCCGGATCGCACGACAGCGCCGGCCACCCGCCTTCGACGTACTTGGCGTAGGCTTCCTTGAAGCCCTTGGGCGCTGTCACCTCGTGGGTGTCGCGATCGAGCGTGCAGCCCTCTTCGTCGCCGCTGATGTTCAGCGGGAAAGTGACCTCGCTGGCGAACTTGCCGCCCTCCTCGAGGATGGCATTGACGGTGTCC
>JAQGNJ010000047.1 GCA_028291885.1 Ramlibacter sp. | reverse complement strand
GACCCCAAGACCTGCATCCCCGAGCTGGAGAAGTGCGTCAAGGAATACGGCAACGTCGGCATCAACCTCAACCCCGATCCCTCGGGCGGCCACTGGACGTCGCCGCCGCTGACCGACCGCCTCTGGTACCCGATCTACGAGAAGATGGTGGAGTACGACATCCCGGCGATGATCCACGTCAGCACCAGCTGCAACCCGGCCTTCCACACCACCGGCGCGCATTACCTGAACGCCGACACGACGGCCTTCATGCAGCTGATCCAGGGCGACCTGTTCAAGGACTTCCCGACGCTGCGCTTCCTGATCCCGCACGGCGGCGGCGCCGTGCCGTATCACTGGGGGCGCTTTCGCGGCCTGGCGCAGGAGATGAAGCGGCCGCTGCTGTCGGAGCACCTGCTGAACAACGTGTTCTTCGACACCTGCGTCTACCACCAGCCCGGCATCGACCTGCTGAACACGGTGATCCCGGTCAAGAACGTGCTGTTCGCCTCCGAGATGATCGGCGCGGTGAAGGGCATCGATCCGGAAACGGGCAACTACTTCGACGACACCAAGCGCTACATCGAGGCCTCGAAGATCCTGAGCGCCGAGGACAAGCACGCGATCTACGAAGGCAACACGCGCCGGGTGTTCCCGCGCCTGGACCAGCAGCTCAAGCAAAAGGGGAAGTGATCATGTTCGAACTGGGCGTTGTGTACCGCAACATCAAGCGCGCCGACAAGGCCGCCGCCGACGGCCTCGGCAAATTCGGCTCGGCCACCGTGCACGAGGCCATGGGCCGCGTCGGCCTGCTCAAGCCCTATATGCGGCCGATCTGGCCGGGCGCGCAGATCTCCGGCACGGCCGTGACGGTGCTGCTGCATCCGGGCGACAACTGGATGATGCACGTGGTCGCCGAGCAGATCCAGCCGGGCGACGTCGTGATCGCCGCCTGCACGGCGGACAACACCGACGGTTTCTTCGGCGACCTGCTGGCGACCTCGTTCCAGGCCCGCGGCGCCCGCGGCCTGGTGATCGACGCCGGCTGCCGCGACGTCAAGACCCTGCAGGAGATGGGCTTCCCGGTGTGGAGCCGCGCCATCAGCTCCAAGGGAACGGTGAAGGCGACGCTGGGCTCGGTCAACATCCCGGTCGTGTGCGCCGGGGCGCTGGTCCATCCGGGCGACGTGGTCGTCGCCGACGACGACGGCGTGGTCATCGTGCCGGCCGGCATGGCGCAAAAGACGCTGGAAGCAGCCGCCGCGCGCGAAGCGAACGAAGGCGAGAAGCGCGCCAAGCTGGGCTCGGGCGTGCTGGGCCTGGACATGTACAACATGCGCGGCCCGCTGGAAAAAGCCGGCCTGAGATACATCGATTGAGATCGAGCGCATGACCGAGACCCGTTTCCTTGCGCGCCGGCGCGGCCTGCTGCTCGCGCTGACCGCGGCCGCGACGCTGCCCTTGCACGCATTCGCACAGGCGCCCGCCTATCCCACCAAGCCGGTCAGGATCGTCGTCGGCTATTCCGCCGGTGGCGCCGTCGACATCGTCGCCCGCACGGTCGGCCAGAGCCTGGCCGCCAGCATGGGCCAGCCCTTCGTCGTCGAGAACAAGCCCGGCGCCGGCACCAACATCGCCGTCAAGTCGGTGATCGACGCGCCGGCCGACGGCTACACGCTGCTGCTGGCCGCCAATGCGCTGGCGGCCAACATGGCGCTGTACCAGCCGGCGCCCTTCGACGCCGAGAAGGACCTGGTTCCGGTGGCGCTGGTCGGCCGCGTGCCGGTGGTGATCGCCGCCAATCCGTCCGTGCCGTATTCGACGGTCGCGCAGTTGATCGCCGCCGCCAAGGCCAAGCCCGGTTCGATCTCCTTCGCCTCGCCCGGCAACGGCTCGACGCCGCACATGGCGGGTGAGCTGTTCGCTCGCGCCGCCGGCATCTCGCTGATGCACGTGCCGTACCGCGGCGGCGCCCAGGCCGTGACCGACGTCATCGGCGGCCAGGTGCCGCTGCTGGCGATGAACGCGCTCGAGGTGAAGCCGCATGTCGCGAGCGGCAAGCTCAAGGTGCTGGCCGTGCTGAGCCCCCAGCGCTCGCCGATCTTCCCCGACGTCCCGACCATCGCCCAGTCTGGCTATCCCGGCTTCGAAGCGTCGGTCTGGTACGCGCTGGTGGCGCCGGCCGCGACGCCCAGGCCGATCATCGACAAGCTGCACGCCGAGGTGCAGAAGGCCTTGCAGACGGCGGAAGTGCGCGACCGCATGAGCGCAGTCGGCGGCGAAGTGATCCCCGGCACGCAGGCCATGCTCTCATCGCTGCTGCGCTCCGAGCGCGCCCGCTACGCCAACCTGGTTCGCGAAGCCAAAATCCAACCCGATTGAACACGAACATGGAATTCACCAAGACCCTGGGCTGGCTCGACTGGTACGCCGGTCCGAGCAAGCCCCAATTCAAGCTGCCGCCCGGCAGCGTCGACGCGCATTGCCACGTGTTCGGCCCCGGCAAGGAATTTCCCTTCGCGCCGGAACGCAAGTACACGCCTTGCGACGCGTCCAGGGAGCAGCTGTTCGCCTTGCGCGACCACCTGGGCTTCGACAAGAACGTGATCGTGCAGGCGACCTGCCACGGCGCCGACAACAGCGCCTTGCTCGATGCCCTGAAGCATTCGAACGACAAGGCGCGCGGCGTCGCGACCGTCAGGCGCAACGTCACCGACCAGCAACTGCAGGAGATGCATGCCGCCGGCGTTCGCGGCGTGCGCTTCAACTTCGTCAAGCGGCTGGTGGACTTCACGCCCAAGGACGAACTGATGGAGATCGCCGCCCGCATCGCTCCGCTGGGCTGGCATGTCGTGATCTATTTCGAGGCGGTGGACCTGCCCGAGCTGTGGGACTTCTTCACCGCGCTGCCGACCACGGTGGTCGTCGACCACATGGGCCGGCCCGACGTGACCAAGCCGGTCGACGGTCCGGAGTTCGAGCTGTTCATCAAGTTCATGCGCGAGTACCCGAACGTCTGGTCCAAGGTGACCTGTCCCGAGCGCCTCAGCGTGGCAGGCCCGCCGGCGCTCAACGGCGAGCGCAATGCCTATCGCGATGTCGTTCCGTTCGCCAGGCGCATCGTCGACACCTTCCCGGACCGCGTCCTGTGGGGTACGGACTGGCCGCACCCGAACCTGAAGGACCACATGCCCGACGATGGCCTGCTGGTCGACTTCATCCCGCACATCGCGACCACCGCCGAACAGCAGCGCAAGCTGCTGGTGGACAATCCGACCAGGCTTTACTGGGGGAAATAAGATGCCACTGGACAAACCATACCTGGACGTGCCCGGCACGACCATTTTCGACGCCGAGCAATCGCGCCGCGGCTACCACCTGAACCAGTTCTGCATGTCGCTGATGAAGGCGGAGAACCGCGAGAAGTTCAAGGCGGACGAGCGCGCGTATCTCGACCAATGGCCGATGAGCGAAGAGCAGAAGCAGGCCGTGCTGGCGCGGGACCTGAACCGCTGCATTTCGCTGGGCGGCAACATCTACTTCCTGGCCAAGATCGGCGCCACCGACGGCAAGAGCTTCCAGCAGATGGCCGGCAGCATGACCGGCATGACGGAAGAGGAATACCGCAACATGATGATCGGCGGCGGCCGGTCGGCCGAAGGCAACCGCCGCCACGGCGAGGAAGGCGACGCGCAGGCGCACCGCCAGCCGCAGGGCAAGTCACAGAACAAGGGCAACTGAGATGGCAAGAATCACCGCCAGCGTCTACACGTCGCACGTGCCGGCCATCGGCGCCGCGCTGGACATGGGCAAGACGCACGAGCCGTACTGGCAGCAGGTCTTCCAGGGCTACGAATACGGCAAGCAGTGGATCAAGGACAACCCGCCGGACGTGATCTTCCTGGTCTTCAACGACCATGCCACGGCATTCAGCCTGGACATGATCCCGACTTTCGCGATCGGCACCGCGACCGAATACATGCCGGCCGACGAGGGCTGGGGCCCGCGTCCCGTGCCCAAGGTGATCGGTGCGCCCGACCTGGCGGCGCACATCGCGCAGTCGGTGATCCAGCAGGACTTCGACCTGACCATCGTCAACAAGATGGACGTCGACCACGGCCTGACCGTGCCGCTGTCGCTGATGTACGGCCAGCCGCAGGCCTGGCCCTGCCCCGTGATCCCGTTCGCCGTCAACGTCGTGCAGTACCCGGTGCCCAGCGGCCAGCGCTGCCTGAACCTGGGCAAGGCGATCCGCAAGGCGGTCGAGAGCTACGACGAAGACCTGAACGTCCACATCTGGGGCACGGGCGGCATGAGCCACCAGCTCCAGGGTCCGCGCGCCGGCCTGATCAACAAGGAATTCGACAAGGCCTTCATGGACCGCATGATCGAAGACCCCGAAGGCCAGGCGGCAGTGCCGCACATCGACTACGTGCGTGAAGCCGGCAGCGAAGGCATCGAGCTGGTGATGTGGCTGATCGCTCGCGGCGCCATGTCCGACCTGGCCGGCGGACCCAAGCCGGTGGTCAAGCACCGCTTCTACCATGTGCCCGCGTCGAACACGGCGGTGGGCCACCTGATTTTGGAGAACCAACAGAAATGACAAAGACAATCAAGGTCGCACTCGCCGGGGCCGGCGCGTTCGGCATCAAGCACCTGGACGGCATCAGGAACATCGACGGGGTCGAAGTGGTTTCGCTCGTCAGCCGCGACATCGGCAAGACCCGCGAAGTCGCCGACAAGTACGGCATCGCCCACGTCACGACGGATCTCGCGGAGAGCCTGGCGATCAAGGAAGTGGACGCCGTCATCCTCTGCACGCCGACCCAGATGCACGCCTCGCAGGCGATCCAGGCCATGAAGGCCGGCAAGCACGTGCAGGTCGAGATCCCGA
>JAQGNJ010000034.1 GCA_028291885.1 Ramlibacter sp. | reverse complement strand
TCCGAAAGCGGCGTCGCCGCCGCGCAGTTCGCTTCCTACGGCTGGACCGCGACCGACCGCATCCTCGAGGCGCCGCGCGGCTTCTTCAGCGCGGCGGGCGGCGGCTACGACCCGCAGGCGATCTCCGGAAAACTCGGCGGGCCCTGGACTTTCGCCAGTCCCGGCGTCTCCATCAAGCCGCACCCGTCGGGCTCGCTCACCCACCCGGGCATGACCGAGATGCTGCGCCTCATCCGCCAGCACGGCATCAAGGCCGACCAGGTGGAGAGCGTGCGCGTCGGCACCAACTCCAACATGCCCAACGCGCTGATCCACCACCGCCCCACCAACGAGCTGCAGGCCAAGTTCTCGATGGAGTTCTGCATGGCCATCCTGCTGCTCGACGGCCGCGCGGGCCTCGGCGAATTCACCGACGCCGTCGTGCACCGCCCGGACGTCAAGGCAATGATCGAGAAGGTCGACTTCGTCGTCGACAAGGACGCCGAGGCGGCCGGCTATCACAAGATGACCACCATCATCGACATCCAGCTGGCGGATGGCCGCACCATCTCCGGCCGCTCGGACTTCGGCAAGGGCAGCCCCGCCGACCCGATGACGTATGACGAGGTTGCAAACAAGTTCCGCGAGAACGCGCAATACGCGAAGTTCCCGGCCCAGCAGGCGGAGCTCGTCGTCGCGATGGTGCGCGAGCTCGAGACCCTGCCGTCGCTCGAGCGGCTGATGGCTGCGCTGGCGCGCCCCGCGCAATGACGGATCTTCCCGTGCTCGGCCTGATGCTGGGCGACATGACGGGCATCGGCCCGGAGATCAGCGCGCGGCTGCTCGCGGCGAGGACCTTGCGGTCCGTCGCGCGCATCGCCGTCATCGGCGACGCCAGGGTGCTGGAGCTCGGTTGCCGCGACGCCGGTGTCGCTCCCGCGTGGCGGGTCTATCCGTCGGTCGCGACGATCGACTGGAGCCGCGACGAGATCCCGCTGATCGATCTGGGCAACATCGATCCCGCGACGATCGAGCGCGGCGCGACCTCCCCGGAGTCGGGACGGCTGACCGGCGACACGCTCGGGCACATGATCGAGCTGGCGCTGGATGGCCAGATCGACGGCATCAGCTTCGCGCCGCTGAACAAGGCGGCGCTGCACCGCGGCGGCTGGAAGTACCACGACGAGCACCAGATGTTCGCCGCGCTGACGCGGCATGAAGGCTTCTTCGGCGAGATGAACGTGATCAGGGAATTCGCGACCTTTCGCGTCACCTCCCACGTCGCGCTGCGCGAGGCCATCGACATGGTCAAGCCCGAGCGCATCGCGTCGGCCGTGCGGCTGGCGCAGGCCACGCTCAAGGCCAACGGCATCGCCACACCGCGCATCGCGGTGGCGGCGCTCAATCCGCACTGCGGCGAGGGCGGGCTGTTCGGCGACGAGGAGATCCGCATCATCCGCCCGACGGTGGAGAGGCTGCAGGCCGAGGGCATCGCCTGCACCGGGCCCGTGTCGTCCGACGTCATCTTCCTGAAGGCGCTCAAGGGCGAGTACGACGGCGTCGTGATGATGTACCACGACCAGGGGCAGATCGCGACCAAGCTGCTCGGCTTCAACAAGGGCGTGACCGTCACCGCCGGCCTGAAGACCGTCTTCACCACGCCGGCCCACGGCACGGCTTTCGACATCGTCGGCCAGGGCAAGGCCGACACCGGCGCGCTCGAACAGGCGCTGCGCATCGCCGCGCGCATGGCGGCGGCCCGCAAGCAACAAGCGAAGGTCCAATGATGAAAGAACCCCACCTCGTCCTCGGCGTGCTGAACGGCGACGACATCGGCCACGAAGTCGTTCCGGCGGCCGTCGCGATCGCGTCCGCCGCCGCCGAAAAGCACGGACTGGACATCGCGTGGCGGCCGATGCCGATCGGCCGCAATGCCCTGGACACGCACGGCTCGACCCTGCCCGAAGGAACGCTGGAGACGCTGGCGAAGATGAACGGCTTCGTGCTGGGGCCGATCGGCCACCGCGACTACCCCAAGGGGCCGGGCGCGATCAATCCGCATCCCATCATGCGCAAGCACTTCAACCTGTTCGCCAACGTGCGGCCGACGCGCTCGTATCCGGACATCGGCTGCCTGTACGACGACATCGACCTGGTGATCGTGCGCGAGAACAACGAGGGCTTCCAGCCGGACCGCAACGTGGTCGCCGGCTCGGGCGAGTTCCGCCCCAGCGAGGACATGACGATCTCGGTTCGCGTCATCACCCGCAAGGGCAGCGACCGGGTGGCGCGGGTGGCGCTGGAGCTGGCCCGCAGCCGGCGCAAGCTGCTGACGCTGGTTCACAAGAACACCGTCTTCAAGCTCGGTTGCGGCATGTTCGTCGAGGAGTGCTACAAGGCCGCGAAGGACTATCCCGACGTCACGGTCAACGAGGTGATCGTCGACACCATGGCGATGCGGCTGGTGCGCGATCCCCAGAGCTTCGACGTCGTGGTGACGACCAACATGTTCGGCGACATCCTCACCGACGAGGCCGCCGGCCTGGTCGGCGGCCTGGGCATGGCGCCGGGCCTGTGCATCGGCGACGGCGACTTCGCGATGGCGCAGGCGACGCACGGATCGGCGCCCGACATTGCCGGCACGGGCAAGGCCAATCCCTACGCCATGGTGGACTCCACGCGCATGCTGTTGGACTGGCTGGGCCGGCGCCACAAGATCGCTCAGGCCGTCGAGGCCGCGCAGACGATGGAGCGGGCGATGACGGCGACGCTGGCCGACGCGAAGGCGCGCACCGGCGACATCCGCGGCCAGGGCAACACCGCGAGCATGACAGCCGCGGTGATCGCGGCCATCCGCCGGGCAGGCTAGGAGCAGGCTCCTAGACCCGGCGCGCCTTGTCCTGGTCGTCCGCGAGCGCGAGCAAGCGCTGGCGGCCGGCCTTGATGTGGTCTTCGGCGTGCATCTTGGCCTTGGCGTGCGCGCCCCTGGAGATGGCCTCGTAGATGCGGCGGTGCTCGATGTTGGAGCGCCGCATATTGCCCGGCGTGTTGAAATTCTGCCGCCGGTACAGGTGCAGTTCCTTGACGTAGTCGTGGTACAGGCGATGGGCCCGCTGGCTGTTCGACAGCACCAGGATCAGCTCGTGGAACGCGAGATTGAGCGTGTAGTACAGGCCGCTGTCGCCCGCCTGCGAGGCGGCGTCCATCTGGTCCAGCAGCGCTTCGAAGCTGCGCCGGTGATCGTCCGTGATGTGCTCGACAGCCGCCTCGGCCGCGAAGCCGAAGACCAGGGCGCGCAGGTCGTAGATCTCCAGCATCTCGCGCATCGAGACTTGCCGCACGAACACGCCGCGGTTGACCACCGGCGTCACCAGGCCGGTGCCGGCCAGGATGCGGATCGCCTCGCGGATCGGCCCGCGGCTGGTGCCCATGCGCACGGCCAGCGCGGCTTCGTTCAGGCGGTCGCCGGCCTTGAATTCGCCCCCGTAGATCAGCTGCTGGATCTGGTCCGCGATGGTGCGCGGCAGGCCTTGCGCAGGCGGGGCGGGGAGGGGTTGCGTCATGCCGAATGCGGGGCCGTCACCGGCGAGCGGAAGGTCGGCAATTATAAAAGCCGCAGCGCCGAAACCCCGCGATTGTCGACACTTTCGGGGGTCCGGCCCAGCCTGACCGAAGCGGTCAGTGTTTGCGTTCGGCGATGCCCGACATGATCTTGTCGGTGTAGGCGATGGCGATCGCCGACAGCAGGAAGGTGATGTGGATCACCGTCTGCGCGACCAGCACGCGGTCGGTGTAGTTGTCGGCGTTGATGAAGGTCTTGAGCAGGTGGATCGAGCTGATGCCGATGATGGCCGTCGCCAGCTTCACCTTCAGCACCGAGGCGTTCACGTGCGACAGCCATTCGGGCTGGTCGCGATGGCCTTCCAGGTTCATGCGGCTGACGAAGGTCTCGTAGCCGCCGACGATCACCATGATCAGCAGGTTGGAGATCATGACGACGTCGATCAGGGCCAGCACCACCAGCATGATCACCGTCTCGTTGAGCGAGGTGATCGGCGCCGTGACCTTGTAGCCGATGCTGTTGATCAGCTGCTGCAGGGCGGCCTGGCTGCCGAAGGCCGCTTCGACCAGGTGCCAGAGCTCGACCAGGAAGTGCACCACATAGACGCCCTGCGCCACGATCAGGCCGAGGTACAGCGGCAGTTGCAGCCAGCGGCTGGCGAAGATCAGGTTGGGGAGCGGGCGCAGGGGGGAGGCTTTTTTCAGGATCGGGTCGTCGTTCATCAGGTCGCGGTCAGGTAGTACGCTCGCGGCATTGTAGGTTGGGCCGCCGGGACACCGCGGAAAGGGGGTAAATTTGCCCGCTCGGGGCAGTCAGTGCAATGTAAGTGCCAAGTCTGACATTAGCCCCCGCAACCGATAACCGCAGCCGGAGACAACCATGAGCGCCATCGAATCCGTCCTCGTCGAAAACCGGGTCTTCCCGCCGCCGCCCGGGGTCGTGAAGGCGGCCAGGATTTCCGGCATGCAGGCCTACGACGCCCTGTGCGAAGAGGCCAGCCGCGACTTCGAGGGCTTCTGGGCCCGGCTGGCGCGTGAGAACCTGCAGTGGAGCAAGCCCTTTGGCCGGACGCTGGACGAATCGAATGCGCCGTTCTACAAGTGGTTCAGCGACGGCGAGCTCAATGCCTCGGCCAATTGCCTGGACAGGCACATGGGCACGCCGGTCGAGAACAAGGACGCCATCGTCTTCGAGGCCGACGACGGCGCCGTCACCCGCATTACCTACAGGCAGCTGCTGGAGCGGGTCGGCCAGTTCGCCAACGCGCTCAAGGCGCAGGGCATCGGCAAGGGCGACCGCGTCATCATCTACATGCCGATGACGATCGAGGGCGTGGTCGCGATGCAGGCCTGCGCCCGCATCGGCGCCACCCACAGCGTGGTGTTCGGCGGCTTCTCGGCCAAGGCGCTGAACGAGCGCATCATCGACGCCGGCGCGGTGGCCGTGATCACCGCCAACTTCCAGATGCGCGGCGGCAAGGAACTGCCGCTCAAGGCGATCGTCGACGAGGGCATCGCCATGGGCGGCTGCACCACGCTCAAGACCGTGCTGGTCTACATGCGCACCGCCACCGCCTGCAAGATGCAGCCGGGCCGCGACATCACGTTCGAGCAGGCGCTGCAGGGGCAGTCCGCCGATTGCGCGCCGGAACCGGTGAACGCCGAGCATCCGCTGTTCATCCTCTACACCTCGGGGTCCACCGGCAAGCCCAAGGGCGTGCAGCATTCCACCGCCGGCTACCTGCTGTGGGCCCGGGTGACGATGGACTGGACCTTCGACATCCAGCCCAGGGACGTGTTCTGGTGCACGGCCGACATCGGCTGGATCACCGGCCACACCTACGTCGCCTACGGGCCGCTGGCGGCCGGCTGCACGCAGGTGGTGTTCGAAGGCATCCCGACCTTCCCGAACGCCGGCCGCTTCTGGCAGATGATCGAGAAGCACAAGGTCAGCGTGTTCTACACGGCGCCGACGGCGATCCGCTCGCTGATCAAGGCCGCCGAAGGCGACGAGAAGGTGCATCCCGCGCGCTACGACCTGTCCAGCCTGCGCATCCTCGGGTCGGTCGGCGAGCCGATCAATCCCGAAGCCTGGATGTGGTACTACAAGCACGTCGGCCACGAGCGTTGCCCGATCGTGGACACCTTCTGGCAGACCGAGACCGGCGGCCACATGATCACGCCGCTGCCGGGCGCGACGCCGCTGGTGCCGGGCTCCTGCACGCTGCCGCTGCCGGGCATCATGGCGGCGATCGTCGACGAAGCCGGCAAGGACGTGCCCAACGGCTCCGGCGGCCTGCTGGTGGTCAAGCGGCCCTGGCCTTCGATGATCCGCAACATCTGGGGCGATCCGGAGCGCTACAAGAAGAGCTACTTCCCCGAGGAGATGGGCGGCAAGCTCTACCTGGCGGGCGACGGCGCGGTGCGCAGCCCGGACCGCGGCTACTTCCGCATCACCGGCCGCATCGACGACGTGCTCAACGTTTCCGGCCACCGGCTGGGGACGATGGAAATCGAATCGGCGCTGGTCTCGATGACCGAGCTGGTGGCGGAGGCGGCCGTCGTCGGACGTCCCGACGAGATGACGGGAGAAGCCGTCTGTGCCTTCGTCGTGCTCAAGCGCTCGCGCCCGACGGGCGACGAAGCGCTTCAGATCGCCACGCAGCTGCGCAACTGGGTCGCCAAGGAGATCGGGCCGATCGCCAAGCCCAAGGACATCCGCTTCGGCGACAACCTGCCCAAGACCCGCAGCGGCAAGATCATGCGCCGCCTGCTGCGCTCGCTGGCCAAAGGCGAGGCCATCACGCAGGACACCAGCACGCTGGAGAATCCCGCGATCCTGGAGCAGCTGGCCGAGAAACTCTGAAAAGGCGGGAGCGGGGAGAAGACGCCGGCTTCGGCGCGCGGCCTGTCCGGACCCCAATGAAAAAAGCCCGCGCGAGCGGGCTTTTTGTCGGGCGCGGCGCAGCCTACTTCAGGCTCAGGACCCAGGCGGCGAGCTTTTTGGCTTCGGCCTCGCTGACCTGGGTGTTCGCGGGCATCGGGACCGGGCCCCAGACGCCGACGCTGCCCTTCATGATCTTGACGGACAGCTTGTCGGCGGCGTCCTTCTGGCCGGCGTACTTGCTGGCCACATCCTTGTAGGCCGGGCCGACCAGCTTCTTGTCGACGGCGTGGCAGGCCATGCAGTTCTTGGCCGTGGCCAGCGCCGTGTCCGCGAGTGCGGGCGCGGCGACTGCGGTGGCAGCCAGGAGTGCGAAAAGTGCGCGTTTCATTGATCCCCCGTGGGTTGAGTTACATTGTCCAGTGTTCAACGCGATTGTAGTGACTGGCGTTGACCCACTACGCCAAGGGTCGGCGCCAAGGCCGCGTTTTCACTGGAGCGAGAGATGTATTTTCTGGGAATCGGCCTCGTGTTTCTGGCCATGTGGTACCTGGAGATCGGGCCCGTCGCAGAGTGGCCCTGGTATGTGGTGTTCGCGCCTTTCGCGCTGGCCGTGCTCTGGTGGTGGTGGGCCGACTGGACGGGCTACACCAAGAAAAAAGCGGTCGAGCGCGAGAACGCCAAGAAGAAGGCCCGCATCGAGAAAAGCCGCGAGGCCATGGGCATCACCAAGAAAAAGCGCTGAGCCGCCCGGGCTCTCATCGCGTGGCGAGCGCGATGTGCTTGCGCCTGAGCGCGGCGATCGCCGGCCCTTCGATCACCGTCCCGTCGGGACTGAACCGGCTGCCGTGGCAGGGGCAGTCCCAGCTCGTCTCGACGCTGTTCCAGTGCACCTTGCAGCCCATGTGGGTGCAGACCGGCGAAACCGCGAACAGCTCGCCGTCGGGGGCTCGCCAGGCCGCGAAGGATTCGCCTTCGACCTCGACGATGGCGCTGTCGCCCACCGCAAGGCTGGTGAGCTTCTGTTCCTGGCGGTGCGTGAGGTAGTCCTTCAACAGGGCCTTTGCCGTCGTCCCCGCCTCCTCCAGCAGGGCGCTCGCGCCCTTGACCGGCGACAGCCTTCCCGGCTTGCAGAGTTCGCCGAACACTGCCGTCGCATGGCCGCCCAGTTGCGCGGCGATGACGCGCGCCGCGACGGTTCCGTAGACCAGGCCGTCGGTCGAGAAGCCCGTGGCGATGAAGCTGCCGCGGATGTCGCGGCCGATGTAGGGCAGGCCGTCGGCGCCGCGGTAGTTCTGCGCCGACCAGCGATGCGACCACTCGCCCGGGCCGAGCTGCTTTTCGGCGTTGGTCTCCAGCGCCATCAGGCAGGCCTCGGCGTTGTGGTCTCCCGTCTTGAGCTCGTCGCCGGCGCAGACGAGGTAGCGCTCGCCGCCTGCTTCCATGGTTCGCAGCGACAGGCTCTCGTCGCCCTGGCACCAGAAGATGCCGGGGCCGGGATCCGGTCCGCCCAGCGGCCGCGCCAGGACGTATTCGCGATGCACCGGCATCTGCGCATGGACCGGATGCAAGCCCTTGGGCGAATGCGTCGCCAGCACGATCTCCTTGGCCGTCACCGTTCCGGTCGCGGTGGCGGCGCTGCGGGCCTTGAAGTCGATCTCGAGCACGCGCGTGTGCTCGTGGATCTGGGCGCCCGCCTGCGCCGCCTGCCATGCGAGCTGGGCGACGTAGGCCTGCGGGTGGAACTGCGCCTGGTCGTCGATGACCAGCACGTTGCCGCGCGCCTGCGGCAACGGCGCCGGCACCGCGGACGTGAGCCGGTGCGGCACGCCGAGCGCCGCCAGCGCTTTCTGTTCCGATTCGATGCCTTCGCGCATGGAGTCGGAAAAGGCGTACTGGACCATCGGACAGCGGCGCAAGCCGCTCTCGCTGCCGGCGTGGAGCTGGATGAAATCGATGGCGCCGCGGCGCTCGTCCACCACCTGGCGCGCGATGTCCTGGCCCCAGCGCCGCACCAGCGAGTCCAGGCCTTCGCTCACCGTGACGTACAGATTGCCAGTCGAATTGCCGGTCGTGCCGCTGCCGATGCGGCCCGCCTCCAGCAGCACGACCTGGCGGCCGGCGCGCGCCAGCAGCATCGCCAGGGTGACGCCGGTGATGCCGCCGCCGACGATCAGCACGTCGGTGGAGATGTCGGTTTGCAGCATCGCGAATCCCGGCGCGGCCGGCGCCGTCGCGCGCCAGAGCGAGGTCGTGTCCATGGTGTCTCCCGAGCCAAAAACCCATGCTAGGCGGGTGGGCGCGCCGCGATCTGTAGGACAACGGCGACAGCAGGCAGGCAGCTGCCCGGCTGCTCAGGCGGCCGGCGCGCTGGCGGTCTTGTGCCGGCCGAACAGGCGATGGACCAGGGCGCGCAGCCACTGCTGGGCCGGCTCGCGGGCGGTGCTCGCATGCCAGACCAGGTGCACCTCGTAGCGCGGCGCCTGCGGCAGCCGCCAGACCCGCAGGTCGTGGCGCTGTTCCAGGTTCCTGGCGTACATGTCGGGGACGATCGCCAGCAGGTCGGTCGAGAGCGCCAGCTCGGGCAGGGCGCCGAAATGCCGGACCCGCAGCACGATGCGCTTGGCCAGCTTCATCTTCACCAGCATCTGCTCGACGCTGCTGTGGAAGGTGGCGGTCGGCGAGGCGACGACCAGCGACGCCCCAGCCAGCTGGTCGGTCGACAGCGAGGCGCCGGCCCGTCCGCTGGCCGGCCGCCAGTGCGGCGAGGTGATCGCCACATATTGCTCGCGGAACAGCAGCTCGCTGCGGATGCCGCGCTGGCGCGGCTGCAGGATGCCGACGGCGCAGTCGATGTCCCGGCTTTCCAGGGCGGTTGCGACGTCGGCCGCGGCCACCGACACGTTCGACAGGTGGCCGTGCGGCACCTGGCTGCGCAGCGCAGCCGCCAGCGGCGGCAGGAAGAGCATCTCGCCCAGGTCGGACAGCGACAGTTTCCAGTGCATGTCGCTGGTCGCGGGGTCGAATTCCTCGTGGCCGGTGACCAGCGCCTCCAGCGCGCGCAGCTGCGACAGCACGGCCGGCGCCACGGTTTCGCACAGACGCGTGGGCTGCAGGCCGGCCGGCGAGCGCACGAACAGCTCGTCGTCGAAGAAGCGCCGCAGCCGCGCCAGCGCATTGCTGGTGGCCGACTGCGACAGCGCCAGCGACCGGCCGGCGGCGGTGACCGAGCCGGTGCGGTGGATCGCCGCGAGCACCCGCAGCAGGTTGAGATCGAGCTGGCGGAAATTCATGGAATTCCTGTGCGCGTTGGGGGTTCAGGGTTAATCCGGATTATTCACCGCATCAATGCACCGCATGGATAAGAACCATTCGCCAGATGGGTGCGGCCTGCGTAGATTCGCGGCAATGCGACATCCCGAATGCCATGGCTGAACGTTCTTTTGCATCCGAAGTCAACCTCCTGCGCCTGGGCGAAGGCGAGGAATTCCGCGGCGAAGGCATCCTGGCCGTGACCAAGGCCCTGCTGCAATCCGGCGTCTCCTACGTCGCCGGCTACCAGGGCGCGCCGATCTCGCACCTGATGGACGTGCTCACCGACGCCAACGACATCCTCAAGGAGCTCGGCGTGCGGTTCGAGCACAGCGCATCGGAGGCGACGGCCACGGCGACGCTGGGCGCGTCCGTCAACTATCCGCTGCGCGGGGCAGTCACCTTCAAGGCCACCGTCGGCACCAACGTCGCGTCCGACGCGCTGGCCAACCTGGCGTCGGGCGGCGTCACCGGCGGCGCGTTGCTGATCGTCGGCGAGGACTACGGCGAGGGCTCGAGCATCATGCAGGAGCGCTCCCATGCCTTCGCGATGAAGTCGCAGGTCTGGCTGCTGGACCCACGTCCCAACCTGCCGAGCATCGTCGACGCCGTGGAGCGGGGCTTCGAACTTTCCGAGGCGAGCAACACGCCCGTGATGCTGGAGCTGCGCATCCGCGCCTGCCACGTCCATGGCAGCTTCACCAGCAAGGCCAACAAGCGGCCGGCGTTCACGCTCAAGGATGCGATGGAGAAGCCGGTGCGCGACGTCAACCGGATCGTGCTGCCGCCCGCGAGCTACATGCACGAGCAGGAGAAGATCTCGCGCCGCTGGCCGGCCGCCGTGAAGTTCATCCAGGAGCGGGGACTGAACGAGTTCTTCGCCCAGGACGCGCAGGACTTCGGCATCGTCATGCAGGGCGGCTTGTACAACGCGGTGCTGCGCTCGCTGGAGCTGCTGGGCCTGGCCGACGCCTTTGGCGATTCGAAGGTGCCGCTTTACGTGCTGAACGTCACCTATCCGCTGGTGGACGAGGAGTTCACGCGCTTTTGCGCCGGCAAGCGCGCCGTCCTGCTGGTGGAAGAGGGCCAGCCCGATTTCATCGAGCAGGCCGTCAACAGCATCCTGCGCAAGGCCGACGTGCAGACCAGGGTCCACGGCAAGGACCTGCTGCCGATGGCAGGCGAATACACCGGCGGCGTGGTGGTCAAGGCCGTTTCCCGCTTCGTCGAGAAATACGCGCCGCAGCTGCTGGCCGGCGTGCAACTGCCGCTGGCGGCGCGTCCCGCTCCCACGCCTGCTCTGCTCAACGGCGACCCCAAGGTGTTCGCGATCCAGCAGGCGACGGCCGAAGTGCAGCCGCGTCCGCCGTCGTTCTGCACCGGCTGCCCGGAGCGGCCGATCTTCACGGCGATGAAGCTGCTCGAGCGCGAGCTGGGCCAGCACCACGTGAGCTGCGACATCGGCTGCCACCTGTTCTCCATCCTGCCACCCTTCAACATCGGCGCCACCACCATGGGCTATGGCCTGGGCTGGGCCGGCGCCTCGGCCTTCAACACCGGCGAGACCGACAAGCGGACCATCTCGATCATGGGCGACGGCGGCTTCTGGCACAACGGCCTGACGAGCAGCGTCGGCAACGCCGTCTTCAACAAGAGCGACAACCTGCTGCTTGTGGTCGACAACGGCTACACCTCGGCCACGGGCGGCCAGGACGTGCTCTCGTCCAAGGCCGACAACAAGATCCGCAAGACCAACAACCCGATCGAGAGGGCGGTGCGCGGCGTCGGCGTCGACTGGGTTCGCACCGTCACCAACACCTACAGCCTCGCGCAGATGCGAGACGCGCTGCGCGAGGCGCTGACCACCGGCGAGAAGGGCCCGAAGGTGATCGTGGCGCAAAGCGAATGCATGCTGAACAAGCAGCGCCGGATCAAGCCGCAGATCAGGAAGCGCATCGCCGGCGGCGAACGCGTGGTGCGCGAGCGCTTCGGCATCGACCCCGACACCTGCACCGGCGACCACTCCTGCATCCGGCTTTCCGGCTGTCCTTCGCTGACGGTCAAACCCAATCCCGACCCGCTGCGGCGCGACCCCATCGCCAGCGTGATCGACAGCTGCGTCGGCTGCGGCCTGTGCGGCGAAGTCGCGCACGCGGCCGTGCTGTGCCCGTCGTTCTACCGGGCCGAGATCATCAACAACCCCAGCCGCTGGGACCGCTTGCGGCAAAAGCTTCGCAACGCGGTGATCGGCTGGCTGCAGGCGCGGATCGAGCGCCGGCTCGAAGGGCTCGCAGCATGAAGGACCGGGCGATCACGATTGCCGTCCTGGCCATGGGCGGCGAGGGCGGCGGCGTGCTGGCGGACTGGCTGGTCGACCTGGCCGAGCGCAACGGCTTCGTCGCCCAGACCACGTCGGTGCCGGGCGTTGCCCAGCGCACCGGCGCCACCATCTACTACCTGGAAATGTTCCCCGGCCACGCCGTGCCCGCCGGCGCCCAGCCGGTGCTGGGCCTCAGCCCCGTGCCGGGCGAGGTCGATATCGTCATCGCGTCCGAGCTGATGGAGGCGGGCCGCGCACTGCAACGCGGGCTGGTGACGGCCGAGCGCACCACGTTCATCGCCTCGACCCACCGCGTGTACTCGATGACCGAGCGCACGGCGATGGGCGACGGCCGCGTCGACTCGCAAAAACTGATCGACGGCGGACAGGCGGCGGCGCTGCGCTTCATCGGCGCCGACTTCGGCCTGCTGGCCGAGCGCAGCGGCAGCCCGATCGGCCCGGCGCTCTATGGCGCGCTCTGCGCATCGGGCGCCCTGCCTTTCACGCGCGAGCAGTACGAAGAGACGGTGCGCCGCGCCGGCGTCGGCGTCGGCGCCAGCCTGAAGGCCTTCGAAGCCGGCTACGACGCTGCCCTGCAGGCTGCCCCGGCGGTCGACGTCGCGCCGCTGCCGGCCGTCGGTCCGCGCCTGGCCGGCCTGGCGCAACGCATCGAGCGCGAATTTCCCGCGGCCGCGCACGCGACGCTGCGGGCCGGCATCCTGCGCCTGGCCGACTACCAGGACGTGGCCTATGCGGCCGACTACCTGGAGCGGCTCGCCGCGCTGCGTACCGCGCGCGTCGACGTGCTGGACGAAACCGCGCGCCATCTCGCGCTCTGGATGTCGTACGAGGACACCATCCGCGTCGCCGACCTCAAGACCCGGCGCTCGCGCTTTTCGCGCGTCGGCGGCGAAGTCAGGCTGGCGGCCGACCAGCAGCTGGACATCAACGAATTCATGCATCCGCGGATCGAGGAGATCGCCGACACGCTGCCCGCGGCGCTGGGCCGCTGGCTGCTGGCGAGCCGCTGGGCCCGCGCCTGCGTCGAGCCGTTCACCCGCAAGGGAAGGGTGATTCGCACCAGTTCGATCCGCGGCTACCTGCTGCTCTACGCGATCGCGTCGCTGCGCGGCATGCGCCGGCGGTCGCTGCGCTTCCAGGTGGAGCACCAGCGCATGGGCGAGTGGCTCGCAATTGTCCAGGCGCTTGCCGCGACCGACCCCGAGCTCGCGCTGGAAGTGGCGCGTTCGCAGCGGCTGGTCAAGGGTTACGGCGACACGCATGCGCGGGGCTGGGCCAATTTCCAGCGCCTGCTGGCGGTGTTGCCGACGCTGCAGGCCGGGCCGAACGGGCCGCAGCGATTGCGCGACCTGGGCCGCGCCGCACTGGCCGACGATACGGGGCAGGCGCTCGATCGCCTGCTGGCCGCCGTGTAGAACGGTTCGCAGACCTGCCCCGCGGCCGGACGACGTGAAGCAGGTCCACAGTGTCTGCATCGATTGACGGTGCCCGCACCAGGGCTTATGTTCAACACAAAAGGAGACGACACGATGAATGCACGAATTCTGAAGTCCGCCGCGGCGCTGCTGCTGGCGGCGGGAATGGCCGGCGTTGCCGGCGCGCAGGAGGTCACCCTGCGCCTGGTCAGCGCCTTCGCCGAGAACGCCATCTACGTGCAGCGCCTGCAGCCGTGGATCCAGAAGGTGAACAACGAAGGCAAGGGCGTGCTGCAGATCAACTTCATCGGCGGGCCCAAGGCGATCCCGACCTTCGAGGTCGGCAACGCGGTGAAGACCGGCGTCGTCGACATGGCGATGAGCACCGGCGCCTTCTACACCAACGTCATGCCGGAGGCCGACTTCCTCAAGCTGACGCAGATCCCGATCGCCGAGCAGCGCAAGAACGGCGCCTTCGACGCGATCAACAAGGTCTGGAACGACAAGGGCAACATGCAGTACCTGGCGCGGGTGGTGGAGAACCAGCCTTTCCACGTCTACACCAACAAGAAGATCGACAAGCCGGACCTCGCCGGCCAGAAGATCCGCATCACGCCGGTGTACCGCGACTTCTTCCAGGCGCTGGGCGCCAATGTCATCACCACGCCGCCGGGCGAGGTCTACACCGCGCTGGAGCGCGGCGTCGTCGACGGCTACGGCTGGCCGATCGGCGGCATCTTCGACCTGAACTGGCAGGAGAAAACCAAGTACCGCGTCGACCCCGGCTTCTACGACGCCGAGGTGTCGCTGGTGATGAACCTGCCCGCCTACAGGAAGTTGACCGACACGCAGCGCAACTACCTGCAAAAGCAGCTGCTGGCGCTGGAAGCCGAAAACACCTTCTGGAGCCGCTACACCACCGAGGAAACGGCGCGCCAGGAAAAGGCCGGCATCCAGACCATCCGATTCGATGCGGCGACATCGAAGGCTTTCCGCGACAAGGCGTATGACGTCGGCTGGGCCAGCGCGCTCAAGCAGAGCCCCGAAGTGGCGGGCCGCTTCAAGACCCTGTTCTCGAAGTGACGGACCGGCTCTCCGCCGGCTACGCAAGGCTGCTGGCGACGCTGGCCCTGGTGGGCTGCGCGATCCTGATGGCGATGATGGTCGTCATCGTCGCCGACGTCGCGCTGCGCAATCTCGCCGTCCCCGGCATGCCGCGCGGCCTGGCCTGGAGCAACGAGATCTCCGAGCTGATGCTGTACCTGATCACGATGTGCGTGGCGCCCTGGCTGCTGCGCCAGGGCCAGCACATCCGCGTCGACATCCTGCTCCAGGCGATCCCGGCGAAAACCGCGTGGACCTTCGAGTGGCTGGGCGACCTGATCGGCTTCGCCTGCTGCGTCGTGATCGCCTGGTACGGCAGCAAGGCCGCCTGGTCCAGCTATGTTTCGGGAGCGGTGAACATCAAGACGCTGGTGACGCCGGAGTGGTGGGCGCTGGCGCCGCTGCCCGTCGTCTTCGTGCTGCTGGCCATCGAAATGCTGTTCCGGATGCACCGGCTGGCGCGCTCCGAGCGCGGGCCGCGCAACGACGCGGTGAGCGCCGCGTGAGGGCCGCACCATGAGCGGCTGGGGCTTCGCCGCCTGGCTGATGCTGGGCGGCTCCACCGTGCTGCTGTTCATCGGCATGCCGGTCGCCTTCACTTTCATCACCATCAACATCGTCGGCGCCTGGCTGTACATGGGTGGCGAACCCGGCCTGGTGCAGCTGGCGCGCAGCAGCGTCAGCTCGGTCACGGCGTTCTCGCTGACGCCGATCCCGCTGTTCGTGCTGATGGGCGAGGTGCTGTTCCACACCGGTCTGGCGCTCAAGGTGATCGAGGGCGTGGAGCGGCTGATCCGCCGCCTGCCGGGACGGCTGGCCGTCGTGGCCGTCGTCGCCGGCACCGTGTTCTCGGCGATCTCCGGATCGACCATCGCGACCACGGCGATGCTGGGCTCGCTGATGCTGCCGGTGATGCTGTCGCGCGGCTATCACCCGGTGCTTGCCACCGGGCCGATCATGGCGATCGGCGCGGTCGACATGCTGATCCCGCCGTCGGCGCTGACGGTGCTGCTCGGCTCGCTCTCGGGCATCTCCATCTCCAAGCTGCTGGTCGGCGGCGTGATGCCGGGCGTCATCCTGTCCGTCGCCTTCGTGCTGTGGATCGTCATCCGCGTGCGCATCAGCCCGCATCTCGCGCCGCAGGACGATTCGGTGCAGTACACGGGCTGGGCGCGCTGGCAGCCTTTCTTCGCCTACGTCCTGCCCACGCTCTCGATCTTCGGCATCGTGGTCGGCGCTCTGGCCGACGGCTGGGCCACGCCCACCGAGTGCGCGGCCATCGGCGCCTTCGCGACCATGGTGCTTGCCATGGCCTACCGGGTGCTGACCTGGGACGCGCTGCTGAAGGCGCTCAAGGGCACGGCCGGCATCTCGGGAATGATCCTGTTCATCATCCTGGGCGCCACGACCTTCGCGCAGATCCTCTCGTTCTCGGGCGCCAGCAGCGGCCTGGTGCAGTTCATCACGGGGCAGGGGCTTTCGACGTCGATGATCGTGGTCGGCATGATGCTGATCCTGATCTTCCTGGGCATCTTCGTCGACCAGGTCAGCATGATGATGATCACGCTGCCGATCTTCATGCCCATCGTGCAGTCGCTGGCGATCGATCCGGTCTGGTTCGGCGTGCTGTTCCTGATCTGCATGCAGCTGGGACTGCTGCTGCCGCCGCACGGCCTGCTGCTGATGACGATGCGCGGCGTCGCGCCGCCGCAGGTCACGATGGCGCACATCTTCCGCGCCGTCGTTCCCTACGTGGTCATGAGCCTGCTGCTGCTGGCCGCGGTGTTCTGGTTTCCGCCGATCGCGACGTGGTTGCCGGGGTTGATCGGTTGATCAAACGCGCTGGGGTGCGCTGCGCTGACCGCCAGCCTACGAACCCGGCGTGACGGGGGTGCCGCGGCCGTAGGCTGGGGTCAGCGCAGCTCACCCCAGCAGACGGGGCTCAATAGTCGTCGAGCACCGCGCCCTTGGACGCGCTCGACGCGTTGAAAGCGAACTTGGCCTGGACGCCGCGCGTGTAGCGCGGCTTGGGCGCGGTCCATGCCTTGCGCCGCTTGTCGATCTCGGCGGCGGGAACGTTCAGTTCCAGCACCAGCTTGTGGGCGTCGATGGTGATGGAGTCGCCTTCGTTGACGAAGGCGATCGTGCCGCCGGCCGCGGCTTCGGGCGCGACGTGGCCGACGACCATGCCCCAGGTCCCGCCCGAAAATCTCCCGTCGGTGATCAGGCCGACGCTTTCGCCCAGACCCGCGCCGATCAACGCGCCGGTGGGCGCCAGCATCTCCGGCATGCCGGGGCCGCCCTTGTGTCCGTGGTAGCGCAGCAACATCTCGTCGCCGGCGACGATCTTGCCGTCCAGGATGGCCTGCAGCGCCGACTGCTCGTCGTCGAAGACCCGGGCCGGGCCGGTGATGACGGGGTTCTTCAGGCCGGTGATCTTGGCGACCGCGCCCTCGGGCGACAGGTTGCCCTTGAGGATCGCGAGGTGGCCTTGCGCGTACATCGGGTTGGTGATCGGGCGGATCACGTCCTGGTCGGCGCGCGGCTCGTCCGGCACGTCCTTGAGGACCTCGGCGATGGTTTGCCCGGTGATGGTGATGCAGTCGCCGTGCAGCAGGCCGGCCTTCAGCAGGATCTTCATGATCTGCGGGATGCCGCCGGCCTTGTGCAGGTCCACGGCCAGGTACTTGCCCGAGGGCTTCAGGTCGC
>JAQGNJ010000306.1 GCA_028291885.1 Ramlibacter sp. | reverse complement strand
GCGGCCTTGAGCACTTGCTCGTATCCCGGCAGTGCCAGCTGCTGCTCCATCAAGTGCTTGGCCTGCTTCTCGTGCGCGCTGAACGCGGTGAACAGGAAGTCGACGTCGCTGTGCTCGAAGTTGTAGGTGGACTGCTCCACCTCGTTCTGGTGGTACACGTCGCGATAGGTCAGGCCCTCGGTCCACTTCAGGTCGTAGACGTTGTCGACGCCCTGCAGGTACATGGCCAGGCGTTCCAGCCCATAGGTGATCTCGCCGGTGGCCGGCTTGCAGTCGATGCCGCCGACCTGCTGGAAATAGGTGAACTGCGTCACCTCCATGCCGTTGAGCCAGACCTCCCAGCCCAGGCCCCAGGCGCCCAGCGTCGGGTTCTCCCAGTCGTCCTCGACGAAGCGGATGTCGTTCTTCTTCAGGTCGAACCCCAGCGCCTCCAGCGAGCCGAGATACAGCTCCAGGATGTTCGCCGGCGCGGGCTTGAGCACCACCTGGTACTGGTAGTAGTGCTGCAGCCGGTTCGGGTTCTCGCCGTAGCGGCCGTCCTTGGGCCGGCGGCTGGGCTGCACATACGCCGCTTTCCAGGGCTCGGGGCCGAGGGCGCGCAGGAAGGTGGCGGTGTGCGAGGTGCCGGCGCCGACTTCCATGTCGTAGGGCTGGAGCAGCGCGCAGCCTTGCGCGTCCCAGTAGGACTGCAATTTCAGGATGATCTGCTGGAAGGTCAACATGGGGAAAGATGCGCGGGCAAACCGCTGATTTTACGGGGCCGGACCGGCACGGCCCCGCCGCCGCAGCGCCAGGGCGGCGATCGCGCCGAAAAGCAGCCACAGCGGCCACAGCCCCAGGCGCGCCACCCACCAGGCGTAAGGCGTGATGCCGTTGCGGCCCTCGACGTCGCCCACGAGCACGCCGCGGGTGTAACGCTGCAGCGCGTGCGTGACCTTGCCGCGGTGATCGATGATGACCGTCGCCCCGGTGTTGGTGGCGCGCAGCATCGGCCGCTCGAACTCCAGCGCCCGCACGCGACTGATCTGCAGGTGCTGGTCGATCGCGATGGTGTCGCCGAACCAGCCGATGTTGCTGACATTCACGAACACCGTCGGCGCCGTCGCCGGGTTGCGAAAGCGCTGTCCCAGTTCCTCGCCGAACAGGTCCTCGTAACAGATGTTGGGCGCCAGGCGCTGGCCGCTCCAGTCGAACGACGGCTGGCCGACGGTGCCCCGGTCGAAGTCGCCCAGCGGGATGTTCATCATCTCGGTGAACCAGCGGAACAGCGGCGGGATGAACTCGCCGAAGGGCACGAGATGGTGCTTGTCGTAGCGGTAGGCCGGCCCGCTCCCCGGCTTCATGCCGATGACCGAGTTGGTGTAGCCCTCGCCCATGTTCCCCAGCGGAATGCCGATCAGCGCGGCCTGCGAGCCCGCGGAGTAGCGCCGGGTGACGTCCGCCAGGTAGCCCTCGGGCAGCTGCTGCGGCAGCATCGGGACCGCGGTTTCCGGCGCCACCACCAGCGTCGTCGTCGCCTCCCGCAGCTGGCTGCCGTACCAGTCCAGCGCCAGCGGAATGCCGCTGCCCGGCTCGAACTTCTCGTCCTGCGGGATATTCCCCTGCAGCAGCGTGACGGCGACGCGGCCGGCGCTGGCGCCGAACTCACCCGCCAGCGGCAGCCCGAGCCCCAGCAAGAGCGCAAATGCGCCGACCGCCGCGGCCACGCGCTGGCGCGCGATCCCGGCGGCAGCGGCCGCCACGAGGGCGGCGACGAAGCTCATGCCGTGCACGCCGATCCAGGGCGCGTAGCCCGCCAGCGGTCCATCGACGTGCGCATAGCCGGCTTCGCCCCAGGGAAAGCCGGTGAAGACCGTCACCCGCAGCAATTCGGCCAGGCACCAGAGCGCCGCGAAGGCGACCGCGCTCCACCGGCCGCCGCGAGCCGCCACGGCGGCGAACAGCGCCGTCGCAGCCGCGTAGTACAGCGACAGGAACGCTGCAAGTCCGACAACGGCGATCACGGCCAGCACGGCGGGCAGGCCGCCGTAGGTGTGCATCGAGATGAACAGCCACCAGAAGGTCGCCGTCAGCCACGCGGTGGCGAAGGCCCAGCCAAGCAGGAAAGCGCGGCGAGGCGCCGGCCGGCGCTGCACCAGCCACGCCAGCACGCCCAGCGAGAGCAGCTGCAGCGCCCACTGCGGCCGGCCGTCCCAGGGAGCGGCAATGGCGAGCGCCTGCCCGATTCCTGCGAGCAGCGCGACGGCGAACGGGAGCAGCGCCCTGCCCTGCAACGTCAGCCTGTCGCGTCGTCGGCGTGCACCGGCGAGACCTTGAACCAGCGCACGGCCCCACCCTTGGTGTGCAGCACCACGAAGTTCAGTCCGGCCATGACGTGGTGTTCGCCGCGCTTGGGAACATGGCCCATTTCGTGGGCGATCAGCCCGCCGACGGTGTCGAAGTCCTGCACGCCGTCGCTCGGCGCGAGCGTCACGCCGAAGGACTCGTTCACCCGCTCGATGGCGGTGTCGCCGCCGACGCGGTAGGTGCGGTCGGACAGGGCGAAGATGTCGCCCTCGTCCTCGGGGATGTCGAACTCGTCCTCGATCTCGCCGACGATCTGCTCGAGCACGTCCTCGATGGTGATCAGGCCGGCGACG
>JAQGNJ010000291.1 GCA_028291885.1 Ramlibacter sp. | reverse complement strand
ACTGGCCCGCGCTGCCGGCGGGGCAGATGGGCGTGCGTGTCGGGCCCATCATGGCGTCGGCCAACCGCTTCGAGATCCGCGTCCACGGCAAGGGCGGCCACGCGGCCCAGCCCCACACCACGGTCGACCCGATCCCGGTCGCCTGCGCGATCGTCGGCCAGTTGCAGACGCTGGTCTCGCGTTCGGTCGATCCGATGGACAGCGCCGTGCTGACCGTCGGAAAGATCGAATCGGGCACGGTGGAAAACATCATTCCGAACGACGCCTTCATCTACGGCACCTGCCGCACGCTGGGCAAAGAGACGCTGAACCAGCTGGTCGAGGGCATCGAGCGCATCAGCACGCACGTGGCGCAGGCGCACCGCGCGACGGCCGAAGTGATCATCAAGCCGGGCTACCCCACGACCGTGAACCACCCGGGGCAAGCGCGCTTCATGGCACAGGTGATGGCCGCCGTGGTCGGCGACGCCAACGCGCACGCCGACATCCTCCCCGCAATGACGGCCGAAGACTTCGGCTTCATGCTGGAGCAGGTGCCGGGCAGTTACGGCTTCATCGGCAACGGCGCGGGCGGCACGCCCGGCGTCAACCTGCACAACGCCGCCTACGATTTCAACGACGACATCCTGGGCCTGGGCGCCGGTTTCTGGGACCGCCTGGCCCGCCAATGGTTTGAGAAGGAAGCGAACAAATGACATCCCGCCGCACCGCTCTCGCTGCGAGCGCTGGCCTTTTGGCCGGCATGGCCGGCATCGCGTCGCGCGCGTTTGCGCAAGCCGCGTGGCCGAACCGGCCGCTGAAGATCGTCGTGCCCTATCCCGCCGGCGGCGTCAACGACGCGGTCGCCCGCATGCTGGCCGAGGAACTGCGTCCGCTGCTGGGGCAGCCGGTGGTCGTCGACAACCGCGCCGGCGCCGGCGGCACGATCGGGATGGACGCGGTCGCGAAAGCCGAAGACGGCCACACGCTGGCGTTCGCCGCGATCAGCCCGCTGACCCTCAATCCGCACCTGATGAAAGTGCAGTACGACCCGATCAGGGACTTCGTCCCGGTCGCGTCCGTCATGTACTCGCCGGTGTACGTGATGGCGACGCCGCGCTTCAAGGGCAGGTCCTTCAACGACGCGATCGCGGCGGCGAAGGCGCAGCCCGGCAAGGTGAGCATCGCGAGCTCGGGCTACGGCACGCTCGGCCACATCATGATCGAGCAGATCCGGCGCAAGTCGGGCGCCGACCTGACGCATGTCCCTTACAAGGGCGGCAGCCAGCTGATCACCGATGCGGCGGGCAGCCAGTTCGACCTGTTCGTCGCCAACCCGTTCGCGAGCATCAACAGCCTGATCGACGACGGCAAGCTGCGCGTGCTGGCCGTCACCGGTCCGCGTCGCCTGCCCAACCTGCCGCAGGTGCCGACGCTGGCCGAACTGGGATATCCGGAGGCCAACCTGACCTCGCTGTTCGGCTTCTATGCGCCCGCCGGAACGCCGCCGGACGTGGTGCGGCGGCTGAACGCGGACATCAACAAGGTGCTGGCCGAAAAGGAAACCCAGGAGCGCCTGCGCAAGCTGGACAACGTGGTGAGCACCGGGACGCCGCAGCAGTTCGCGGCCGTGATCGAGCGGGAACACTCGACGAACGCGCGCCTCGTGAAGGAAGCGAACATCAAGGCGGAGTGATCCCCGCCTGCCGCGGGTGTCGTCAGTGACGCACGGCGTGCCTGCGTCGGCAGCTGCGCTGAACCGCTGCAGGAAAGCCAGCGACGTGTCGGCGACTTCGCGCCAGCCGCTGTCCACCGTGAGCGCGTGGCCGCGGTTCGCGATCTCGACGATCTCGGTCACGCCCTCGTTGCGCCGCTGGCGCCGGAACGACGCGTTGGCGATCGCCCAAGGGACGGTGTTGTCCTTCTCGCCCGAGATGATCAGCAGCGGACCGCGCTGCGGGTTGTCCGTGTCGACCTTCGCCTCGGTCCAGGGATTGAGGTTGGCGGACGCGGCCTGGAAGAGCGGCGCGCCCGAGGCTGGGACGGCGAAGGTCTCGTAGAGCTCCCTGGCCTCCTCCTGCGACACGGCGTTGGCGAATGCGAACCGGAATTGCTGGAAGCTGAGCGGCACGGCGCGGTTGCGGTTGGCGGGATTTCCCAGCACCGGCCACGCCGACCGCAGGGCCGAGATCGGCAGCGGCAGCACTCCGCGGAACGGCGCCGGATCGATCGCCACCGTCGCCAGCGCCAGCCCGCGACCGGCCAGGATCTGCACCAGCAGTCCGCCGAACGAATGGCCGACGATGATGGGCTTGCGCTTCAGCTGGCGGATGACGGCCTCGAAATGGTCCGCGACCTGCCCGACGGTCTTGTTGGCGAAGACCTCGGGTTTCGCATTCGCTTCTTCGACGGTTTGCGGGTCGTCGGGCCAGCCGGGAGTGAGCGCCGCGTAGCCGGCCTCTTCGAACACCGCCGCCCAGCGGTCCCAGCTGTTCGGCAGCAGCCACAGGCCGTGCACGAACACGGCGGGCTGCAGTCCGGTGGAATTGGCACGCGCGACCTGCTGCGCTTCATGCGGGGTGATCCGCTGCGGGCTCGTTGCCGCTGTCGATGCCTCGTGGGCCATACCGTTCCCCCTTGCGCGAAGCGCATGGGGCGCTTCGCAAGCTCAGGTTATAGGCCGACGAACGCGGAACGCAAATCTGCCGGCAGGATGGCCGGCGCCTGGCTTTAGCGGCGCGCCGGCGGCGGGCCCGAGCGGCCTGCGATGTGGCGGAACGTGATGCGGCCCTTGGTCAGGTCGTACGGCGACATCTCGAGCGACACGTTGTCGCCGGCGATGATGCGGATGTGGTGCTTGCGCATCTTTCCGCCTGTGTAGCAGATCACCTGGTGGCCGTTTTCCAGCGTGACGCGAAAACGCGAGTCGGGGAGCACTTCGTCGACGTGCCCCTTCATCTCGATGAGTTCTTCCTTTGCCATGGTTCTTCCTGGTTCTGGTTCATGGAACCTGTCGCGCGGACCGCCGGCGCGGATCCGCATGTATTCTGGAGGCCCGCGTTGGCAGGCCGGCGCTTATCGAACCCGGTGACATGACCTCGCACGGAGGAGGGCCGGGGCTGCGTCCTTGGGGTCAAGACCGGCTTTGGCGGGGCCGGTGCAAGGGCCTTGGGATGGCCCGGGAGACGCGTGCGCAGTGGAAATCCTGGATGCCGGAAACCCAGATCCCGGCAGGCTCGATCGCCTGCGCCATCGAAGCCCCTATTGTAACCGAGATGGGCTCTTCGCGCTCAGACGGCGGCCATGGCAGGCGCCACGGCGGTGCGGCCCAGGCCAAGCCTTTCGGCCGCGATGTACTGCTGGCGGTAGATCTCGAACGGCATGGTGTCCGCCGCCTCGATGTCGCGCTGGTCGCGCAGGGATTGGGCGCTTAGCTCCGCAAAGCGCGCGTGCCGGGCCGCGCCGAACGGCAGTGCCAGGAGCTTGGCCCGGGTCTGCTCCGACTGGGCCCGGGTGAAAGCCAGAAAGGAGTTGCCGAAGTCCTGCTCCATCACCGCCAGCACCCGTGCGCTGGGGAGCAAGGCCGGGTCGTCGAGCAGCGCCTGCGCCGAGCGCAAGGCATCGCTGTAGTCGCTGGTGCGGTGCGCGCTGTCCAGGGCAGCGGCGATCGGCGCGAATTCCGCCAGCAGCTGCGAGCCCCAGTCGGTCAGCGTGATCTCGCCGTTGCCGCGCTCCAGCGCCAGGCCCGGCTCGCGCCCGTAAGCCGCCGTCTTGTGCTGGTTGCGGCCGAGGGCGGCGATCTCCTGCGGCGAATCGGGCGGGCTCTCCGCCAGCAGGCAGTGCAGCAGGAAGACGTCGATGAAGCGCAGCGTGGGCGCCGTGATGCCGATCGGCACGAAGGGATTGAGGTCCAGCAGCCGCACCTCGACGTATTCGACGCCGCGCTCGCGCAGCGCATGCAGCGGCCGCTCGCCCGGGCGGATCACCCGCTTGGGCCGGATCGTTCCGTAGAACTCGTTCTCGATCTGCAGCAGGCTGGTGGCCAGCTGGTTGTACTCGCCGCCCGGATTCATGATGCCGATGGCCTCGTAGGGCGGATACGGCTGCGTCAGCGCGCCGTGCAGCGAGGCCGCATAGCCGTCCAGGCCGTTGTAGCTCACCGCGAGGCTCGATTGCGCGTCGCTCTGGTAGCCGAGCCGGCCCATGCGCAGCGACGTGCCGTGCGGCATGTACACCGTGCCTTCGCCGACCGCCTGCAGCTCGTGCCGGCGGCCGTCGACGAAGCTCGAACACAGGGCGGGCGAAGCGCCGAACAGGTACAGCAGCAGGAAAGCGTGGCGCCGGAAATTGCGGATCAGGGCGAAGTACTCGTCGTTGCCCACGCCGGGCAGCGACCAGTTGTAGTGGATGCCCGAGATGGTCTGCATCCGCCGGCCGTAGCGGTGCGCCAGTCCCATCCGGTACACGCTCTTGGCGCGCCCGACGTTGGACGGCCCGTAGCGGCCGATCGGAATGGTCTCGTCGGCCGGCAGCCGGCACGGCATGCTCGAAACCCACAGGCTTTCCTCGCCGATCGAACGGTAGGTGAACTGGTGGATGTGCAGCAGTTCCTCCAGGCAGGTCTCGGGCGTCGCGTGCACGCCGGTGATCAGTTCCACCTGCGACTCGCTGTAGTCCGTCGTGATGTGCGGGTGCGTGAGCGCGGAGCCCAGGGCAGCGGGATGCGGGGTCGGCGCGAGCTCGCCGCCGGTCGCGCGCAGGCTCTCCTTCTCGATGCCGCGGCGGATGCCTCGAAGTCGTTGGGGGCCCAGCGAATCGAGGGCGTCTTGCAAGCTGCTCATGGGGATGTCTGGTGCGCCTCGGCGTGATGGGCCGGAAGTTAACACCTTTGCGCAATTCCTGCTGGCACACGGCTTACCCCTCGGGGCAGCCGGCGCGGTGGCAAAATCGACGCATGACCCGTGACCCGAACAAAGCGCGCAAGGACCTGCTGATCAAGGGATTGATCCTGGTTTTCCTCGGCTTGATCGTGCTCGTCTCGCCGATCTTCATCCACGCGCCCGGCTTCGCCGCAGCGGTCGGCGGCTCGTCGGTCGTCGGCTGGTTTTCGCTGGTGCTGGGCATCGCGTTCCTCGGCCAGTGGGCCCTGCGCCGCAAGAAGGCCTGAGGCCGCGCCTATCGCGGGGCGAGTCGATCCCTTACCATTGGTGATCGGTCGCATTCCGGGACCGAACACTGGAGAAGGACGATGGCCAAGAGCGACCAACGCAGCAACAAGATGGACAAGAAACCGAAGAAGGACACGGCGCCGCCCAAGCAGATCGCATCGGACCGGCCGATGCCGCCGACGACGACGGTGCTGCCGCGCGGCAAGCTGAAAAACAAGGCGCCCTGAGCGCCTGCGTGCTGCGCTGCGCGTCCGCCGCGCGCAGCGGCAAAAGCCGGAAACGTCCTACGCTGCCGTGCATCCGGCAGGGCCAGACTGGGGCATTCCCAGAAAGGATCCCTCATGCTGATTCAGGTCAACACCGGCAATGGCCTCGAGAACACCGAAGCGCTGCAGCGCTGGGCCAGCGAGCACCTCAACGAAACGCTCGACCGGTTCCAGCAGGACATCACCCGCATCGAAGTGCAACTGACCGACGAGAACAGGGGCAAGGGCGGCGCCGACGACAAGCGCTGCATGATGGAAGCGCGGCTCGCCAACCACGAACCGATCGCCGTCAACCACCACGGCGAAACCCAGGACGAAGCCTTCCGCGGCGCCGCCCGCAAATTGCTGCACGCGCTGGATCACACGCTCGGCAAGCTGCGCGACACCCACCGCGACCGCGACAGCATCCGCAAGGACGCGCCGACCGGCGTCGTCCCCGGCGCGCCGGGCTAGAACGAAGCCAGCACGCCGAGCAGCCAGCGATTGAGGTCGGCAATCTCCTCCATGCAGACCGAGTGCGCCATCGGGTACTCGTGCCACTCCACCGCGTAGCCGAGCGCCTGCAGTGCATCGCGTGTGGCAATCGCTCGGGCGATCGGCACGACCGGATCCATCCGGCCGTGGGCCAGGAACACGGGCGTCGAGGTGTTCGCGGCGTGGCGTTCGGCGGCGGTGCTGGCCGCCAGCGGCAGGTAACCCGAGAGGCCGACGATCCCGCCCAGGCGCTCGCCGTGGCGCAGGCCCGTGAGCAGCGCCATCGCGCAGCCTTGCGAGAAGCCCGCCAGCACGATGCGCTGCGCGGGGATGCCGCGCGCCTTTTCGCGCTCGATCAGCGCCTCCACGCTCGCCAGCGATCGGCGCAAGCCGGCCTCGTCCTCGCGCTGCACCAGGTCCGCGCCCAGGATGTCGTACCACGCGCGCATGGCGTAGCCGCCGTTGATCGTGACCGGGATGACCGGCGCGTGCGGGAACACGAAGCGCACCGGGCCGGCCGCCGAAAGGTCGAGTTCCTGGGTCACCGGAACGAAATCGTTGCCGTCGGCGCCGAGGCCGTGCAGCACGATGACGCTGGCCCGCGGGTCGGGGCCGGTTTCCTTGTCGATGGTTTCTAGCAGGGACATGCGCAGGCTTTCTTGTTGTCGTCGATCGCCGTATTTTGCAGTCCCTGTCGCCGCACCTGCGCCCGTTGCGAGGGCCGCGAGGTCAGTTCGGTCCGTCGCCCGACGCGCTTCGGTCGACCGGGCCATGGAACCCAAGTCCCGCCGCCTTGGCCTTGCCGGTCTCGGTCGACCCGCGGCTCTGGTGCATCGGGTCCGCTCCGGCCCCAGGGGCCGGGGCGGCGCATGCCGTCACCAGCGCGGCGAGCGCCGCCATCGCCAACAGTCTGATCATGGTCGTCCTTCGTGAAGATCTGCATGCATTGGGCACGAGCCACGACAACGCGGGCGTAGGAAGGCGCCGCCGCCGCCCGTCGGGACCGGTCGCGACCCGCGCGTCCGGTTTTTTGTACCGGTTTGTCACGCCCGCCAGCGGGGATTGCAGATGCCTTCCCGGCTGCCACACAAGCCGTCCGTCGCGGCGTATATTGGCCCGGCGCCACCCCGGTTCTGGCGGCAGCGCTGATTGCAGACAACCAACTTGCACCAAAGGAGCCTGAAGATGATCTCGCTGAAGAAAAACACTTGCCGCGTCCTCGTCGTCGCGATGATGACTCTGTCGTTCCAGTCGGCGCGGGCCGGCCTGATCGGGACCGAACAAGCCGGCGCCGAGGGCGCCGCGTCCGCCCAGCGCAGCATGGTGATGAGCGTGCTGGACCGCGCGGAAACGGCCGCGCAGTTGCAGGCCCAGGGCATCGACCCGGCGATGGCGCGCGAGCGCGTGGCTGGGATGACCGACCAGGAAGTGCGCCAGATCGCGGGCGACATGCAGACGGCGCCGGCCGGCGCCGGGCTGAACGCGGGTGGCTGGCTGGCCGTGATCGTGATTGCCGGGCTGGTCTGGTACTTTGCCTTCCGCAAATGATTCCCGGGCGGGCGCCCGGCCCGCCGCATGCATCCCCGGGGCCCGCCTGCTCGCGGGCCTCGGCTGCTGGCTCGTCGCACTGATGATGGCCGGTTGCGCCCAGCTGGTGCCGCAGACCATGACGCTGCGCACCGGCTGGCCCGAAGGCGTGCCGCGAAAAGCGGAGATCGCCTCGGTCCCCTTTTTCCCGCAGACCGAGAACCAGTGTGGCCCGGCGGCGATGGCGACCGTGCTGTCGCAGAGCGGCCTGGCCGTCACGCCCGAGCGGCTGACCGACCAGATCTACCTGCCTGCGCGCCAGGGCAGCCTGCAGGTCGAGATGCTGGCCGCGCCGCGCCGCTGGGGCCGGATCGGCTACCTGCTGGCGCCGCGCTATGCCGACGTGCTGCGCGAAGTGGCGGCCGGCAACCCGGTCGTGGTGCTGCAGGATGTCGGCGAGTTCTTCACCCGATGGCATTACGCCGTGCTCACCGGCTACGACTACGAGCCCGGCGACCTGTACCTGCATTCGGGCACCACCAGACGCCTGGTGATGCCCTTCACCGCATTCGAGCGCAGCTGGATGAAGAGTGGCTACTGGGCGATGGTGGTGACGCCGCCGGACCGCATTCCCGTGACCGCGACCGAACCGGGCTGGATCAACGCCGTCGTCGGGCTGGAGCGCACCGGCAATCGCGAGGCGACGATCGCCGCGTACACGGCGGCGCTGGAACGCTGGCCCGACAACCTGCAGGCGGCGATCGGCCTGGCCAACCAGCATCACCAGCGCGGCGCGCTGATCGAAGCGGCCCAGGTCTTGCGCGCGGCGCTCAGGCGCAACCCGGAGTCCACGGTCGCCATGAACAACCTCGCGCAGACGCTCTCCGACCAGGGCCGCAACGGGGAAGCGCTGGCGCAGGTCGACGCGGCGCTCAAGCTGAAGGGCCCCTTCGAGCGCGAAGTGCTCGCCACCCGCGAGCTGATCCTCGGGCGCATCGCGCAGCAGACCGCCGGCAACCGCACGAGCGGCGCTTCTCCAAGGCGTTGAACGCGCTCCCGGCGCGGGCCTCTGCTAGCCTCGGCGCATGGAACTGAACACCGAAGCCGTCAGCGGGCCAGCCCGCGCTGCCGCCACCGTCGTCGTCTTGCGGGACGCTCCGGCCGGTTTCGAGGTCTTCCTGATCAAGCGCCACGGCCTGTCCGACGTGCTCGGGGGCGCCTATGTGTTTCCCGGCGGCAAGGTCGACGCCGCGGATACGCTGCTCGACATGGCGACCCACCTCGACGCCAGTCCCCAGCAGCTGCATGCGGACCTGGGCGAACCCGACATCGACGCCATGACGGCCGCCGGCCTGTATGTCGCCGCGCTGCGGGAAGCCTGCGAAGAAAGCGGCGTGCTGTTCGCGCATGGAGCGGATGCCGCGGTCGCGGCGCAGGCGGCGGCGCTGCTGCGCGAAGGCCGCGCGTTCGACGCGGTGGTTGCCGCGATGGCGCTGCGGCTGAACGCGAGCCGGCTGACGCCCTGGACCCGCTGGATCACGCCCCGCGTGCCGTCGCTGAGCAGGAAGCGCTTCGACACCCGCTTCTTCGTCGCCGCTCTGCCCGAAGGCCAGCAGGCGATCCACGACAACCACGAGGCGACCGAAAGCGTCTGGCTGACACCGCGCGCCGCGCTGCGGCAGTATTGGGACCACGAGATCGAACTGGCGCCGCCGCAGATCATGAGCCTGGCCAGCCTGAGTCGCCACGCCAGCGTCGCGGGCGTGCTGGCGCACGCGCGCAGCCGGCGCCCGCCGGTGATCCAGCCGGAGCCTTTCGAGCTGGACGGGGCCCGCGTGGTCTGCTATCCCGGCGACGAGCGGCACCCGGTGCGGCTCGCGGCGATGCCCGGCCCCACTCGCCTGCATTACAGGAACAAGCGCTTCGAGCCGGCCGACGGCTTCGAGGGTTTGTTCCGCTAAGCCCTGCCAGCGGCGGACTACAGCCGGTTGGGCTGCCGGCTTGCGGGTGCGCCTGGCGCCGCTGCCACACTGCATCTGTCAGCCGGGTCACGCGCTACAAAGACAGGTATCGGACCTCCGCGGTTCGCGAATCGTCAGAACATTGTCCAGCGTGCCCGGCTGCACCTTCTCCGCAAATCCTCCCCGCTGGTTCTGCTCTCGAACGCCCGGATTCCCGCTTCGCGAATCGGCGGCTGCGCCGTCCGACGGCTCGCCGCGTCGTCTGCCTACAGGGTGCTCACGCGCCGCTGCCTATGCTGGTTCCAGGGACACGTCGGGAGAATTCCATGAGCCCGGTCTTCTTGCGCTTTGCCTTCCTGGTCGCCCTCGCGTTTGCGGCGGCCACGTCCTCGACGCGGGCGGGCGCAACGCCGCTGCCCGAAGCGGAAGAAACCGCGGTGCGGCAAGTCATCGTGGCCCAGTTGCAGGCCTTTGCCGAAGACGACGCGGACAGCGCGTTCGCGACGGCGACGCCGGACGTGCGCGAAGCGATCGGCAATCCGGGCCGCTTCCTCGCGATGGTGCGCGGCGCCTATCCGATGGTCTACCGGCCGGCCGGAGTTGCATTCTTCAAGCCGCAGGAAGATTCAGGCACCGTGCTGCAGATGGTGCAGATCACCGACGACGACGACAAATCCTGGATCGCGCTGTTCGCGCTCGAGCGCCAGCCCGACGACACCTGGCGCATCAGCGGCTGCATCGTCGCTGAAAACCCCTGGCGCTCGGCCTGAGCAGCAGGAGCGGGCCTGCCGGAGCCATCAAAAAAGCCAGGCGCAGGGCCTGGCTTTTGTTTGTGTGACAGCGAACGGTCAGTTGCGGTCTGCGCGTGCGCGGCGGACCGAGCGCGAGCCACCGGTGCCCGCGGCGGCCGTGGTGGTGTCGGTCGAACCGGAACCCATCGTCGAGCCGCCGGAGGTGCTGCCGCCCGAGCTGGCCGAACCAGTGGTGCTGCTGCCCGTGCCACCGGACGAAGTGGAGCCCGCAGCCGTCGCACCGCCGGCGGGCGTGCCGGTCGTGCCCATGGGCGTTTGCTGCGAGCTTTGCTGGCCGGCGCCGGTGGGGGCGTTCTTGACCGCGGGATTCGGCGGGTTGCCCTGTGCCATCGCGGTGCCGATCAGTGCGACGGTAGCGATGCCTGCGAGCAGGCCCTTGAGTTGGAAGGATGCAGTCATTGGCGGACTCCTGGTTGATTTGATGAATTGACCGGCGTTTCGCCGGCTGTGCCAACCTTAGAGACCGCCACAAAAGGTAACGTCAGTTCACGACGATGTCGTTTGTAAGACAAGGCCTGCGCCAGCTCAGCGCTGGGCAACGTGGGTGGGCGGGGGGACGTCGTAAGCGCCGAACAGCTCCGCCGGCGTGCGCGTTTCCGGCAGCACGTAGACGACGGCGCCGTACTTCTGGACCGTGGGACTCAGCACGCCTTCGTAGAATTTCGGCGGCAGGTTGATGCAGCCGAACGAGATCCGGTTGTCCGCGGACGTCGGCGAGGCGAGGCGCTCGAGCCGGCGCTCCGACTTCACGGTGGGCCTCACGCGGTGCATCGATACGGCGAGGTCGTAGCTGACCCAGACGATGTCTTCGCCGTTCAGGTTCTGGCCCGGCTCGGCGATGAAGCGGCCGGCCGGCGTGGTTTTTTCTTCCGGGCGCACCTGCGACAGCGGCTTGTCGCCGATGCCGGGGACGCTCTCGTCGCCGATAGCGGCGCCAAGCAGGGCCGGTGTGCTGGAGAGCAGCGTGCCATCGGGCTTGAACACCCAGACCCGCGCATCCTTCTTGTCGATGATCACGATCGCCATGTTCTGGTGATCGCCGCTGTACACGCTCCAGTTCGCCACCTGGCGCACCGCCTCCGTCGGCCGCGACCTGCCGAAGCTGGCCAGCTTGCGTTCGCCCTGCCCCGCTGCGGGAGCGCCCGGCGTGGCTGGCGCCTCGACCTGGGCCGGTGCATTGGGAAAGGTCGTGGGGACCGGCCGGTTCCAGTAGTGCAAGGCGGGCAGCACGATCACGAGCGCGGCTGCGCCCAGCAGCATGCCGGTGCGCAGGGCGGACCAGAAGTCGTCGGAGTCGTCGGTTGCCGGTGGTTCTTGCCTGGAAGGGTTCATGGTCGTCCGGATGGGGCCGCCCCGCGGGATCGCGGGACGGCCGGAAGTGCCTGGTCGTTAGTTGCGGTCCGCGCGGCCTGCGCGCCGGCTGGAGCCGCCCATGCCGGTGCTGCCGCTCATGTCGGTCGTGCCGGAAGCGCCCATCGTCGAGCCGCCCGAGCTGCCGCTGGTGCCGCCGCTCGCGGTCGAGCTGCTGCTGCCCGAAAGCGAACCCGTGCCCGAACCCGAGCTGCCCGAGGTGCCGCCGCTGTTGCTCATGCTGCTGCCGGTGCCTGCGCCGGTGCCGCTGGTGCCGCCCGCGCCGCTGGAAGTTCCGCTGTTGCCCGTCGTCGCGCCGCTGGAAGCGCCGGTGCCGGTGCCGCTCGAGCCGCTGGTGCCGCCGCCCGTGCCTTGGGCAAGCGCCAGGCCCATCGCGCTGGCCAGCGCAGCCGCGGTGGCGATTGCGGTCAGGCTTTTTCGTGTTGCATTCATCGTCGAATCCCTTTCAGTGGTTGGAAAAATGCCGGCGAGTCCGGCTGATTCCAAGCTTAGGTTGCTGACTTGCGGGCAAAGTGGGTCGGCGCCCAATGCCTTTGTAGGAACGCTCTACTCCCCAGCAGGTTGACTCAGGAGCCGATGTTCGCGGCCGGGGCGCCGTCGCTCGCTTCCTGGCCCCAGCAGGCGATCTGCAGCGCTGGGTCGGCGCACTCGCAGCCCAGGGCGACGTCGTCCAGGTCGTCCCAGCCGGCGGTCGCCCGCACGATGGTCGACGTGTCGGCGGCGAAAGCCGGCGTTGGATGGGAAGAATTGAGCATGGCACCCTCCGGAAAAAACGGTGTTGGGATGGGCCATTGTCAAAAGGATGAGCAGGCGGGTTTATCCGGGAACCGCCCGTCGCGTGGTAGGAAGCAACCTACGAGACGTTTGCGCGTTGCGACTTTCGTGGCGCCTTCTGGGCCGCCTCGGTCTTGAACACGCCGCGGATGTTCAGTGCGGCGAGCGACAACTGCAGCGCGATCAGCGCAAAGGCGCCATCGTGCACGCCCCAGAGGATCCAGAGCACATTGCTCGCGAGGAACACCCAGAAGCCGGCCGTGCGCCGCGTTTCCCTGTCGGAGGCGACCAGCCAGGCGGCGAACACTGTCGCCAGCATGGCGGGCCACTGCATCCAGTCAAGCCAGTCCGCTGAAAAGTCCATGCCGGCAAAGCTACTTCACCCCGACCAGGCATGGCGACAGCGGCGCGCTCCGGCACGCGTAGGACGCCGCGCCTGCTCAGCCGGCCAGGCCGAGACGCCACAGCGCCGTGACTTCCCTGGAGCGCGCCTCGTGCAGCGGATCGTCCGGGTCGGCCGCCTTGGGATGGCGCGGCCGTGCTTCGGCGCGGCCCAGCACCCGCAGGCCCGCGGCTTCGATCCATGCCAGCAGGTCCTCGCGGCTGCGCAGGCCCAGGTGCTCGGCCAGGTCCGACAGGATCAGCCAGCCCTCGCCCTGCGGCGCGAGGTGGGCCGCGAGGCCGGCAAGAAAGCCGCGCAGCATGCGGCTTCCTTCGTCGTAGACGGCGTGTTCGATCGGCGAGCTGGGGCGGCCCGGCACCCACGGCGGATTGCAGACGACCAGCGGCGCCTGGCCGGGCGGGAACAGGTCGGCCTGGACCACATCCACCCGGCCGTCGAGGCCGAGCCTGCGCAGGTTGTCGCGCGCGCAGGCCAGCGCACGCGGGTCCTGGTCGGTGCCGATCACCTGCCGGACGCCGCGCCGGGCCAGCAGCGCGGCGAGCACGCCCGTGCCGGTGCCGATGTCGAAAGCCAACGTCGTCGCCGGCAGCGGCGCCTGCGCCACCAGGTCGATGTACTCGCCGCGCACCGGAGAAAACACGCCGTAGTGCGCGTGGATGCGGTTGCCTGGCGCCGGCCCCAGCGCCGGGATCTCGACGCCTTTCCTGCGCCATTCATGCGCGCCGACCAGTCCCAGCAGTTCGCGCAGCGAGGCGACCGAGGGCTGGCCGTCGGCGGGACCCCAGGCTTCGCTGCAGGCCAGTTTCAGGTCGGGCGCGCGGCGCAGCCGGATGCCGTAGTCGCCTTCGAGCTCGATCAGCAGCATCGCCAGGATCCGCGCGCGCTGCCCCTGCCGCATGCGGTGGCGGTGGAACGCCCCGGCGAGATCGGCAGGCTCGTCCTTCGCGTTGCGGCGCGGCTTGCGGTCCGCGCGCCGCGCCATCGCCTGCAGCAACTGGCGCGCGTTCTGGAAATCGCCGCGCCACAGCAGGCCCGTGCCTTCGGTGGCGAGCCGATAGGCAGCGTCCGCGGTGAGGGTGTCGTCGACCAGCTGCACCCGGCGCGGCGGCGCGTTGCCGCTCTCGGACCGCCAGCGCGCGCTGCGCGGCTGCTCCTGCTCGACCCACTCGAGCATCGGCGAGGAGGTCACGCGGTCGCGGCCCTGCCGCGCAGGATGCGCTGGCCCAGCGTGACGAAGCCGAGCACGATCGCGCCGGCGATGACGCCGACCAGCGCGTTGAGCAGGAACATGACGACGGCGTGCGCGGCGCCCTCGGCCCAGGCCTCGAGCGCATGCGCCAGGGGCGGAACCCCGTGCACCAGGATGCCGCCGCCGACCAGGAACATCGCCGCCGTTCCCGCCACCGAGAGGCCCTTCATCAGCCAGGGGGCGGCCTTGAGGATGGCGTGGCCGAAAGCCCTGGCCGCGCCGGCCTTGCGGCTCAGGAAGAGGCCGAAGTCGTCGAGCTTCACGATGCCTGCGACCAGGCCGTACACGCCGACCGTCATCACGATGGCGATCAGCGACAGCACGCCGACGCGGGTGATGAAGTCGGTTCCGGCCACGGTGCCCAGGGTGATTGCAATGATCTCGGCCGACAGGATGAAGTCGGTGCGCACAGCGCCCTTGATCTTGCCCTTCTCGAGCGCGACGAGGTCCACCGCCGGATCGGCCAGCGCCGCGGTCAGGACCTGGCGTTCGGCCTCGATCTCCTGCCTGCTGTGCAGCAGCTTGTGCGCGAGTTTCTCGGCGCCTTCGTAGCACAGGAATGCGCCGCCGACCATCAGCAGCGGCGTCACGGCCCAGGGCGCAAAGGCGCTGATGGCCAGCGCCGCGGGCACGAGGATCGCCTTGTTGATGAAGGAGCCCTTGGCGACGGCCCAGACCACCGGCAGTTCGCGGTCGGCGTTCAACCCCGTGACCTGCTGCGCGTTGAGCGCGAGGTCGTCGCCGAGCACACCGGCCGTTTTCTTGGCGGCGACCTTCGCCAGGATGCTCACGTCGTCCAGCAGCGTGGCGATGTCGTCGATCAGCGCGAGAAGGCTCGATGCCATGGCGGCGGCCTCAGTCGAGCTTGCGCTTGAGCCGGATCTCCTCGAGCTTCACGCCGGAGATCACCGCTGTCCTGGCCGTGTTGTTCTCGCGCTTGAATCCGGCCAGTTCGAAGAAGCGCAGTGCCCGGGTGTTGCACAGCGGGATCCACAACGTCACGTCGGTGCAGTCCTCGCCGAGCAGGCCTTCGCGCGTGGCATCCCACAGCGCCAGCCCGGCGCCGTGGTTCCAGTGCGAGGGCAGGACGTAGAGAGCCCAGATCTCGCCGGTGGTCGGCTTGGACTTGGGGTCGCGCGAGCGGTCGTAGCCGGTGAAGCCGACGAGCGCGCCCTCTTCGTCGAGCGCGACCTGGACTTGCGGCTCGCTGAATTCGATGGCGTCGCGCCAGAAGGCCCTGCGCTTTTCGAGCGGCAGGCTTTCGTGGTCGGGAACGAGGCCTTCGTAGGCTGCGCGGGAGGAAGCGGCATGGACTGCGGCGATGGCGTCTGCATCGCCGGCCACCGCGGGACGGACCTGGTAACTGGGCATGGATCTCGGAGCTTTGTGTTGTAGCGCTGATTATGATGGCCCATGACCGATCAGGGGCCGCTCGCGCCGGTGTTCAGGGCGCGCATCGATCCGGGTGGCGCGTGCTTCGATGCGCCGGCCGACCAGACCCTGCTTGCCGCCGCCGCGAGCGCCGGACTGGAGATGCCGAGCTCGTGCCGCAACGGCGCTTGCCGCACCTGTATCTGCCGCCTGCTGCACGGGCAGGTCGGCTATCGCATCGAATGGCCGGGCGTGCTGCCGGAGGAAAAAGCGCAGGGATGGATCCTGCCCTGCGTCGCCCATCCACGGTCCGACGTGGTGCTGCAATTTCAGTCGTTGCCGTGGTTGTAGCCGGTGCGCGGGATGTAGCGGCGCTCGCCGTCTGCCACGGGCTCGGCGGACGGATCGGGCTCGTGCGTCGTCACCGCGTTCGTGCCCTCGCCCTCGCGCTGGCCGATGGGAAGCGGCGCGGGGTTTTTTTTGCTCTCCCGCTCGGGCTCGGCTGGTTCGCTCATCGGAGTCTCCCGGAGAAAAGGTGGATCGACTGTAGGCAGGCGGCGTCGCGGGACCTGTAGGACGTCGGCGCGAAACCGGCGGCGAATTGCAGCGCTGCGCGGTGGCATCATCGGGGGATCGTGAGACGTATTTTTTCCGCTTTTTTTCTGGCCGCGTGTGCGAGCGCTTCCGCCGCCCCGCCGCTCTTCGAAGACACCATGGCCCAGCGCACGCTGGCCTGCACCGCCTGCCACGGCAAGGAAGGCCGCGCCGGCCCCGACGGCTATTACCCGCGCATCGCCGGCAAGCCCGCCGGCTACCTGTACAACCAGCTGCTGAATTTCCGCGACGGGCGCCGCCACTACGGGCTGATGTCGCGGCTGCTGGACCCGCTGTCGGAACCGTACATGCTGGAGATCGCCCAGTACTTCGCCGCGCTGGACCTGCCCTATGCGCAGCCGACCGCGGCGCCCGCCAGTGCGGCTTTGCAGCAGCAGGGCCGATTGCTCACCGTGCAGGGCGATCCGAAGCGCAGGATCCCGGCCTGCGCCCAGTGCCATGGCGAAACGCTCACCGGCGTGCAGCCGAATACACCGGGCCTGGTGGGCCTGCCGCGCGACTACATCGCGAGCCAGCTGGGCGCCTGGCGCACCGGCCAGCGTCGCGCCCACGCGCCCGACTGCATGGCGGAGATCGCGCAGCGCCTGACCCCGGGCGACATCACCGCGGTCGCCACCTGGCTCGCGGCCCAGGTCCCGGTGCCCGGAAGCAAACCGGCGGCTGCATTGCCCCGGCCGCCCGAGATGGCCTGCGGCAGCGCCACCCTGCCGGCCGGGAGGCAGACGCCATGAAGCGGGTGTTGATTGCCTTGCTCGTCGCCGCGCTGACCCTGGTCGCGCTGGTCGCCTACCTGAACCTGCGCGGCGAAGAGAAGATCGCCCCGGCTGCGCCCACCGGATCGGCGGCGCAACTGGTGGAGCGCGGCGCCTACCTCGCGCGCGTCGGCAACTGCATGACGTGCCACACGGACCGCGGCGGCGCAGCCTTTGCCGGCGGCCGTGCGATCGCGACGCCGTTCGGCGTCGTCTACTCCAGCAATCTCACGGGCGACCCGAAGACGGGCATCGGCGCCTGGTCGGCCGACGAGTTCTGGCGCGCAATGCACAACGGCCGCTCGCGCGACGGCCGCCTGCTCTATCCGGCCTTCCCCTATCCCAACTACACGACGGTGACGCGCGCCGATTCGGACGCGATCTTCGCCTTCCTTCGCAGCCAGCCCGGCGTGCAGCAGGCGAACAAGGAGCACGGCCTGCGCTGGCCCTTCAACACCCAGGTCGCCCTGGCCGTTTGGCGCGCGCTGTATTTCAGCCCCGGCAGCTACGTCGAGGACACGCGCAAGTCGGCGGAATGGAACCGCGGCGCCTACCTGGTCGAGGGCCTGGGCCACTGCGCCGCCTGCCACACGGCGCGCAACGCCCTGGGCGCCAGCGCCAACATGATGGACCTGTCGGGCGGGCTGATCCCGATGCAGAACTGGTACGCGCCGGCGCTCACCTCGGCGGCGGAAGCGGGCGTCGCCGACTGGCCGGTGCAGGACGTGGTGCGCGTGATGCAGACCGGCGTCTCGCCGCGTGGCAGCGTGCTCGGGCCGATGGCCGAAGTGGTGCTTCACAGCACCCAGCACTGGAGCGACACCGACCTGCGCTCGATGGCGGTGTTCCTGAAGGCGCTGCCCCAGACCGCGCCGCCGCAGGTGCCGCGCGAACCCACCAGGGTCGGCACCACCGTCGCGGAGCGCGGCGCCAAACTGTACGAGCAGCATTGCGTGCAATGCCACGGCGACCAGGGCCAGGGCGTGCCGGGCGCCTATCCGCCGCTGGCCGGCAACCGCGCCGTGCTGATGCCCCAGACCGCCAACCTGGTGCAGATCGTCCTGCACGGCGGCTATGCGCCGGCGACGGCCGGCAATCCGCGGCCCTTCGGCATGCCTCCCTATGTGCTGACGCTCAACGACGCCGACATCGCGACGGTCCTGACCCACATCCGCACCTCCTGGGGCAATGCCGCGCCAATCGTGACCGAGTTCGATGTCGCCCGGCAGCGCACGAGCACCACGCAATAGCGGCCGGGAACGGACTGCCGCACGCAGACGCATCCACTGGTTGCGAGCAAAATTTCCGAATGACGCTGCGTCCGCTTTCGCTGCCGCCGGAGGTACCCGGCACGCTCTGGCTCTCGTCCATGCCCGGGCGGTTCAGCCCCTGGGCAAGTTTCGAGACCGAGGCC
>JAQGNJ010000283.1 GCA_028291885.1 Ramlibacter sp. | reverse complement strand
TTCCTGTAGCCAAGGAGCCTGGCTTCCTCCTGCCGCAAGGCCAGGATCTCGCTCACCAGCCGCGAGTTGTCGAACTTCGGGTCGCCCTGGTCGCTGGCGCGCGTGACGTAGGCGCGGTACAGGCGCTCGCGCAGCGTGCGGTTGTGGCCGAACTGCATCACCGGCAGGTAGCTGGGCATCTTCAGCGTCAGCTTGTGGCCGGCCTTGCCCTCGGCCTGGGCGGCGGCGCGGGCGGCGGCGATCACGTCGGCCGGCACGCCGTCGAGTTCGTCCTGCGCGGCGTAATAGGCATAGGCTTCGGTGGCGTCGAGCGCGTTCTCGCTGAACTTCTGGCTCAGCTCGGCCTGCCGCTCCTGGATGCGCGAGAAGCGCTCCTTGGCCTGGCCGCCCAGTTCGGCGCCCGACAGGACGAAATTGCGGACCGCGTTCTTGTGGGCCTGGCGCTGTTCCGGATTGAGCGTCGCCGGATCGATCGCCTTGTACTTGGCGTAGAGCCGTTCGTCCGAGCCCAGGCGGGTCCAGAACTCGGTGACGCGGGGCAGGGCCTCGTTGTAGGCGGCGCGAAGCTCGGGCGTGTCGGCCACGCTGTTGAGATGGCTCACCGCGCCCCAGGCCCGGCCCAGGCGCTCGGTCGAGGTGTCCAGCGTCTTCGCGATCTCGTCCCAGCGCGCCGGGAAGTCCGGCTGAGTGACCTTTTCGAGGGCCTCGTCGGCGCTGGCAAGCAGCACATCCAGGGCCGGCGCCACGTGGGCCGGTTCGATGCGGTCGAACAGGGGAAGATTGTCGAATTCGAGAAGCGGGTTCGTCATCTCCCGCATTTTGCGGCAGTGCGCGGCAATTCAACCGGCGCCCGCATCAAACCTCTTTATGGGCGCGATTGCGCGGCGCGCTCGGCGGCTTCGAGGGTGTTGACCAGCAGCATGGCGCGGGTCATCGGACCGACGCCGCCGGGCACCGGCGTGATCCAGCCGGCGACCTGCTTGACGCCTTCGAAGTCCACGTCGCCGCACAGCTTGCCTTCGTCGTTGCGGTTCATGCCGACGTCGATCACGACCGCGCCCGGCTTGACCATGTCGGCCGTCAGCACGTTGCGCTTGCCGACCGCGGCGACAACCACGTCCGCCTGCAGCGTCATCGCCTTCAGGTCGCGGGTGGCGCTATGGCAAATGGTGACGGTTGCGTTCTTTCCCAGCAGCATCATCGCCATCGGCTTGCCGACGATGTTGCTGCGGCCGATCACGACCGCGTGCTTGCCCTTGAGGTCGTAGCCGATCGCGTCGAGCATCTTGATGCAGCCGTAGGGGGTGCAGGGCCAGAAGCCCGGCCGGCCGACCATCAGCGCGCCGGCGCTGGCGACGTGGAAGCCGTCCACGTCCTTCTCGGGCGCGATGGCCTCGATGACCTTGCTCGAATCCATGTGCCTGGGCAGCGGCAGCTGCACCAGGATGCCGTGCACGGCGCGATCGCGGTTCAGCGCATCGATGCGGGCCAGCAGCTCGCTCTCGGCCAGCGTCGCCGGATAGCGCTCGAGCGTCGCCTGCAACCCGGTCTCGGTGCTGTCGTTGACCTTGTGCCTGGTATAGACCTGGCTGGCCGGGTCGTCGCCGACCAGGATGATGGAGAGCGCGGGCTGGATGCCGCGGGCCTTGAGTGCGGCGGTCCTGCCGGCGACGTCGGCGCGGATCTGCCTGGCGAGGGCGTTGCCGTCGATCAGTTGGGCTGTCATGTTCGATGTCCGGATGAAAAACGCCCGCGGCCGGAAGCGGCGGCGGGCGTTGGTTGGGTGTCGGTCAGGCTTTGGCGGCGTTCTGCCCGAGAGCGATCTTGAGCAGGTCGGCCACCGTGTTGGCGTTGAGCTTTTCCATGATGTTGGCGCGGTGCGCCTCCACCGTCTTGATGCTGATGCCCAGGTCGTCGGCGATCTGCTTGTTGAGGCGGCCGGCGACGATGCGCTCGAGCACCTGGGCCTCGCGCGAGGTCAGTTTGGACAGCAGGGCGTCGCGGCTGGCGGCGCTCTGCGATTCCGCGAAGGCGTCCTTGGCGTGTCCGAGCATGCGCTCGACCAGGTTGACCAGCTCTTCTTCCTTGAACGGCTTCTGGATGAAATCCATCGCGCCCTTTTTCATCGTGTTCACCGCCATCGGCACGTCGCCGTGGCCGGTGATGAAGACGATGGGCAGCGGCGACTTTCGCTCCAGCAGCCGGTCCTGCAGGTCCAGGCCCGTCATGCCGCCCATGCGGATGTCGACGATCAGGCAGGCGACTTCGCGCGGGTCGTAGCGGGAGAGGAAGGATTCGGCCGAATCGAAGCAGCGGACCCGGTAGTCCTTGCCTTCGAGCAGCCACTGCAGGGAATCGCGCACCGCCTCGTCGTCGTCGACGACGTAGACCGTACCCTTTTTGGGAATCAAGCTCATTCGTCCGTCTCCACGGGGCAGGCCGCATTCTTCATGCAGTCACTCCAGTGTCCTTGTTAACTGTTGGATTGGCGGCGCTGGAGACCGGGATCCAGAAGGAAAAGCGGCAGCCAGAAACGTCCGGGCCATTGTAGAGGTTCTCCGCCTGCATCCGTCCCTGGTGCGACTCGACGATGGTGCGGCACAGGTTCAGCCCGATGCCCATGCCCTCGACCTTGGTCGAGAAGAAGGCTTCGTAGAGCCGGTCCATCACCTCGGGCGCCAGGCCCGCGCCGGAGTCCTGCACCGAGAACTCGACGACGGGCAGCAAGTCGACGTGCTTGGGCACGACGCGCAATTCGACCGTGCGGCGCGCGGCGGGACGCTGGGCGTGATCGATGGATTCGGCGGCGTTCTTCAACAGGTTGACCAGCACCTGCTCGATCAGGATCGGGTCCACCAGCAGCGTCGGCAGCCGCGCGGCCACGTAGTGCGACAGCCGCACGTTGCGCCGGCGCAGCTCGATGTCGGCCAGCTCCACCGCCTCGTTGACCATCAGGGTCACGTCCGACAGCGTGCGATTGGGCTCGCTGCGCTTCACGAAGGAGCGGATGCGCTGGATGATCTGGCCGGCCCGCTGGGCTTGGCGCGCGGTCTTCTCCAGCGCCGCGAGCAGGTCGTTCTCGCTGATCTGGTTGCCCTTGATGCGCGACACCATGCCGTTGCAGTAGGTGTTGATGGCCGTGAGCGGCTGGTTCAGTTCGTGGGCGACGCTGGAGGCCATCTCGCCCATGGTGATCAGGCGGCTGGCCGACTGCGCGCGCTCGGCCTGCGCCGCCGACTGTTCTTCCGCATGGCGCCGCGGCGTGATGTCGGTGGCGATGACCATCTGCGCCAGCCGGCCGTCGACCCAGTTCAGGTAGCGCGAACGCACCTCCAGCCACTTGCCCAGCTCGGGCACGAAGATCTCCGCATTTTCCGAGAGCGCCGTGGTCAGCGTGCCGGTCGGCAGGCCGACGAAGGAGTCGACGTCGTCCAGCGATTCGTCGCTGCGCGGATGGTCCGGCACGCCCGCCTGGGCCACCATCTGCAGGTGGCCGGCGGTGTGGACGCCGAACCAGAGCCGGTACAGCTTGTTGGCGAACAGCAGTTCCTCGCTGCCCAGCGGCGCGACCGACACCGACGCGTCGAGCGCTTCCAGCACGGTCGTGAACCGCTCGTACGACGCCGACAGTTGTTCGCGGATCCGGTTCGGCTCGGTGATGTCGGTCATCGACGTCATCCAGCCGCTCTGGTGGCCCTTGGCGTCCACCAGCGGCGACACGTAGAGCCGGGCGTCGAACAGGCTGCCGTCCCTGCGCTTGACGCGCACCTGGAAGCCGCCCGAGGTGGTCCGGCCCTGCAGTTCCTCCTCGAGCCGCGCGGCGAGCTGCTCGCGATCCGACTCCGGCCAGTACGGGAAGGGCGGCGTGCGGCCCACCAGCTCGCCTTCGCTCCAGCCCGTCATCTGGCAGAAGGCCGCGTTCACGTAGGTGATCTGTCCCTGCATGTCGAGCGCCCGCATGCCCGTCAGCATCGAGTTCTCCATCGCGCGGCGGAAGTTCGTTTCGGCGATCAGCGCCTGCTGCGCCTGCATCCGGCGCCGGGTGTGGCGCCAGTTGCCGATCAGCATCCATGCCGTCATGACCGAGAGCGCGCCGACCAGCCAGAACAGGCCGCTGCCGATCACGCCGAGCGAGGTCCGGTAGGCCTGGGCCCGGATCACCAGGCCGTTGCCGACGGGCGAGACCGGCACTTCGTATTCGTTGGGCCGGGTCGCCCAGGGCAGCAGGTTGGCCGGGTTGCGCACCGGCAAGGCGGTGCCGGCCAGCACCCGTCCCTTGGCGTCGAGCAGGGAGACCGCGTACTTGGCCGAGACGTCGGCCGGCACGCCGTAGCGCAGCAGGCCGTCGATCGAGTATTCGCCGAGGATCACGCCGCCGAACTTGCCCTGCATCGTCAACGGCACGTGCAGCTGCAGCAGCCCCGTGCCTTCGCTGCCCGCCGTCGGCTGGGAGTACACCGGCTGCTGCAGGTCGCGCGCCAGGCCGTACATGATCTCGGTTTCGCCGACCCGCAGCACCGCGCCTTCGGCCCTCAGGTGGGCATTGGGCACGCTGGGCGCCGAATAGCTGGCATGGATCCGGCGCCGCTCGTCGATCCAGCTCAGCGCCTGCAGCTCGGGATACTGCACGACCATCGATTCGGCCCTGCCGACGAACTCCTCGTTGTCGACCTCGAGGTTGGAGATGTCGCGCGCGATCCGCATCAGCTGCTCTTGCCGCTCCAGCAGGCGCAGCCTCACACGCTGCTGCGCGTACTCGACGTCGCGCTTGACGGCTTCCTGCTCGCGGTCCATTTCCTCCAGCCGCAGGTAGACGAAGGCGGAGGCGATGGCGGCCAGGAACAGCGCGACGGCGGCCAGCGGCGCGAGCATCGCGAACCGGTCCTGGCGCACGGGCGTCTGGCGCCGCCACCAGCGCCGCCAGACGCCCGGAGGGGCAGGCGCGTCCGGGCCGAATTCGCTGACGGTGACGGGTTCTTGCATGAAGCTGGAAGTGTAGGCGCAGCGGCAACTCAGGCCGCGCATTGGCCCGCCGGTGTGCTGGGGCAACGGCCGCCGCCGTCACCGACGGGTTTCGCAAAAACCACATCATGAAATGACGCGGCACGATTTGAAACGGCAGGAATTCTGTGCGACACTTTCGCCGCGTACGGGAACGCCGTACTAAATTACGCCAGACCCCAGAGAGACAAGGAGACAACATGTCAGCACAACCCGACAACATGATCGGTGGCGCAGCCAACGACCCCGACGCCCAGGAAACCCGGGAATGGGTCGACGCACTGGCAGCGGTCATTGCCAGCGAGGGTCGCGAACGCGGCCATTTCCTGCTCGATCAACTGCTCGAGGAAGCCCGCCAGCACGGCATCGATTCGCCATTTTCGGCCAATACGGGATACGTCAACACCATCGAGCCCGAGGACGAGGAGCGCTGCCCCGGCAACCTCGAGATCGAGGAGCGGCTGCGCGCCTACATGCGCTGGAACGCGATGGCGATGGTGGTCAAGGCCAACCGCCTGCATCCGGAAGACGGCGGCGACCTCGGCGGCCACATCAGCTCGTTCGCCTCGCTGGCCACCATGTTCGGCGCCGGCTTCAACCACTTCTGGCACGGCGAAACCGCCGACCACGGCGGCGACTGCCTCTACATCCAGGGCCACTCGTCGCCCGGCATCTATGCGCGCGCCTTCATGGAGGGCCGCATCTCCGAGGAGCAGCTGCTCAATTTCCGCCAGGAAGTGGACGGCAAGGGCCTTTCGAGCTATCCCCATCCCAAGCTGATGCCGGAGTTCTGGCAGTTCCCCACCGTCTCGATGGGCCTGGGCCCGCTGATGGCGATCTACCAGGCGCGCTTCCTGAAGTACCTGCACGCCCGCGGCATCGCCGACACGTCCAAGCGCAAGGTCTGGGCCTTCCTGGGCGACGGCGAGATGGACGAAGTGGAAAGCCTGGGCGCGATCGGTGTCGCGGCCCGCGAAAAGCTGGACAACCTGATCTTCGTCGTCAACTGCAACCTGCAGCGGCTGGACGGCCCGGTGCGCGGCAACGGCAAGATCATCCAGGAGCTGGAAGGCGAATTCCGCGGCGCCGGCTGGAACGTCATCAAGCTGGTCTGGGGCAGCTACTGGGACCCGCTGCTGGCCCGCGACAAGGAAGGCATCCTGCGCAAGATCATGATGGAGACGGTCGACGGCGACTACCAGGCGATGAAGGCCAACGACGGCGCCTTCGTGCGCAAGAACTTCTTCGGCAAGCATCCGAAGGCGCTCGAGATGGTCTCCAGGATGAGCGACGAGGACATCTGGCGGCTGCAGCGCGGGGGTCACGACCCGCAGAAGGTCTATGCCGCGTACCACAAGGCCGTCAACACCAAGGGCCAGCCGACGGTGCTCCTGATCAAGACCGTCAAGGGCTTCGGCATGGGCAAGGCCGGCGAGGGACGCAACATCGCCCACCAGGCCAAGAAGCTGACCGACGACGACATCCGGACTTTCCGCGACCGCTTCAACATCCCGATCCCGGACGAGAAGCTGGCCGAGATCCCGTTTTACAAGCCGGAAGAACACACGCCGGAGATGAAGTACCTGCACGAGCGGCGCCAGGCGCTCGGCGGCTTCCTGCCCAAGCGCCGCACCCGGGCCGACGAGCAGCTCAAGGTGCCGCCGCTCGAAGCCTTCAAGGCGGTGCTCGATCCGACGGCGGAAGGCCGCGAGATCAGCACGACGCAGGCCTACGTGCGTTTCCTGACGGCGCTGTTGCGCGACAAGGAGCTTGGGCCGCGCGTCGTGCCGATCCTGGTCGACGAGGCGCGCACCTTCGGCATGGAAGGCCTGTTCCGCCAGATCGGCATCTACAGCGTCGAAGGCCAGAAGTACACGCCGCAGGACCGCGACCAGGTCTCCTACTACAAGGAAGACCAGGGCGGGCAGATCCTGCAGGAAGGCATCAACGAGGCCGGCGGCATGGCCAGCTGGATCGCGGCGGCGACCTCGTATTCCACGAGCAACCGCATCATGGTGCCGTTCTATGTCTATTACTCGATGTTCGGCTTCCAGCGCATCGGCGACCTGGCCTGGGCCGCGGGCGACATGCAGGCACGCGGCTTCCTGCTGGGCGGAACCTCGGGCCGCACGACGCTGAACGGCGAAGGCCTGCAGCACGAGGACGGCCACAGCCAGATCCTCGCCGCCACGATTCCCAACTGCGTCAGCTACGACCCGACCTTCGCCCACGAAGTGGCGGTGATCATGCAGCACGGGCTGCACCGCATGGTGGAGAAGCAGGAAAACGTCTATTACTACCTCACGCTGCTCAATGAGAACTACCCGATGCCGGGCCTGCAGGCCGGCACCGAGCAGCAGATCATCAAGGGCATGTACCTGTTCAAGGAAGGCGCCGCCGGATCGGCCGGGGGCAAGGGGTCCGCACCGCGGGTGCAGCTGCTCGGCTCGGGCACCATCCTGCGCGAATCGATCGCGGCCCAGGCGCTGCTGGAGCAGGACTGGGGGGTCGCCGCCGACGTGTGGAGCTGCCCCAGCTTCAACGAACTGGCGCGCGACGGCCAGGACGCGGAGCGGTACAACCTGTTGCACCCGACCGAGCAGCCGCGGGTATCGTTCGTCGGCCAACAACTCGAAAAACACGGCGGCCCGGTCGTGGCCTCCACGGACTACATGAAAGCATTCGCAGAGCAGATTCGCCCGTTCATTCCCAAGGGTCGCACGTACAAGGTGCTGGGCACCGACGGCTACGGCCGCAGCGACTTCCGCAGCAAGCTGCGCGAGCACTTCGAGATCAACCGGCATTACGTCGTGGTGGCCGCTCTGAAGGCCCTGAGCGAGGAGGGCGCGGTCCCGGTGGCGAAGGTCGCCGAGGCGATCGCCAAGTACGGCATCAAGGCGGACAAGATCAATCCGCTGTACGCTTGATGACTGCCTGAAGAGACGACCGGAGAACAAGAACATGGCGTTGATAGAAGTGCAAGTCCCCGACATCGGGGACTTCGACGAGGTTGCGGTCATCGAACTGCTCGTCAAACCCGGCGACACGGTGAAAGCCGAACAGTCGCTGGTCACGGTGGAATCCGACAAGGCCTCGATGGAGATCCCGTCGTCGTCGGCCGGGGTCGTCAAGGAGCTGAAGGTCAAGCTCGGCGACAAGGTCAAGCAGGGGTCGCTCCTCGTCGTGCTTGAAGGCACGACCCAGAGTTCCCCTTCGGCGCCAGCTGGCTCGCCCCCGCCCCAGCCCTCCGCGGGCCCGGGGCAGCAAGCCAAAGCCGCGGCGCCGGCACCCGCACAGCTTTCCGCGCCCGCGCCCGGCGGCGGCGGCGCGGTCGAAGTCCGCGTGCCGGATATCGGCGACTTCAAGGATGTCGCGGTGATCGAGTTGCTGGTCAAGCCTGGCGACACCGTCAAGCCCGAGCAGTCGCTGATCACCGTGGAGTCGGACAAGGCCTCGATGGAAATCCCCTCGTCCGCCGGCGGCGTGGTGAAGGAACTGAAGGTCAAGCTGGGCGACAAGCTCAATATCGGAGACCTGCTCGTGGTGCTGGAAGGGGCGGCCGGCGCGGGCAGCCCCTCACCCCAACCCTCTCCCCCGCAGGGAGAGCGGGCAAGTCCCGCAGCGCAGCCGGCGCCGGTCGCGGAACGCACGGTGCCAACCGCCGCACTCCCGCCGCACGAACCCGCGGCGCCGACGGCCGCATTGCCGCACGCGTCGCCTTCGGTGCGCAAGTTCGCGCGCGAACTCGGCGTGCCCCTGGAAGAAGTGAAGGGGACTGGCCCCAAGGGCCGGATCACGCAGGATGACGTGCAGAACTTCACCCGCTCGGTGATGAAGGGCGAGGCGCAGACCAAGGCTCTGGCGGCGAAGGCTCCGGCCGGTGGCGGCGGCGCCGGGCTGGACCTGCTGCCCTGGCCCAAGGTGGACTTCACCAGATTCGGCCCGGTCGAGCGCAAGGACCTGTCGCGGATCAAGAAGATCAGCGGCGCCAACCTGCACCGCAACTGGGTGATGATCCCGCACGTCACCAACAACGACGACGCCGATATCACCGAGCTGGAAGCCTTCCGCGTCGCCACGAACAAGGAAAACGAGAAGTCGGGCGTCAAGGTGACGATGCTGGCCTTCGTGATCAAGGCAGTCGTCTCCGCGCTGAAGAAATTCCCCGAGTTCAACGCCAGCCTGGATGGCGACCAGCTGGTCTACAAGCAGTACTTCCACATCGGCTTCGCCGCCGACACGCCCAACGGCCTCGTCGTCCCCGTGCTGAAGGACGCCGACAGGAAGGGCATCCTGCAGATCAGCCAGGAGATGGGCGAGCTGGCGAAGAAGGCGCGCGACGGCAAGATGGGACCGGCCGACATGAGCGGCGGCTGCTTCTCCATCAGCTCCCTCGGAGGGATAGGCGGCACCCACTTCACGCCCATCATCAACGCGCCGGAGCTCGCGATCCTCGGGCTGTCCAAGAGCGCGATGAAGCCGGTCTGGGACGGCAAGCAGTTCGTGCCGCGTCTGGTCCTGCCGCTGTCGCTCTCGTACGACCACCGCGTCATCGACGGCGCGGCGGCCGCCCGTTTCAACGCGTACCTGGGCGCCGTCCTGGCGGACTTCCGCCGCGTGCTGCTGTGACGGAGCGCTGCTGAATGACGACTGTCGTAGTAGTACGCAAGGCGGGGCAGATCGCCATTGCCGCGGATACCCTGGTGACCTTCGGCGATACGCGGCTGGCCCACCGCTTCGAGGACAACACCAAGATCTTCCAGGTGGAAACCGATTACGGCCCGAGCTTCATCGGCATGGCCGGCACGGTGGCCCACTTCCCGGTGCTGCGCAAGGCGATGGGGTCGATGCCGCGCGAGATCCTCAGGCTGGGTAGCAAGGACGAAGTGTTCGACACTTTCACCAAGCTGCATCCTTACCTGAAGGACAACTTCTTCCTGCAGACCAAGGAGGAGGACAGCGACCCGTACGAGTCGAGCCAGTTCAGCGTCGTGATCGCCAACGCCACCGGCATCTACGGCCTTTACAGCTACCGCGAGGTCTTCGAGTTCAAGGAGTTCTGGGGCATCGGGTCGGGCCGCAGCTTCGCGCTCGGCGCCATGCACGCGGTCTACGGCAAGGCCAGGACCGCTCGCGAAGTGGCCGAGGCCGGCATCGCCGCCGGCTGCGAGTTCGACCGCAATTCCGCCGGCCCGGCGGACGTGTTCACAGTCAAGATGAAAGAAGCCAAATGAGCAGCCTCGTTGAAGTCAAGGTCCCGGACATCGGCGACTTCGATGAAGTCGCGGTGATCGAGCTGCTGGTCCAGCCCGGCGACACGATCAAGGCCGAGCAGTCGCTGGTCACCGTGGAAAGCGACAAGGCGTCGATGGAGATCCCGTCGACGCACGCGGGCGTGGTCAAGGAGCTGAAGGTCAAGCTCGGCGACAAGGTTGCCCAGGGATCGGTGCTGTTGCTGATCGAAGCAGCGGAAGACAAAAAACAGCCGGTCGATCAAGGCAAGCCGGGTTCGGCCGCTGCGCCTGTAGCCGCGGCTGCGGCTGCCGCGCCTGCTCCCGGCGCCCCGGTCGCCGCTCCCGCGAGCTCCTACGCCGGTGGCGCCGACCTCGAATGCGACATCCTCGTCCTGGGCGCCGGCCCCGGCGGCTATTCGGCCGCGTTTCGCGCCGCCGATCTCGGCCTGAAGGTGGTGCTGGTCGAGCGCTATGCGACGCTCGGCGGCGTCTGCCTGAACGTGGGCTGCATCCCGTCCAAGGCGCTGCTGCACGTGGCGGCCGTGATGGACGAAGTGAGCCACTTCGAGGCGCTGGGCGTGAGCTACGGCAAGCCGCAGCTGGATTTGCCCAAGCTCAAGGCGCACAAGGACAAGGTGGTCGGCAAGCTGACCGGCGGCCTCTCCGCGATGGCGAAGATGCGCAAGGTCACGGTGGTGCGCGGCTACGGCCAGTTCCTCGATCCGCATCATGTGCAAGTGCAGGAGACCACCGGCGGCGGGCAGGAGCAGAGCGGCAAGAAGCAGACTGTCAGGTTCCGCAGCTGCATCATCGCGGCCGGCTCCCAGGCCGTGCAGCTGCCGTTCATGCCCAAAGACCCCCGCGTCGTCGATTCGACCGGCGCGCTGGACCTGGCGGCCGTTCCCAAGCGCATGCTGATCCTGGGCGGCGGCATCATCGGGCTCGAGATGGGCACCGTGTATTCGACGCTCGGTGCGCGGCTGGACGTGGTGGAAATGCTCGACGGCCTGATGCAGGGCGCGGACCGCGACCTGGTCAAGGTCTGGCAGAAGATGAATGCGCCGCGCTTCGACAACATCATGCTCAAGACGAAGACCGTCGGCGCCGAAGCGACGAAGGACGGCATCCGCGTCAGCTTCGAGGGCGAGCAGGCGCCCAGGGAGCCGCAGGTCTATGACCTCGTGCTGCAGGCGGTCGGCCGCAGCCCGAACGGCAACAAGATCGGCGCCGACAAGGCCGGCGTCGCCGTGAGCGACCGCGGCTTCATCCCGGTCGACATCCAGATGCGCACCAACGTGCCGCACATCTTCGCGATTGGCGACATCGTCGGCCAGCCGATGCTGGCCCACAAGGCGGTGCACGAGGCGCACGTCGCGGCCGAAGTTGCGGCCGGCGACATCAACGGCGACGAAGCGCTCAGGCGCGCCGCCTTCAACGCGCGGGTCATCCCGAGCGTGGCCTACACCGACCCCGAGGTCGCGTGGGTGGGCCTCACCGAGGACCAGGCCAAGGCCCAGGGCATCGCGATCAAGAAGGGCCACTTCCCGTGGAGCGCCTCCGGCCGCGCCATCGCCAACACCCGCGACGAAGGCTTCACCAAGCTGCTGTTCGACGCCCAGACGCATCGCATCCTGGGCGGCGGCATCGTCGGCACCCATGCCGGCGACCTGATCAGCGAGGTGGCGCTTGCCATCGAGATGGGCGCCGACGAGATCGACATCGGCAAGACCATCCATCCGCATCCGACGCTGGGCGAGAGCGTCGGCATGGCGGCGGAAATCGCGCACGGCACCTGCACCGACGTGCCGCCCCCGCGCAAATAGGCGAGCAGGGCGCAACGCCCTTGGTCCAAGCAAGAGGCTGAGCGGCCTCAGCGGCAGCGCATGGGCAGGAGGGCCAGCGGCACATCCGTGCGGTTGGCGCCCTTCGCGGTCATCTTCCCGGGCGCCGGCGCCGGCCGCGAGTCAGGGCTGGACGGTGAGGATTTCCGCTGCCGGGAGGACAGCGGACTGCACGCGGCGCGCGCCGTCGAAGCGATGCGCCCAATACGCCACGCCCATGTCCTCCACCCGCACCTGCGCGCCCGGCTTGGGTGAGTGGATGAACTTGCCCTCGCCGACGTAGATGCCGACGTGGCTGAAGGCCTGGCGCATGGTGTTGAAGAACACCAGGTCGCCGGGCTGCAGGTCCTTGCGGTCGATGGTCTGCGTGGCGGCCGCCTGTTCGTTGGCGCGCCGGGGAAGGATCAGGCCGACGGTCTGCTCGTACATCGCGCGGACGAAACCGCTGCAATCGAAACCGGTGTCGGCCGAATTGCCGCCGCGGCGGTACGGCACGCCCAGGAAGCCCATCGCGGTCAGCACGAGGTCGGATGCCTTGTCGGCGACGCGGGTGCGAACCTGTTCCAGGCGCTCGAGCAATCCCTTGTCCGCCATGAAGCGGCCCATGTCGTCGTCGGCCGGCGCGCTCACGGCCGCGCGTGAGACGCAGGACAGGAGGACGAAAGTGCAGAGCCAGCGTGACATCGGCCGCGAGGTTAACGGCCGAGCACTTGCAAGTCAAGCCGGCCGTGAAACGTAACTCATTGATTCTCAAGCGAATGGGCAGGACTTTCGGCGGCCTGCCACGGCATGCTTGCCGACGCGGAAAGAATGGCTTTCCGCAACGCCAGGAGGCCAGTCCATGTCACGCAGTTCGCGAATGTTTGCCTTCTCCACCCGCCTGCTGGCGCTCTGCGCCTGCCTGCTCCTGCGCGGGCTGGTGCATGCCCAGGACGTGACTGTGCAAGCGGTGGCGACGGGCCTGGAGCATCCCTGGGCCGTCGCCTTCCTCCCGCGAGGGCGCTACCTCGTGACCGAGCGGCCGGGCCGCATGCGGATCGTCGGGGCGGACGGCCGCATCGGTCCGCCGCTGGGTGGCGTGCCGCCGGTGGTCGCGGCGGGGCAGGGCGGGCTGCTCGACGTGGCGCTCGATTCCGGTTTCGAGCGCAACCGGACCCTGTATTTCTGTTTCTCCGAGCCCGGGCCAGGCGGCAACAGCACGGCATTGGCGCGCGCCACCCTGGCCGCGGACGACTCGCGGCTGGAGCAGGTGCGTGTCATCTTCAGCCAGAAGCCCAAGGTGGCGAGCAACCTGCACTTCGGTTGCCGCATCGTCGAAGCGCCGGACGGCAACCTGTTCCTCACGCTCGGCGAGCGCTTCAGCCGCAAGGAAGATGCGCAGAAGCTGGATAACCACCTCGGCAAAATCGTGCGCGTCACCAAGGAGGGCGCGCCGGCGCCGGGCAATCCCTTCGCCGGTCGTGCCGGCGCCTTGCCCGAGATCTGGAGCTATGGCCACCGCAATTCGCAGGGCGCGACGCTCGGGCCGGACGGCAGGCTCTGGCAGCACGAACACGGACCGCAGGGCGGCGACGAGATCAACCTGCCGCAGGCCGGCCGCAACTACGGCTGGCCGGTGATCACCTACGGCGCGAACTATGGCGGAGGGCCGATCGGCGAGGGCATCGCGAGCCGCGAAGGCATGGAGCAACCGCTGCACTACTGGGTGCCGTCGATCGCGCCGTCCGGCATGGCCTTCCTCACCAGCGACCGTTACGGCGCCGCGATCAAGGGCAACCTGTTCGTCGGCTCGCTCAAGTTCGGCTACCTGGACCGGATCGAGCTGTCGGGCGGCAAGGTGCAGCGCGAGCACAAGATGATCGCGCAGGGCGAACGGATCCGCGACGTCCGCCAGGGTCCGGACGGCCTGCTCTACGTGCTCACCGATCTGCCCAAGGGGCGGCTGCTGCGGCTGGCGCCGCGCTGAGGGCGCAGGTCAGATCAGGGCTTGACCAGGCCCTTGCGGACCGCGTACAGCGTCAGGCTGGCGATGTCGTTCAGCCTCAGTCTTTCCATGATGCGGGCGCGGTGCACGTCCACCGTCTTGGGCGACAGGCCGAGCTCGAAGGCGATCTCCTTGGAAGCGCGGCCCTGCGCGATCATCTTGAGGATCTCGATCTGGCGCTGCGTCAGCTCGTCGTCGATGGTGGGCTCGGACGGCTGCAGCAGCCGCTGCGCGATCGCCGGGCTGAAGTAACTGCCGGTCGCGACCACGCTGCGCACCGCCTGTTCGAGCTCGAAGGGCGGCGCGTCCTTCATCAGATAGCCGCAGGCGCCGTTGGCGACGGCGCGCTTGACGAAGTCCACCGTGTCGTACATCGACAGCACCAGCAGTCGCACCTGCGGATGGCTGCCGTGGATCTGCGAGATCGCGGCGATGCCGTCCATGCGCGGCATGGAGATGTCGGTCATCACGATGTCGGGATTGAGGGTCTCGACCAGCTGGATCAGCTCCTGGCCGTCTCGCGCCTCGGCGATCACCTCGACGCCATCGATCATCGACAGCAAGGCCTTGATGCCCGAGCGGACCAGGTCGTGGTCATCGGCCAGCACGATCCGGATGGGAGACTGGGTCGGATCAGTATTCATTGGGCGCCTTTCTACAGCAGCGTCTCATAGCACCGCCCTGACCGCAACGCCCCGGCCCGGGCTGGTGCGGATGTGCAGCCGGCCGCCGGCCAGCTCGGTGCGCTCGATCATTCCGTAGAGCCCGACATTGCGCTCGCTCGGCTGTCCGGGCAGCAGCTCGTTCTTGTCGAAGCCGACTCCGTCGTCCATCACGAGCACGCCGATGCGGTCGTGCGGCAGGAAGCGCAGGCGCACCCAGACCTGCGACGCGTTGGCGTGGCGCGCGACGTTGTTCATCGCCTCCTGCACCAGGCGCACCGCGACGGACGCCGTTTCCGACAGCGTCTTGGGCTCGGTGCCGCGCGAGGCGACGGTGGATTTCAGGCCCGCGGGCTCGGCGATGCGGTGGACGGCGCTCTGCACCGCGGCCACCAGCCCGAACAGGTCGAGCTGCGCCGGCCTCAGGGAGAACGACAGCGTCTTGAGCTGGGACACGGCGCCCTGCGCCATCTCCATGGCGGTGTCGGTGTGCGTCGACGCCGCGTCCGGATCGGCTGCGCGCTTGGCCGCATGCAGGTGCAGCACCATGCCGGTGAGGGTCTGCCCGAGCTGGTCGTGCAGCTCGCGCGAGATCAGCGTGCGTTCCCGCTCCTGCGCCACCACGAGGCGGGCCGAGAGCTTCTTCAACCGGCGGTAGGCGGCTTCCAGCTCCAGTCCGAGCTGCTCCTGCTCGACCACGCGCCGGCGTTCCGTCATCACGCGGTCGATGATCTGCGGCAGGGTGCCGAGCTTGTCCTTGGTCAGGTAATCCTTGGCGCCGCAGCGCAGCACATGCACGGCCGCTTCCTCGCCGATCGCCCGGGTCACCACGATCAGGGGCGTGCCGCAGCGCCTCGCCACCAGGATCTGCAGCGCCGCATAAGGCGAAAACCGCGGCATGTTGAAGTCGCACAGGATGGCGTCGTAGTCTTCGGGCAGGGCGTCGAGGAACGCGTTCGCGTCGTCGACGCGGCTCAGGACATAGCGCCGCTGCGGATCGGCCCGCTCCAGCGTGATGGCCATCAGCTCGACGTCGTCTGGATTGTCTTCCACGCAAAGCAAACGAATGGTGGGAAGCTCTGCTGCTGCGGGGATGGACACGGGGGCGGAGAGGCGACGGTGGAGTGGAAGAGGAGCGGGAAGTTTAACCCGCGACCGGGATGGCCACTCCGCAGCGCCGCCCACGCGTCCATGCGCGGGTAGGCATTTTTCTTAGTTCGGACATGGGTTTGCCTTAGTTTCAAAACGTATCGATGTGCTTTCATACGTATCTGGCGCAGATGTCTTGCGCGGAGGAGGCCAATGAAATCCGAATTCGAACCGACCACGGTCCAGCAACCCGACGCCGCGCCGCAGCCGGCGCTCGCCACCCTCGCCGAGCGCGCCGCCCGAGTCGTGCGCCAACTCGAACCGGGCGTGGCCGCATTGCTTGCCGCAGTGACCGGCTTTCTCGCAGCGACTTCGCTCAGCGCCATGCCCCAACTGTGGGTCTTCTGCCTGCTGGCGCTCGGTGTTGCGTGCTGGGCCGCGGCGCGCCGCTCGGGCTGGGGCGTGGAGCCCGTCGCCCGGGCGCTCGTCCTGCTGGCCGCGGCCTATGTGCTCCATACCGATGCAGGCGCGCCGGGCGGCGTCGCCGGCATGTTCGCCTTCTGGCTCGGGATCCCCGCGCTGTACTACACCTTCAGCCTGCGAACTCCCCTGGCTTGCCTGGTCGCGGTCGCCGCGGTCGCCGAGTTCACGCTGGCCGCGCTCTGGCTGGGCCACGACGCGCTGTCGTCGCTGGCGGCGCGAGGGGCTTTCCTGCTGATCCTGCCGATGCTGCTCGCGATGCAGCTCGGCGCCATGCTGCGCCGCTGCGCCGCGCGTGTCGAAAGCGCACGCAGGGACAGCAGCACGGCGCTGTACAACCGTGCCGGGCTGATGGTGCACGGCAACATCCTGCTCGCCAGCTGCCGCAAGCACCGGCGCGAACTGACACTGGCCGTGTTCGACTGCAACGACCTGCTGGAAGCCAGGACGGTCTACGGCAAGCGCGTCAGCCGCAAGCTGATCGCGGGCATCGTCCGCAAGCTGACGCTGCTGGCAGGGGACCAGGGCGTGGCAGCGCGCACCGGTCCGACCCAGTTCGCGGTGGCGCTGCCGATGTCGCGGGAGAAAGCGGTCTACGCGATCGAGCGCCTGCTGGGCAACCCGAGCCGCTTCGAGCTCGAGGGCGGCGAAGGCGAGGTCGTGCTGGTGCCGAACCTGATGGTCGAAAGCATCGCCGGCGCGGGAACGCTGGAAAGGCTGTTCGCCGCCATTTGCCGGGGCCTGGCCCGCATCCAGGAAGAAGAGACGCGGCGCCAGCGCTACCTGCAGCGCGAGCGCGAGAGGCACTCGCGCCCGATGCCGATCCAGGCGCCCGAGCCGGAGTCGCGGGCCCTGCGCATGGCCCGCATCCAGCTGGACCCGGACCCGGTCGACATCGTTCAGCAGATCCCGAACACCATCCCGATGCCGCTGCCGACGCGCTAGGGAATCACTGCCGGGTGCGCGAGGGCGCAACCGGCAGGTCCACCATCACGCTCTGGCCCGGCGTGGTGCAGCCGGTGTCGCAGCACTTGCCCGGCTGGCGGTTCCTGGTGATCGCGCGGGCCGGATCGTGGGGGGCGCTGTCGGGCGAGCCGTCCTGCGCGATGCCCCGCTCCAGGATGCGCTCCACCAGTTCCACCTTGGAGCCGATCGGGTAGTTTCGGTAGATCTCCTGCTTCATGGCCGCCGGCGAGCCGCCGCCGTGCAGGCTGATCACGCTGTACCAGCCGCCCTGGTAGCCGGCGGTCAGGTCCTCGATGAAGCGCGCGGTTTCGATCCGCTGCTCGTACGGGACCGCCGGATTGGCTCGCAGCACGTCCGACAGCCGGGCCGCCGTTTCCGGGTTGTGGTCCTCGTCCGGCCCGGGCAGGGTGACGATCAGGCCTCCGCTCACGTAGTGCGCGATGCGGTGCATGTCGTAGATCTGCGTGGCCAGCAGCAGCTTGCCGATGTTGGAGAACACCGGGTCGGGCATGAAGGTCTTGCTGTGCTCGTCGGCCTTGCCGTACACGCTCGCGGCGACGCCGCAGGCGAAGAAACCCTCGGTGATCTTGATCAGCTCCACCATCTGCTCGCGCAGGTGGGTCTCGCGGCCGGGATCGAAGCCGTTGGCTTCGCACATCAGCGCGCCGGCGCCGATCA
>JAQGNJ010000277.1 GCA_028291885.1 Ramlibacter sp. | reverse complement strand
GGCAGCATCGAGGCGGGCAAGTTGGCCGACCTGGTGATCTGGAAGCCGGCGTTCTTCGGCGTCAAGCCGGCGCTGATCGTCAAGGGCGGCTTCATCGCGATGGCCGCGATGGGCGACCCGAACGCGTCGATCCCGACGCCGCAGCCCATGCACTACCGGCCGATGTTCGGCAGCTTCGGCGGCGCCGTGGCCCGCGGTTCGTTGACCTTCGTCTCGCAGGCGGGCCTGCAGGCCGGCATCGGTGAACGCTTCGGCCTGGCGAAGACGCTGAGCGCGGTGCGCAACATCCGCGGCGTGCGCAAGCAGCATCTGGTCCACAACGGCTACCTGCCGAAGATGGAGATCGACCCGCAGACCTACGCGGTGCGCGCCGATGGCATCTTGCTGACATGTGAAGCTGCTACCGTGTTGCCGATGGCACAACGCTACTTCCTGTTCTGAACCCCCATGCTCCATGTCTCGAAACTCCTGGCCGGCGGCCATGGCTTGGCGCCCGTGCTCCTCAAACGCGCGTCCAGCGTGGAACTGGACTGGGACGTGCGGCAGAAAAGCCGCTTCGATGCCGCCGATTCGCTCGGCCGCCGGATCGGCGTGTTCCTGCCCCGCGGCACGGTGGCGCGGGGCGGCGACGTGCTGGTCGCGGAAGACGGCTCGCTGATCCGCGTCGTCGCCGCGTCGCAACCGGTGCTGGTGATCACCCATTGCAGCGAGCACGGCACGCCCTTCGACCTGCTGCGCGCCGCCTACCACCTGGGCAACCGCCACGTGCCGATCGAGCTCAAGCCCGACCACCTGAAGATCGAACCGGACCATGTGCTGGCCGCGATGCTGCGGTCCATGCACCTGATCGTCACCGCGGAGAACAGCGCGTTCGAGCCCGAGGGCGGCGCGTACGGCGCGCAGCCGGCCCACCCGCACGGGCATGGGCATGACCACGAAGATGGACACGGGCACCATGGCCACGGCCACTGACGCGCCCCTGCTGCAGCTGATGTGGCTGGCCTCGCCGGCCCTGCCGATCGGCGGCTTTTCGTATTCCGAAGGGATCGAAGCCGCCGTCGACTGCGCGCTGGTGAGCAATGAAGCGCAGGTCGGCGACTGGCTGGTCGACCAGCTCCACCTGACCCAGGCGCGCGGCGACCTGGCCGTCGCGGCGCAGGCCATCGCGGCGTGGCAGGCCGCAGACATGGAGCGCGTCGCCGAACTCGACGCCTGGGTGCTGCAGACGCGCGAAACCAGCGAGCTGCGCCAGCAAAGCGAGCAGATGGGACGATCGCTCGTGGAGTGGCTTCGCTCGGTCCGGCCCGAGCTGGTCGCATCGGTCGGCGGGCAGCTCGCTCCCTGCGTTCGCCCTGAGCTTGTCGAAGGGCCCGCGGCTTCGACAAGCTCCGCCCGAACGGATGTCTTCTTCACTTATCCCGTTGCATTCGCTCTGGCCGCCAGCGCCACCGGCGCATCGGCGCGGGACTGCCTGCTGGCCTTCGCCTTCGGCTGGGCCGAGAACATGGTTCAGGCGGCGCTCAAGTCCGTTCCGCTCGGCCAGAGCGCGGGCCAGCGCGTGCTCGGCCGGCTCGCGCGCGAGATCCCGGCTGCGGTCGATGTCGCCCTGGCCCTGCACGACGAAGACCGCCAGGCCTTCAGCCCCATGCTGGCCATCCTCTCGGCTCGGCACGAGAGCCAATATTCGAGACTGTTCCGATCATGACAATGCATCACATCGCCAACCGAACCAAGAAGCTGCCGCCCTTGCGCGTGGGCATCGGCGGCCCCGTCGGCTCGGGCAAGACGACCTTGCTGGAGATGCTCTGCAAGGCGATGCGCGAGCGCTACGACCTGGTCGCCATCACCAACGACATCTACACCAAGGAAGACCAGCGCCTGCTGACCGTGAGCGGCGCGCTGCCGGCGGAACGCATCATGGGCGTGGAGACCGGCGGCTGCCCGCACACCGCGATCCGCGAGGACGCCTCGATCAACCTGGAGGCGATCGACCGGATGCTGGTGGACTTTCCGGAAGCGGACATCGTGTTCGTCGAGAGCGGCGGCGACAACCTGGCGGCCACCTTCAGCCCCGAGCTGTCGGACCTGACGATCTACGTGATCGACGTCGCCGCCGGCGAGAAGATCCCCCGCAAGGGCGGCCCCGGCATCACCAAGAGCGACCTGTTCGTGATCAACAAGATCGACCTCGCGCCTTACGTGGGCGCCGACCTGGGCGTGATGGAGGCGGACACCAGGCGCATGCGGCGCGAGCGGCCGTATGTGATGACCAACCTCAAGACGCTGAGCGGCGTCGACGTGGTGGTGGAGTTCATCGAGCGCAAGGGGATGCTCGGCTCACATGCGTGAGTTGAATTTCGAGCTGAACTTCGGATCGATGCGCGTGTTGGGATAGACGCGCAGGCCGGCGAGGTGCTGCGAGCGCAGCGCCAGCCAGGTCCACAACGCCCCCGCCGCGTCGGCCGCGCCGAACAGCAACAGCACCGGGCTGGCCAGGCCGAAGAGCACGAACCCGACGAACCAGGCCAGCACCAGCGGCCGCAGCCAGACGCTGG
>JAQGNJ010000270.1 GCA_028291885.1 Ramlibacter sp. | reverse complement strand
GCCCTTGAGCACCAGGATCACGTGGTTGTAGATGACCTCGATGCCGTTGACGTTGAGAACGATGTTGGGTGCGTCCATATTTCTTTCACCAAACGAAAGGCTCTTGCCTTTCGTTTGGCGGCTCCTTGGAGCCGCTGCCCCTCCCGCCTGGCGGGAGGGGTTGGGGGAGGGTGCCGTCGATACGGCGAGACGCGCAGCAGCCGTGGACTGTCAGTCCTCAAGACTGACAGTCCGCGGCGGTCCTGCGCGTCATCTTCTTGTCCGCCAGATAACGCTCCGCACCCGTCTTGACCATCGGCTTGAGGATCTGCTCGTCGGCCTGGATGAAGTCCGAGCTGAAGCTCCACTTGCTGCCGTCCCAGGTCTGCACCCGCGCCCAGCTCGAGCCCATGTGGTCGTTGCAGGAGGTGGAGAGCGGCCGCATGATGCCGGCGAAGCCCAGCGCGTCCAGCTTTTTCTGGTCCAGTGCCAGGTTCTCCAGGCCCCAGCGCACCTGCTCGCCGGTCATGACCTTGCCCTTGCCGAAGCGCTCCTGCGCCCGCCGCACGGCTTCGTTGGACAGCATCTGGATGATCACGCCGCGCGTGTACAGCACCGAGCCGACTTCGTCCTTGGGTCCGGTTCCCTGGCCCTTTTCGTGCACGTACTTCAGGATGTCCTGGATCACCTTGGGCTGCTGGCCCGACGTGTTCAGCGCCAGCGCGTTGTATCCCTTGGCGCCTTCGCCCACGTCCTTCACGTCCGGCTCGGCGCCGGCCCACCAGACGCCGTACATCTTGTCGCGCGGATAGCCGGTGGCCTGCGCCTCCTTCAGGGCGGTCGAGTTCATCACGCCCCAGCCCCACAGCATCACGTAGTCCGGGCGCATCTGGCGCACCTGCAGCCAGGCGGCCTTCTGTTCCACGCCCGGAGCGGTGACGGGGATCAGCTCCAGGTTGAAGCCGTGCATCCTCGCGCGCTCCTGCAGCAGCGGGATCGGCTCCTTGCCGAAGGGCGAGTCGTGGTAGACGAGGGCGATCTTCTTGCCCTTGAGCTTGTCCAGGCCGCCTTCCTTCTTGCCGATGTGCTGCACCAGGATGTCGGCGCCGGTCCAGTAGCTGCCCATCAGGGGGAAATTCCACTTGAAGGCCGTGCCGTCCTGCGACACCGACAGGCCATAGCCCAGCGTGATCAGCGGGATCTTGTCGTTGGGCACCTTCTCGGTCAGCGCGAAGGTGATGCCGGTGGCCTGCGGATCGAACAACGCGACGCCGGGACGGCTCTTGAGGCGCTCGTAGCACTCGACGCCGCGGTCCGTGGCGTAGCCTGTCTCGCATTCCTCGTACGTCAGCTTGACGCCGTTGATGCCGCCGTCCCGCGCGTTGATCATCTTCAGGTAGTCCTGCTTGCCGTTGGCCCATGGCGTGCCGTTCGGCGCGTAGGGGCCGGTGCGGTAGGACAGCAGCGGGAAGAACTGCTCCTTGGCCTGCGCGAAGGCGCTGGGCGCCATCGCTGCGGCCAGCAAGGTGGCCACGACGTACTTCGAAAGCTTCATTTGTGTCTCCTGTGAATAAGGTGAAGCGGGACGGGAACTCAATGCGGGAACGGCCACAGGCGCAGCTTCTGCTTGCCGGTCGACCAGAGCCTGGCCAGGCCGTGCGGCTCGACGATCAGGAACCACACGATCAGTCCGCCGAAGATCATCAGCTCGGCATGCGCGACGCCGGCGGTGCCGATCGTCAATCCGAACGCGCCGGCGAACAGCGGCAGGAACTGGTTCAGCGCGATCGGCAGCACCACGATGAACGCGGCGCCGAAGAACGCGCCCATGATGGAGCCGAGGCCGCCGATGATCACCATGAACAGCAGGCGGAAGGACAGCTCCACCGAAAACGCCGCGGGCTCCCAGGAACCGAGGTAGACGAAGGCCCAGAGCCCGCCGGCCACCCCGATGATGAAGGAGCTGACGGCGAACGCGCTGAGCTTCGCGTACATGGGGCGGATGCCGATCACCGCCGCGGCCACGTCCATGTCGCGGATCGCCATCCACTCGCGGCCGATCGCGCTGCGCACCAGGTTCTTCGCCAGCAGCGCGATGACGCACAGCACGGCCAGGCAGAACCAGTACTTGCTGACGGCGCTGTCGACCGGCATGCCGAACACCTGCAGGTTGTTGACCGAGACCGAGCCCGAGGGCGAGTCGTTGGTCAGCCACTTGATCCGCAGGAACATCCAATCGCTGAAGAACTGCGCGGCCAGCGTCGCCACCGCCAGGTACAGGCCCTTGACGCGCAGGCTGGGCAGGCCGAACAGGATGCCGAAAGCGGTGGCGCACAGGCCGCCGAGGATCAGCGCCGGGACCAGCGGCATGCCGGGGATGCGGACGAAGAAGTTGTAGGCGCCATAAGCGCCGACCGCCATGAAAGCGCCGGAGCCCAGCGAGATCTGGCCGCAATAGCCGACCAGGATGTTCACGCCCAGCGCGGCGAGCGACATGATCAGGAACGGGATCAGGATGGCGCGGAACATGTAGTCGCTCGCCACCGCGGGAACGGCGACGAAGGCGACGGCGAGCAGCAGCAGGATGAAGACGCGGTCCTGCGCGATCGGGAAGATCTGCTGGTCCGACTGGTAGCTGGTCTTGAACTGGCCGTTTTCGCGGTACAGCATCTTTGTTCCTTACACCCGGTCGATGATTTTTTCGCCGAACAGGCCCTGTGGCCGGATCAGCAGCACGCCCAGGGCGAGCACATAGGCGAACCAGATCTCGATGCCGCCGCCGACCATCGGGCCGATGTAGACCTCCGACAGCTTCTCGCCGACGCCGATGATCAGCCCGCCGATGATCGCGCCCGGGACCGAGGTGAGGCCGCCGAGGATCACGACCGGCAGCGCGCGCAGCGCAACGGTCGCGAGCGAGAACTGCACGCCGAGCTTGCTGCCCCAGATCATTCCCGCCACCAGGGCGACGACGCCGGCGACGCACCAGACGATCACCCAGATCCGCCCGAGCGGGATGCCGATCGATTGCGCCGCCTGGTGGTCGTCGGCCACTGCGCGCAGGGCGCGGCCGGTGCCGGTCTTCTGGAAGAACAGGCTCAGGAGCATGACCAGCACCGCGGCGATCAGGGCCGCGTACAGGTCCTCCTTGTTGATCAGGATGCCGCCCTGGAACACCTTGTCCAGCACGAAGATCGGGTCCTTGGGCATGCCGATGTCGATCTTGTAGATGCTGCTGCCGAACATCGTCTGGCCCAGGCCTTCCAGGAAGTAGGCGATGCCGAGCGTGGCCATCAGCAGCGTCGCGCCTTCCTGGTTCACCAGGTGGCGCAGCACGAGTTGCTCCACCAGCCAGGCGACGATGAACATCAGCACGCCGGCCAGCATGAAGGCGAGCACTTCGGCGGCGACCTTGTTCTGCAGCCCGGTCCATTGCGGGATCCATTCCGACAGCCGCGCCATCGCCAGCGCGGCGAACAGCACCATCGCGCCCTGGGCGAAGTTGAAGACGCCCGAGGCCTTGAAGATCAGGACGAAGCCGAGTGCGACCAGCGAATACAGCATGCCGGCCATCAGGCCGCCGAGCAATGTTTCCAGGAAGAATGCCATCTGGGTTTTTTCCTAGTGCGAGGTGCCGAGATAGGCCCGGATCACGTCTTCGTTGTCGCGGACCTCGCCGGGCGAGCCGTCGCCGATCTTCCTGCCGTAGTCCAGCACCACGACGCGGTCGCTGATGTCCATCACCACGCCCATGTCGTGCTCGATCAGGACCACCGTGGTGCCGAATTCGTCGTTGACGTCGAGGATGAAGCGGCACATGTCCTGCTTTTCCTCCACGTTCATGCCGGCCATCGGCTCGTCGAGCAGCAGCACCTGCGGCTCCATCGCCAGCGCCCGGCCGAGGTCGACGCGCTTTTGCAGCCCGTACGGCAGCTGGCCGACCGGCGTCTTGCGAAAGGCCTGGATCTCCAGGAAGTCGACGATGTGCTCGACGAACTCCCTGTGACGCATCTCCTCGCGCTGGGCCGGCCCGATGCGCAGCGCCTGCAGCAGCAGGTTGCTCCTGATCTTGAGGTTGCGGCCGGTCATGATGTTGTCCAGCACGCTCATGCCCTTGAACAGCGCCAGGTTCTGGAAGGTGCGCGCCACGCCCATCTCGGCGACCTGGCGGCTGTTCATGTGGTGGAAGGTGCGGCCGCGAAACGAGATGCTGCCCTGCTGCGGCTGGTAGACGCCGTTGATGCAGTTGAGCATCGAGCTCTTGCCGGCGCCGTTGGGCCCGATGATGGCGCGGATCTCGTGCTCGCGGACATTGAAGGAGATGTCGGTCAGCGCCTTGACGCCGCCGAAGGCGAGCGAGATGTTCTGCACGTCCAGGATCACCTCGCCGAGCTTGCGGCCGGAGGACCCCGATCCGGGCGGGCCGGCGTTCATCGCCGCGGGTTCGCTGATGATCTTCATGCCGCTGCTTTCACCGGCGCGAAGGTCTTCGTGTCGGCGATCTTGAGCGTGGCGCTCACGCTGCCGGTGCGTCCGTCCTCGAACCGCACCTGCGTCTCCACGTACTGCTCGCTCAGGCCGCCGTACAGCGCATCGACCAGCAGCTGGTACTTGTCGGCGATGAAGCCGCGCCTGACCTTGTTGGTTCGGGTCAGCTCACCGTCGTCCGCATCCAGCTCCTTGTGCAGGACGAGGAAGCGGCTGATCTGCGAGCCGGCCAGGCGCTCGTCGGTCGCGAGGTCGGCGTTGACCTTCTCCACGCATTCGCCGATCAGCCGGTAGACCTCGGGCTTTTGCGCGAGGTCGGTGTAGCCGGAATAGGGCAGGTTGCGGCGCTCGGCCCAGTTGCCGACAGCGTCGAAGTCGATGTTGACCATCACGCAGACCTTCTCGCGCCGGTCGCCGTAGGCCACCACTTCCTTGATGTAGGGGAAGAACTTGAGCTTGTTCTCGACGTACTTGGGCGCGAACATCGCGCCGTCGTTGGCCCCGCCGACGATGCGCCCGACGTCCTTGACGCGGTCGATGATCTTGAGGTGGCCCTGCGCGTCGAGGAAGCCGGCGTCGCTGGTGTGATACCAGCCGTCCGCCGTCAGAACTTCCGCCGTCGCCTGCGGATTCTTGTAGTACTCCTTGAGCAGGCCCGGCGAGCGCACCAGGATCTCGCCGTTGTCGGCGACCTTGATCTCGACGCCGCTGATGGGGATGCCGACCGTGTCCGCCCTGGCCTGGTCGTCCGGCTGCAGGCAGACGAACACCGCCGTTTCGGTCGATCCGTACAGCTGCTTGAGGTTGACGCCGATGGAGCGGTAGAACGAAAACAGGTCGGGCCCGATCGCCTCGCCGGCGGTGTACGCCACCCGGACCCGCGAGAAGCCGAGGTTGTTGCGCAGCGGCCCGTAAACCACGACGTTGCCAAGCGCGTACCTGGCCTTGTCCCAGGCCGAGACGGGTTTGCGATCCATCAGGGCCGGCCCGACGCGGCGCGCCAGCTCCATGAACGAGTGGAACAGCTTGCGCTTGATGGAGCTGGCATCCTCCATCCGGATCATCACCCTGGTCAGCAGGCCCTCGAAGATCCGCGGCGGCGCGAAGTAGTAGCTGGGCCCGATCTCCTTCAGGTCGATCATCACCGTCGCCGCCGATTCCGGGCAGTTGACGATGTAGCCGCAGGCCAGCCACTGCGCGTAGCTGAAGATGTTCTGGCCGATCCATGCCGGCGGCAGGTAGGCCAGCACTTCTTCCTTGGCCGTGAGCTTGTCGAACTGCGCGCCGGCCAGCGCGCGGTCGAGCAGGCTGCGGTGCGTGTGGACCACGCCCTTGGCGTTGCCGGTCGTGCCGGAGGTGAAGAACATGGCGGCGACGTCGTCGGGCTGCGCCTTCTCGACTTCGGCCCGGAAGAAGCCCGGCTGGCCCGCGGCGAATTGCCCGCCGACGTCGATCAGCGTGTCCAGCGACGCCAGGCCCGGTTCGCTGTAGTTGCGCAGGCCGCGCGCGTCGTCGTACCAGATGGCGACCAGCTGCGGACACGAGGGCCGCACTTCCAGCAGCTTGTCGACCTGCTCCTGGTCTTCCGCGAAAGCGAAGCGGACCTCGGCGTTGTTGATCGGGAAGACGCATTCCGCGCCGACCGCGTCCTGGTACAGGGGGATCGGGATGGCGCCCAGCGACTGCGCGGCCAGCATCACGGCGTACAGCCGGGGCCGGTTGGCGCCGACCACCACGATGTGCTCGCCGCGCGCCAGCCCCGCCTGGTGCAGGCCGCACGCCAGGTGCTCCACCAGCTGCGCCATCGCCTGCCAGCTGCGGGTTTGCCAGATGCCGTATTCCTTCTCGCGCATCGCGGGATCCGCGGGCCGCTGCGCAGCATGCTGCAGCAGCAGTCTCGGGAAGGTCGTCTGCATCGCGTGATCCTCGGGTTGAGACTGTGGGCTTGGACAGGGCTGAATGTAGGATCGGGTTTGACGCCGCGCTGTCTTTCCAACGACAATCCTAGGGAATGTCCTAATGGGACCTGCCCGGGCCTCGCACCGCGGCGAAGATGCGCATTCCAGCCCGATGGCCACCGAATCCCCTCTCCACAAACGCAGGCGCGACCCGACTCCCGCCGAGCTCGCCGGCATCCCGTGGCTGCGCGTGCTGGAGCCGCGCGAACGGGAGCGGGCCGCGGCGAAGGTCACCGTGGGCGACGCGCTGCCGGGCGACTATGTGTGCCGGGTCGGCCGGCCCGTGACCTACTGGTTCGGCGTCGTCGAGGGCCTGCTGAAAATGAGCAGCGACAACGCCCAGGGCCGGACCATGACCTTCACCGGCGTGCCGCCCGGCGGCTGGTTCGGCGAAGGCACGGCGCTCAAGCGCGAGAGCTACCGCTACAACATCGAGGCACTTCGCAAGAGCGTCGTGGCGGGCCTGCCGGTGGACACGTTCCACTGGTTGCTGGATCACTCGATCGGCTTCAACCGCTTCGTGATGGACCAGCTCAACGAGCGGCTTGGCCAGTTCATCGCCGCGCGCGAGATCGACCGCATGAGCAATCCGGACGTGCGCGTCGCCCGCAGCCTGGCGGCGCTGTTCAATCCCGTCCTCTACCCCGGCGTCGGCCAGGTCCTGCGCATCACGCAGCAGGAACTGGGCTACCTGGTCGGGCTCTCCCGGCAACGCGTCAACGAATCGCTTGCGGCGCTCGAAGCACAGGGGACGATCCGCGTCGAATACGGCGGCCTGCGCGTGCTGGACCTGCAGGCGCTGCGTTCGAGCATGTCGCAGGCCAGGGCCGCGACCGCAACATCAACCACCTCCTCTGAATGACTGACAACACCAACACCACGCGCCTGAACAAGCGCATGGCCGAACTGGGCATGTGCTCTCGCCGCGAGGCGGACGACTGGATCGCGAGGGGCTGGGTCCGCGTCGACGGCCAGCTCGCGCCCATGGGACTGCAGGTCGCGCCCGACGCGCGCATCGAGGTCGACCCCAAGGCCCGCGGCCAGCAGGAGCAGCAGGTCACCATCCTGCTGAACAAGCCGATGGGCTATGTCAGCGGCCAGGCCGAGGACGGCCACCAGCCGGCGGTGACGCTGGTGCAGGCCGGCAGCCACTGGAACGGCGATGCATCGCGCCTGCGCTTTGCGCCCTCGCAGTTGCGGGGCCTCGCGCCGGCCGGACGCCTGGACATCGACTCGATCGGCCTGCTGGTGCTGACGCAGGACGGCCGTGTCGCGCGCCAGCTGATCGGCGAGGACTCGGACATGGAAAAGGAATACCTGGTGCGCGTCACCTACGACGAGGTCGCGGCCGACGTGCAGAAGGCATTCCCGGGCGCGCAGCTTGCGCGTCTGCGGCACGGCCTGAGCCTGGATGGCCAGCCGCTCAAGCCGGCGCAGGTGGAGTGGCAGAACCCGGAGCAGTTGCGCTTCGTCCTGAGGCAAGGCAAGAAGCGGCAGATCCGGCGCATGTGCGAGCAGGTCGGACTCAAGGTCGTCGGCCTCAAGCGGATCCGCATCGGCCGCGTCGTGCTCGGAAACCTGCCTGTCGGACAATGGCGCTATCTCGGTCCACAGGAGCGCTTTTGAGCGCCGCGTCCAGTTCATGAAACATCCCGCGCTCGCGATCGCAGCCCTTTCCATCCTGTTCGCTGTGCAGGCCCAGGCGCAGGGCGTCGTCAATGCCCTGTGCAGCACCGACGCGGCCTGGTGCGAGACCGCGGCGGTGGAGTTCTCGCGCGCCACCGGCATCAAGGTGAACCAGGCGCACAAGGGCACGGGCGAGATCGGCGCGCAGCTGCGGGCCGAAGCCGCCAATCCCAAGACCGACATCTGGTGGGGCGGCACGGGCGACCCGTTCCTGCAAGCCGCGGAGCAGGGGCTGCTGGAGCCCTATCGTCCGGCCTACGTCAACGACCTGCACGATTGGGCCGTGCGCCAGTACGCGATGTCCGGCAACATGGTCGGCGGCTTCTACACCAGCGCCATCGGCTTCGGCTACAACACCGACGTGCTCAGGAAAAAGCAGTTGCCCGAGCCCAAGTGCTGGGCCG
>JAQGNJ010000249.1 GCA_028291885.1 Ramlibacter sp. | reverse complement strand
CGAGGTAGAGCGGGCTGTCCGAGACCGTGTTGTGCCCGGTCCGCGGGATCACGATCAGGCTGGCCTTGCCGCCGGGGAAGCGGCGATGGAGCTGCTCGCTGCTGTCTCGCGGGATGATCTCGTCGTCACCGGCCACGATCAGCGTGGTGGGCGCCGCGATGCGCGGTGCGTGGCGGCCCGAGTCGTACTTGTCCATCAGCAGCCAGCGCACCGGGAACCAGGGAAACTGCCGCGCCGCCAGGTCCTGCAGGCTGTCGTATGGCGTCACCAGGACCAGCCGCGACACCGGCCGCTCGACCGCCAGCCGGACGGCGATGCCGGTCCCCAGGCTGCGGCCGATGACGGCGACGTCGGGATGCTCCCTGCTCACCTCGTCGAACAGCAGCCTGCGCCAGCTGCGGCAGGCTGGACGCGCAGCGCTGGAAGAAGAACAGGGCGGCGCAGGCCGCCGCGTACAGGATGGCGAGGCCGGCGAGGAGCGCGATCAGCGTCCGCACACGGCCCCGGGACGATCGGTCAGCGGGTGCTGAGCTTGCCGTCGCGCGTCACCATGGCGAGTTCCACGAACTTGCTGCCATGCTGCACGCCGTTGCCGAAGGTGATCTTGTAGCCGCCCAGGTCGTAGCTGCCCAGGGTCGCGAGCGACTCCACCAGGCTCTGGCGCGTCACCGGCTTCTTGGCGCGGCGCAGGCCCTCGGCCACCACCTTGGCGCCGAAGCAGGCTTCCAGGTGCGTGGTGTTCATCGGCGTCTTGACGCCGGAGGCTTCCAGCGCCTGCGCGCATTCGCGCACGGCGGGGATCGAGGACGTCGGGCTGGGCACGACCTGCGCGATCGACACGCCGGCACTCGCCGCGCCGGCGGCGGCGATGTACTGGTCCGCGCCGACGAAGGACAGGCTGGACGTGGGGATCATCCGGCCCTGCGCAACCAGTTCCTTCTGGATCTGCGCCGCGGCGCCGGACAGGGCCGTGTTCAGCAGGAACTGCGGGTTCTGCGCCAGCAGGGTCTGGATCTCGGATTTGCCGATCGTCGCGTTGCGCTTGAGCGGCAATGCCTGCGGCTGCAGGTTGATCTTCTTGAGGTACTCCACCACCACGTCCAGGTTCTGCTTGCCCACCTCGTCGTCGTAGTGGACGACGGTGACGCGGGTCAGCCCCAGGCTGGTCCAGAACTTCAGCATCTTCTCCATTTCCTCGCCGTAGGAGGCGCGGACGGTGAAGAGCACAGGGCTGTTGGTGCGGACCGGGTTGGCGCCGGAGAACGGGCCGAAGAAGGCCGCGCCCTTCTTTTCCGCCTGCGGCAGGGCGTCCAGGCTCAGGGTGGCGGAGGCGAAGCCGAACAGGGCGAGCACGTCCTTGTTTTCCAGCAGCGTCCCGGCGTTGACGCCGGCCTGCTTGCGGTCGTTCTTGTCGTCGATCGACAACAGCTCGATGGCCTTGCCCTGGACGCCGCCCCTGGCGTTGACCGCCGCGAACCAGGCGTTGGCGCCGTCGCGGATGTCCTGGCCGAACTTGGCATTGCCCCCGGACAGCGGCGCCGACTGGCCGATGATCCACTTGTCCGCCTGGGCGTGGGCCGCGCCGGCGACGGCAAGCGCCGCCAGCAGCACGATCTTTTTGCACTTGAACACTTGCCGTCCTCCGCAGTGAAAGCGCCATTTAATGCGCTTTGCAGCCCAGCGGCAATGATCAGAATCCCGCAGCCAGTCCGTCGCGCCTGGAATCGCTTGCGGCGATGTAGCCTTTCGTTTTCGTATCGCCGGCGCGCCAGATGAACTGGCCGGCGCCGAAGTCCTGGTAGCTGTCGTTGATCACTTCCAGCTGGTGGCCGCGGTCGATCAGCGCCTGCACCGTGGTCTTGTTCATCTGCTCCTCCACGTTCAGCGACATTCCCGCGTTGAAGCGCCAGCGCGGCGCGTCGCAGGCGGCCTGCGGACTCTGCCTGTAATCGAGCATGCGCACCAGGGTTTGCATGTGGCCCTGCGGCTGCATGTTGCCGCCCATCACGCCGAAACTCATGACCGGCTCGATGTCACGCACCGTGAGCCCCTCGCCCCCGCGCTCCTGCCCGGCAACGGACCGGGACCCCGCCTTCGGCCGGCTCAGGAACGCCGGGATGATCGTGTGGAACGGACGCTTGCCCGGCGCGACCTGGTTCGGTCCCGGCTCCAGGCTGAAGCCGTGGCCGCGGTTCTGCAGGCTGATGCCGAACTCCGGCTCGACGCAGCCCGAGCCGAAGCCCATGTAGTTGCTCTGGATGAAGCTGACCATCATGCCGTTCTCGTCGGCCGCCGTCAGGTAGATGGTGCCGCCCTTGACCGGGTTGCCGGCGCCGAAGTCCTGCGCCTTCTTCAGGTCGATCATCCTGGCACGCGACGCGAGATAGCCGTCGTCCAGCAGCTGCGCGGTCGTCACCTCCATTGCCTGGCGTTCGGCGACGAACTTGTAGACGTCGGCGAAAGCCAGCTTCATCGCCTCGATCTGCAGGTGCTGGGCGTCGGGGCCGTCCACCGGCATGCCGCTCAGGTCGAACTTCTCCAGGATGCCAAGCGCCATCAGCGCCGCGATGCCCTGGCCGTTCGGCGGGATCTCGTGCAGCGTGTAGCCGCGGTAGTCGCGGCCGATCGGCTTGACCCATTCCGGCTTGAACCCGGCGAAGTCGCGGGCCGTGATGCTGCCGCCATTGGCCGCGGCGAACTTCTCCACGGCCTGGGCGATCTCGCCGCCGTAGAAAGCCTCGCCCCTGCTTTGCGCGATGGCCCGCAGTCCGCGCGCCGCGGCCTTGAACTGGAACAGCTCGCCGACCTCGGGCGCGCGGCCCCAGGGCAGGAAGCTCTGGGCCCAGCCGGGCAGGCTGCTCAATTCCGGCGTCGCGTCGCGCCACTTCTGCTGCACGACGACCGGCAGCAGGTAGCCGCGTTCGGCGATCTCGATGGCAGGCTCCAGCAGGTCGGCAAACGGCAGCTTGCCGAAGCGCTCGCTCAGCGCCACCCAGCCGGCGACCGCGCCCGGCACCGTGACCGAATCGAAGCCGCGCACCGGCGGCTTCTTCGCGTCGCTGCCGTACTTGCGGCGGAAGTAGTCGGGCGTCCAGCTGGCGGGCGCCGGTCCCGAGGCGTTCAGGCCATGCAGCTCCTTGCCGTCCCAGACGATGGCGAAGGCGTCGCTGCCCAGGCCGTTGCTCACCGGCTCGCAGATCGTCATCGCTGCCGCCGCGGCGATGGCGGCGTCGACGGCGTTGCCGCCCTTCCACATCATCCGCAGCCCGGCCTGCGCCGCCAGCGGGTGCGAGGTGGAACAGACGTTGCGCGCCATCACCGGGATCCGGGTGGTCGGGTAGGGATTGCTGAAGTTGAAGTTGAAGTTGAAGTTCATGTTATTCGGCGGTGATCTTGCGGTCGTTGATGATCTTCTTCCACTTGGCGCGATCGGCGTTGGCCATCGCGGCGAACTGCTGCGGCGTGCCGCCCACCGGCTCGATGCCCAGGCGCGCCAGCCTGTCCTTGACGTCCTGCTCCTGGAGCGCCTGGTTGATGCCGTTGCTCAGGCGCGTGGCCAGGTCCGCCGGCATGCCTTTCGGTCCGTACAGGCCGAACCAGGTGACCGTCTCGTAACCCGGCACCGTCTCCGAGATCGCGGGCAGTTCCGGCAGCAGCGGAGAACGCCTGGCGCTGGTGATGCCGAGCGCTCGCAGCCGGCCTTCCTTCACATGCGGCAGGCCGCTGGGAAGCGAATCGAACAGCACGTCGACCTTGCCGCTCACCAGGTCGGGAATGGCCAGCGCCGTGCCGCGGTAGGGGATGTGGACCAGGAACAGCCCGGCCTGGGCCTTGAAGTACTCGCTGCCCAGGTGCACCACCGTTCCGTTGCCGCTGCTCGCGTAATTGAGCTTGCCGGGGTTCTTGCGCGCGTAGGCTATCCACTCCTTGACGGTTTTCGCCGGCGAGCTGTTGGGGACCAGCATGATGCTCGGCGCGTTGCCCACGTGCGAGATCGGCGTGAAGTCGCCGACCGCGTCGTACGGCAGCTTGCCGCCGAAGCTGGGCGCGATCGAATGCGTGCTCGAGGTCGCCAGCAGCAGCGTGTAGCCGTCGGCCGGCGCCTTGGCGACGATGTCGGAGCCGATGGTGCCGCCGGCGCCTGGCTTGTTGTCCACCACGATCGTGGCTCCCATCTTCTCGCCCAGCTTCTGGGAGACGGCGCGGGCGAAGATGTCGGTGGCGCCGCCGGCGGGGAACGGCACGACCAGCCGGATCGGCCGGTTCGGGTAAGGCGCCTGGGCCTGTGCGGCCGGCGCAAGCAGGGTGGCGGCGCCAAGCAGCGCGGCGCCGATGAGGTTGTCGAAAACGGTCCTGGTCATCCCCCGATTATCGAAACAGCGACAGGAAAGCAAAAGCCAGGATTGCTTTACTTACACTCAAGCTTTTCTTGATTGACGAGCCATGAGCAGCATCCGCCTGTTGCGCACTTTCGTCGCCGTCGCGACCGAAGGCTCGTTCGCCGCGGCGGCGCCGCGCGTCGCACTGACGCAGGCGGCGGTCGGCCTGCAGATGCGCAATCTCGAGGCCGAGCTGCGGCGGCCGCTGTTCGAGCGCGAGGGCAAGTCCATCGTGCTCAACGACGCCGGCCGCGCCCTGCTGCCCAGCGTCCGCAAGCTGGTCGCGCTGTACGACCAGATGCTGGCCAGCGCGCCGCCGGCCGAGCCCATGGCCGGCACGGTGCACCTTGGCGCCGTCGTCTCCGCGGTCCGACCGCTGATCCAGGCGACGCTGGCCCTGAAGTCGCGGCATCCGGGGCTGGAGCTGCACGTCTCGGCGGCCAAGTCGCTCGACCTGCTGGCCGACGTGGAGTCGGGCGCGCTCGACGCCGCCATCGCCGTGCGCGA
>JAQGNJ010000240.1 GCA_028291885.1 Ramlibacter sp. | reverse complement strand
GGCTCATACGCGGCGGGGGCCTGCGCAACGGCAAGGGACGGCACAAGTGCGCCGGCGATGGCCAGTGCGGCGATCGCTGATAGTCCTGACATGCTTGTCTCCTTTTGATGCGCAACCAGTGGCCGATTGCTGGAGGGCATTATTGGGAGGCAGGTCGGCAAGTGTCAACACTTGCTTTCACTATGTCGACGAAAATGCCCGGCCCGCGCGGGCTGCTCAGACCATCTGCTCGGGCCGCACCCACTGGTCGAACTGCTCGCCCGTCACGTGGCCGGTCGCGATCGCGGCCTCGCGCAGGCTGGTGCCTTCCTTGTGCGCCTTCTTGGCGATCTGGGCCGCCTTGTCGTAGCCGATGTGCGGATTGAGCGCCGTCACCAGCATCAGCGAGCGGCCCACCAGGTCGGCGATGCGCTCGCGATTGGGCTGGATGCCGACGGCGCAGTGCTCGTTGAAGCTGGTCATCCCGTCGGCCAGCAGGCGCACGCTCTGCAGGAAGTTGTGGGCGATCATCGGCCGGAACACGTTGAGCTCGAAGTTGCCGGAAGCGCCGCCGATGTTGATCGCCACGTCGTTGCCCATGACCTGGCAGCACAGCATGGTGACCGCCTCGCTCTGGGTCGGGTTGACCTTGCCCGGCATGATCGACGAGCCGGGCTCGTTCTCGGGGATGCTGATCTCGCCGATGCCGCTGCGCGGACCGCTGGCCAGCCAGCGGATGTCGTTGGCGATCTTCATCATGCCGGCCGCCAGCGTCTTGAGGGCGCCGTGGGCATGGACCAGCGCGTCGCAGGCCGCCATCGCCTCGAACTTGTTCGGCGCGGTGACGAAGGGCAGCCCCGTCAGGCGCGAGAGTTCGGCGGCGACGTTCTCCGCGTAGCCCTTGGGCGCGTTCAGCCCCGTGCCCACGGCCGTGCCGCCGAGCGCCAGTTCGCACAGGTGCGGCAAGGCCCCGTGCAGGTGGCGATCGGCCTGCTCCAGTTGCGCGGCATAGCCGGAGAATTCCTGGCCCAGGGTCAGCGGCGTTGCGTCATGCAGGTGGGTGCGGCCGATCTTGACGATGTCTCGGAATTCGTGCGCCTTGGCGTCGAGCGTGGAACGCAGCTTCATCAGCGCGGGAGTCACCCTGCGCATCAGGCCCTCCACCGCCGCGACGTTCATCGCCGTCGGGAACACGTCGTTGGACGACTGGCTCTTGTTGACGTCGTCGTTGGGATGGATCAGCCGGCCTTCGCCGCGCGGGCCGCCAAGGAGTTCGCTGGCCCGGTTGGCAAGCACCTCGTTGACGTTCATGTTGGTCTGGGTGCCCGAGCCGGTCTGCCAGACCACCAGCGGAAACTCCTCGGCGTGGCCGCCGGCGATCACTTCGTCGGCCGCCGCGATGATGGCCGCGGCTTTGCGATCGTCCAGCAGCCCCAGCAGGTGGTTCACCACCGCCGACGAGCGCTTGACCTGCGCCAGCGCCCGGATCAGCTCGATCGGCTGGCGCTCGCCGGAGATGTTGAAGTTGATCAGCGAGCGCTGCGTCTGCGCGCCCCAAAGCCGCTCGGCCGGCACCTCGATCGGGCCGAAGGTGTCTTGTTCAATCCGTGTCTTCATGATGGTTCCCGCTGGTCTCTCGAACGATGTTGCCATGTTTCTCCCACAGGGACAGCATCGCCGCCTCGAAGTTGCGCGCAAACGCGCCGCGGTCGAACAGCGGCGACGCCGCGACGCCCGCGCGCAGTCCCTGCCTCAGCTGCGCCAGCTGAGCGGGCCGGCTCGCGAGTTCGATCGCCTTGCGCTGGTAGTCGCCGGAACCGGTCGTCACCCAGTCGCCCAGTCCGGCCGCGGTCAGCAGGCTCGCGCCCTGCCGCGACAGCAGGCTGCGTCCCGCGAGCGTGAGCGTCGGCACGCCCATCCACAGCGCCTCGCAGGTTGTGGTTCCGCCGGGAAAGGGGAAGGTGTCCAGGATCATGTCGACGTGGCGGTGGGAACCGAGGTAGTCCTGCCTGCTCTGGTCGCGGAGCAGCTCGATCCTCGAGCCGGCAATGCCGTGCCGCTCCAGGCGCAGCAGCGTCGCCTTGCGCGCCTCCGCATCGGCGAACTGCGCGCACTGCCAGCGCAGCCGGGCCTGCGGCAGCGCCGCGAAGATGGCTTGCCAGCAGGCCAGCACGCCGTCGTTCATCTTGGCGAGGCCCTGGTAACAGCCGAAAGTGACGAACCCGTTGCGAAGCGCGGGCAAGGGCGCCACCTCGGGCGCCGCTTCGGGCGGCGTGAAGCACAGGCGGGTCGCGGGCAGCAAGCGGACCGCTTCGGTGAACTGGCTGGGTTCCCCGTCCGAAACGCCGACCGCATCGGCGAGCACATAGTCCATCTCGGCGACGCCGGTGGTCGAGAAATAGCCCAGCCAGCTGACCTGGACCGGCGCGGGCCTGAATGCGAACACCGGCAGCCGGCCGTGTCCGGTATGGCCCGCCAGGTCGACGAGGATGTGGATCCCGTCCGCGTGGATCTGCCTTGCCGCCTCCAGGTCGCTCGCCGTCGACAGCAGCTTCCAGCCGTCGACCGACGCCTTGATCCTGCGGCTGAAGTCGTCCTCGAACGGGATCGTCGGATAGGCGAAGCATTCGAAGCGCGTCCTGTCGATCTCCGTCAACAGGCTCAGCAGGAAGAAGGCGACCGGATGGTTCTTGAAATCGCCGGAGACGAAGCCGATCCGCAGCTTGCGCGTTTGGCCGGAGTCCCAAGCCGTGAAGCGCTCGCCATTGGCCTTCGCCGAAACCAGTGTTCCGTAGCGGCGCGCCAGGCGCATGACTTCACCAGGCCTGCTGTCCTGGTAGCTCAACGTGAACAACAGGTTGCCCAGGATCTGGTGATCTTCCGGCGCCGCATTCACGGCCGCATCGCCCTGCTCCACCGCCTCCTTCAGGCGTCCCAGGTGCAGGTACGCGAAGCTCAGGCTGTCGTGGGTCGCGGCGTCGCCGGGCCGAAGAGCGAGCCCTTCCTCGAGCAGCAGGACGGCCGGCGAATACTGCTTCTGCTCCAGCAGTGACAACGCAAGCTGGTAACGCGTCTGCGGATCCGGCTGGAGCCGATCGGACTCGCGCAGGTGGGATTCGGCTTCGCGGGCGCGGCCGAGCGCGAGCAACAGCAGGCCGTAGTTGAAGTGGCCCTTGGCGTGGCGCGGATCCAGCTCCAGGCATCTGCGGTAGCTCTGCTCGGCGTCGGCGAGCTTGTCGAGCGCGAACTGGAGATTTCCGAGGTTGCTGTAAAGCTCCGCCTTGGGCGGCATCACCGCGATCGCTTTCAGCTGCGCTGCAAGCGCCTGCGCGTTCCGGCCGGCGGCCTTGTCGATGGCCGCCAGCAGCATCCATCCGAGCCCGTGCCCCGGATACTGCTGCGAGAACCTTCTTGCGAGAGGCTCCAGCGCCGCCGTGTCGCCGTCCTTGAACAGCGAGACGAGTTTCTGGATTTCTTCGGGACTTGGCGCGGGTGGCATTCTTCTTGTTGAGCGGGCGAATCTCGCAACCGGCTTTCTCGAAATTAAAACCATCTTCGCATGGATGACGGGGTCGATCGATCGGGATCGGCCCGAGGTCGGCCCGAGGTCGGCAAGAGCTGGCGCTATCTCAACCCGCGCGAGGCTGCCCCGTGTCCCGGCCCCTCGCCGGGCTTGCGTCAGCGCGCCGTCGCCGAGAAGCAGGCGGCCAGCACCTGCAGCATGTCCATGTCGGGCACGCTTCCCAGCAGCGACAGCGCGTGCTTGGTGAGCTCGCGCGGCACCTGGCCGCTGAGGTGCGACAGCCGCGCCATGTTGTCCGGGAAAACGTCGAAGATGCCGTACTCGCCGTGTTCCAGGTGCAGGGCGAACCATGCCGTCGTGCCCGGCTCGCGCTCGACCAGGGCTTGCGCATCGCGCAGGAACTGTTCCACCTGCGGCTCGTGCCCCTGCTTGGCCTTGAACGTGAGCAGCAATCCGCGCGTGACCACGAGATCCGCTTGCGTTCCCTGCGGCAGCTTGTGCGCGAGCACCGACAGCCGCTGGATCTGCGGGTCGCGCGCGAGCAGCTGTCGCCCGGGCCCCATCAGCTGCGCGGCGACCGCGCCTGCGAGGTGGGCCTGTCGCCCGGCCTCGTCGGGGAACGCGTCGAAGATGCCGTACTCCAGCCGGCCGAAACGCACCGCGAACCACGCGCTGGTGGCCGGTTCCTGCGCCACCAACGCCTGCGCCGAGCGCAGCAAGTCCTCGAGTTCCCCTTCCCGTCCGTGCTGCGCTTCGAGCCGGACCAGCAATCCCGTCGTGACCATGGCGTGCTCCTTTCTCGCGGTGGCGAGCATCTTGATCCTGGATGGGTCCGCGCGGGAAGTGTTCTTCCGGCGGTAGGGCCTTTCAACCCGGCGGGACGCGTGCGTGCCGCGCCTTCGACCTGGCTTCGTCGTCGCCCTGCGCGACGCCAGCGAGGTGCCGAGCGAAGCGCGCGACGGCCACATCGCGCCGCGGCAGTTCCTGAACTTCGTGCGGGTGTTCCTGCCGGTGTGGTGGATCTGGGCGGGCCACACGATCTACGCCAATCGCTTCGACACCGACAGCCGACAGCACCGGCTGTCGACCCTGCTGATCATGTTGCTGCTGATCGTGATCTCGGCGCAGATCACGGCCGGCGCCGAGGCGCATTACGGGCCCGCCGTGGCCTGCTACTGCTACTGCTACTGCTACTGCGCGGCGCTGCGCGGCGCGGCTGATCATCGCCATGATGCACCTGGTCTCCAGGCGCAAGCACCACGGCCGGGGCGGCTTCGCGCCGACGGTGGGCGCCGTGTTCGCCGTCGGCGCGGCGATCAGCCTGTCCTCGGTCCTGCTCGAGCCGCCGTGGAGCTACCTGGTCTTCTATGCCGGGATCGTGTTCGACATGGCGGCCCTGGTGCTGCTGAACCGGCGGCTCCAGGTCGTGCCGGCGCTCACGCCGCACCTGGTCGAGCGGGTCGGCCTGCTGACCATCATCATGCTGGGCGAATCGGTGATCAGCATCTCCGCGGCATTGGCGGACATCGCCTGGAACCGGTGGAACATCGTCGCCGCGGTCAGCGGCTTCGTCATGGTGTCGGCCATCTGGTGGATCTACTACGACAGCTTCCCCCTGCTGGAACAGCGCAAGTTCAAGACCGGACATTCGATCCTCTACTCGCACTTCTTCCTGTTCGTCGGCCTGGCGATCCTGGCCTCGCTGATCCGGCATGCGATCCTGGCCGACCTGGATCCGGGCGACTTCCGCCGGCTGGCCGCCGCCGGCACCGTGCTGTTCTTCCTGGGCAAGCAGTACGGCTACTACATGGAAGTTCCCGAGCTGCGGCCTTACCTGCTGTCCAACACCGCGGCCGTGTTCGCCCTGACGGCGCTCGTGCTGGTGTTGCCGCTCGGGCTTGAGGCCACGCTGGTGGGCATCACGGCGACGATGATCTGCTACGTGCTGCTGAACCTGCGCTACCACCACCTGGTGCGCGGCGGGCAGGTGCGGACCTGAGCCGCGGAGTGTGCAGCATCACGGACATGAAAGGCACTTGCGGCTGCGCGTCGGGCACAAGCAAAGGCAGTTGATGCGCGCGGCTGGAGAGAGCACCCACCGGGAGACACGGCGGACGCGCCTGCGCCGGCCGGCTCCTAGTGCGAAGGCGCCGCCGGCTGCCGTGCCTCGGGGGTAAAGAAGGTGCCGCGCGTGAGCCAGGTGTAGTTGGCCTCGAGTGCGCCTATCGCCAACAGCGTGACCAGCAGCAAGGGCGGGACCACGATGGCATACACCAGCGCCAGCCGCTCCCACAGCATGTGCATGAAGACCGCGACGATCAGGCCCGCCTTGAGCAGCATGAAGATCACGATCAGCGACCATCGCAGCAGCCCCTGCACGTGGAAGTAGTCGACCGAGTACGACATCGCGCTCAGCACGAACAGCAGCGCCCAGATCTTGAAGTAGATGCCCAGCGGGTGCTGCTGGCCGTGCGCCTGACCAGCGGGCTGCTCCCCCGCGGCGACCGGATGATGCTCTGCGTTGTCCATGGTTGCCCCTGCTACCAGAGATAGAAGAACGCGAAGATGAACACCCAGACCAGGTCCACGAAGTGCCAGTACAGGCCCAGGATCTCGACGATCTCGTAGTTGCCCCTGCGCCCGGTCAGGAAGCCCGCTCGCTGCTGTTCGAGGTCGCCGCGCAGCACCTTGACCGCGACGATGATCAGGAAGATCACGCCGATGGTCACGTGCGTGCCGTGGAAGCCGGTGATCATGAAGAAGGCCGATCCGAACTGCGCCGCGCCCCAGGGGTTGCCCCAGGGCCTCACGCCCTCGTGGATCAGCTTGGACCATTCGAAGGCCTGCATGCCGACGAAGGTGGCACCCAGGGCCGCCGTGGCCAGCAGCAGGATGGCCGTGGTCTTGCGGTCGCGCCGGTAGCCGAAGTTGACCGCCAGGGCCATCGTGCCGCTGCTGGTGATCAGGACGAAGGTCATGATCGCGATCAGCAGCAGCGGGACGCTCCTGCCGGACAGCGTCAGCGAGAAGACCTCGCTCGGATTCGGCCAGGCGACCGTGGTGGACATGCGCACGGTCATGTACGAGATGAGGAAGCTACCGAAAATGAAGGTGTCGCTGAGCAGGAAGATCCACATCATCGGCTTGCCCCACGGGACGTCCTTGAACGCCCGCTGGTCCGAGGACACGTCGGCCACGGCGCTTCGCCACCCCACCGGCGCCGGCAACACGCCGGCCGCTTCGCTTTCCTGGTGCACCATCATTTGTGTCCTCGCTGGCGCGCTCACAAGGGCGCGGCCGAACAGATCGCCATCCCGAATGCGTCGAAAACCAGCAGCGCGTACAGCACGACCCACACGGCGAGCAGATAGTGCCAGTAGGTCGCGCACAGTTCGACGCCAAGCCGGATCGCGGCCGCGTCCGAAGTCCGCCACGCCCGCAACAGAGCGCGCAGCCAGGCCACCAGCCCACCAAGCACGTGCAGGCCGTGCACCGCGGTGAGCACGTAGAAGAAAGAAGCGGCGGCACTGCTGGCGACAAAGAAGCCGGCGTCGTTCAGTTGCTTCCAGACGGTCAGTTGCCCGACCAGAAAGCTCGCCGTCAGGAAGCCGCTTGCCAGCAGGCCGCGCCGCACGTCGTCGCCTTGCTCCCGGCGTGCGGCATGCACCGTCCACTGCATCGCCAGGCTGGCGCCGACCAGCAGCGCGGTGTTCAGCACCAGCAGCCTGGGCCGGGGCAGCGGGCTCCAGTCCGCCAGGCCCAGGCGCATGGCATAGGCGCTGACGAACAGCGCGAACAGCGAAGTCGCTATGCCCAGGAACACCCACAATGCCGTCCTGGCCGGCGGGCGGGCAAGGGCCTCCTGCGCCGGCAGGTCGACGACCTGCGCCTGCCAGGGCTGCACGTTGATGGTCTGGCGGAACAGCCACCACACGATCACCGCCATCATCGCGGTGAGGAACACCAGTCCGATGGTCATGCCGCTGGCCCTCCTATCGGTCCCGTGCCCTTGGTCCACGCTTCCGCCGCAACCTCCGCGGGCGGCACGTTCTGCGGGATGTAGTCGGCTTTCATGCCCGGCACCCCGTAGTCGTAGGCCCAGCGGTAGACGGATGGGAGCTCCTTGCCGAAGTTGCCGTGCTTCGGCGGCGTGTCCGCCGTCTGCCACTCCAGTGTGGTCGCGTGCCACGGGTTGGGGCCGGCCGGCCGGCCCCTGAAGTAGCTGGCAACCAGGTTGTAGAGGAACACCATCTGCGCGGCGCCGACCACGAAGGCCGCGAGCGAGATCCACGCGTTCAGCAGGTGCGCCGACTCCGGGATGAAGTTGGTGCCGCCTATGGCGTAGTAGCGCCGCGGGATCCCCATGAACCCCAGGTAGTGCATCGGATAGAAGATCGCGTAGGTGCCGACGAAGGTGACCCAGAAGTGCAGCTTGCCGAGGGTGTCGTCCAGCATGCGCCCGGTGATCTTCGGGTACCAGTGGTAGATCGCCCCGAACACCACCAGGATGGGCGCGATCCCCATGACCATGTGGAAGTGCGCGACGACGAACATCGTGTCCGACAGCGGCAGGTCGACCACCACGTTGCCCAGGAACAGGCCGGTCAGGCCGCCATTGACGAAGGTGAAGATGAACGCGATGGCGAACAGCATCGGCACGTTCAGCTGTATGTTGCCGCGCCACAGCGTCAGCACCCAGTTGTAGACCTTGATGGCCGTTGGCACCGCGATGACCAGCGTGGTGGTGGCGAAGAAGAAGCCGAAGTACGGGTTCATCCCGCTGACGTACATGTGGTGCGCCCACACGACGAAGCTCAGGCCGCCGATGATCAGGATGGCCCAGACCATCATGCGGTAGCCGAAGATGTTCTTGCGCGCATGCGTGCTGATCAGGTCGGACACGATGCCGAAGGCCGGCAGCGCCACGATGTACACCTCCGGGTGGCCGAAGAACCAGAACAGGTGCTGGAACAGCAGCGGATTGCCGCCCTGGTAGCTCAGTTGCTGGCCCTTGGAGACCAGTGCCGGCATGAAGAAGCTGGTGCCCAGCGTCAGGTCCAGCAGCATCATCAGGGCGCTGACGAACAGGGCGGGAAAGGCCAGCAGGGCCAGGATGGTGGCCATGAAGATCCCCCACACCGTCAGCGGCATCCGCATCATCGTCAGGCCCCGCGTGCGCGCCTGCAGCACGGTCACCACGTAGTTCAGGCCGCCCATGGTGAAGCCGATGACGAAGACGATCAGGGAGACGAGCAGCAGGATGATGCCCACGTGCGCGCCTGGCGTGCCGTCCAGGATGGCCTGCGGCGGGTACAGCGTCCAGCCGGCGCCGGTGGGGCCGCCGGGCACGAAGAAGCTCGCCACCAGCAGGAGCACGGCGAGCAGGTACAGCCAGTAGCTCACCATGTTCACGTACGGGAACACCATGTCGCGCGCCCCCACCATCAGCGGGATGAGGTAGTTGCCGAACCCGCCGAGGAACAGCGCCGTCAGCAGGTAGATCACCATGATCATCCCGTGCATGCTGACCAGCTGCAGGTAGGTGGTCGGGTCGATGAAGGAGAAGCGGCCCGGGAACCCGAGCTGCAGTCGCATCAGCCACGAGAACACCAGGGCGACCAGGCCGATGGCGATGGCGGTCACCGCGTACTGCAGCGCGATCACCTTGGCGTCCTGGCTCCAGATGTACTTGCCGATGAAGGTCCTGGGGTGGTACAGCTCGACCTCGCCCACCTCCGCCGGGGGGGCGAAGTCCGATTCGTCATGCGCAGCGTGGCTGGTCATCGCGGCTCTCCCTTGCCTGCTGCAAGCGTGTTGATGTGGGCCAGCACGTCACCGACTGCCGCGTCGTCATGGAGCATTCCGGCAATCAGCGCCATCTGGCCGCCGTAGATGTCCTGCGCATGGTGGCCGCGGACGCCCTCCCTGAAGTTCTTCAGTTGCCTGGCCATGTACCAGTCGCTCATGCCTTTCAGGCGCGGGGCGTTGGTCGCCGCGATGCCGCCGCCATCGGCGCCATGGCAAGCCGCGCAGGTCGCGAAGTGGCGCCTGCCGGTGTCGAGGTTGCCCTTGATCGTGGTCGCCGCCGGCGCGTCGGGCAAGCTGGCGATGTAGGCCACGACGTTGGCGACGGCTGCGTCGTCCGCGAGCGTGGCCGCCATGGGCGCCATGGTCTTGCCGTACACGTCCTTGTCCTGCGTGCCGCGCGCCCCCTGCTTGAACAGGTGCAGTTGCCGATCGAGGTACCAGCCCCCCTGCCCGCTCAGCTTGGGCGCGTTCATCGCCACATTGCCTTCGCCATTGGCGCCGTGGCAGGCGGCGCAGACGGCATACGCGACCTTTCCCGCGACCGCGTTGCCCGGGACCCGGGCGCCCGCCTGGGCGACGGTGGTCTGCCTGTCCAGCCAGGCCTGGTAGACGGCCGGTTCCTCCACCACGAGTCGACCGCGCATGGCGAAGTGGCCGACACCGCAGAGTTCCTCGCAAAGGACGTCGAAGGATCCGGTGCGGATCGGCGTGAACCAGGTATAGGTGACGAGGCCCGGCACCAGGTCCATCTTGACGCGCAGCTGCGCGACCGTGAAGTCGTGCAACACGTCCTTGGAGCGCAGCAGCAGCTTGACCGGTTTGCCGAGCGGCAGGTGCAGTTCGGGGCTGGCCACCAGCACGTCGTCGCGGCCGTTGGGGTCGGCAGCATTGAGTCCGAACGGGTTCGCGTCGGTGACGAAGCGCGGGTGGACCGTCCCCAGCCTTCCGTCTTTCCCCGGCAGCCGGTAACTCCAGTGCCACTGCTGCGCCACCGCCTCGACCACCTGCGCGTCTTCCGGCACGTTGATGACCTTGGCCCAGACGAGCAGGCCCGGGGCCAGCATGGCGGCCACCCCGCCGGCCGTGAGGACCAGGAGCCACCATTCCAGCTTCTTGCTCTCAGGCTCGTAGCTCGCGCGGCTGCCTTCGTTGTGGCGGTAGCGGACCACGCACCACGCCATGAAAAGGCCCACCGCGACGAACACGAACCCGGTGACCCAGAAGGTGATGGAGATCGTCTGATCGATCGCATGCCAGTTGGACGCGATCGGCGTGAAGTACCAGGGGCTCAGGAAATGGAACAGGACCGAGCCCAGGGCCAGCACGACCAGGACGACGGCGATCGCCATGGCTAGGTTTCCGCCGGCGCAGCGTGCCGTAGCCAGGCCCGGACCTGGCGAGACTGCAACCCCAAGAGAGTGTCCATGCGGCCCCCTTGCGCTCGGCAGCGCACTGCGGCTATTTGTACACCCGCTGACGCAGCAAGGCAAGGAGGCCGCAGTCGCGCTGTCGAACGCTGCGGGGCATGCGCTCATCAGGGTTGCTCCTGTACACGCCGCAGCGGCAGACCTATTCTTAAGTTCTCAGGGTTCGCACAGGAGTCCCGTATGAAGCCGTTCAGCATCGGACGCGGCATGACCAACATGCGCGGCGTCTTCTATCCCACCGGCCACATCGTTCTGATGTTCCCCACCGAAGCGGACGCCCGCCACGCATGCGAGCAGCTGCGTCAGGACGGGGTGTCGGAGGACGACCTGTGCCTGGCCGGGCCGGAGGAGTTCGAGCGCCAGATCACCGGGACCATCGACGACGGCGGCGACCTGCTGCTGCCGTCGATCGGGACCGAGTCGGACACGGCGGTTCACTTCCGCGAGATGGCGCATGCGGGCCACCACGCGCTCATCGTGCACGCCAGCGCGAAGCTGACGTCCAGCCACGTGCTGGACCTGCTGCACGACTCGCACATCTCGTACGGCCAACGCTACCGCTTCCTCGTCATCGAGGACCTGGTCTGTTGATGAAAGAAGGCCGCTGACGGCGGGCCTTGCGGCACGCACGGCGCTGCGAGGGCGTGTTGATCGCCCCGTCAGCCAGCACTCCTGTCGTTCGCGACGCCCGCCACCAGCAGCAGGAGCGCACCGAACATGCAGGCGAAAAGGGAAAGTGCGAGGCGAGGCCAGGAGAGCGAACCCGTCCAGCCGTAGGCACTCATTGCCAGCAATGCGGCGCCGGCGATCGCCAGGCCCATTCGCCAGCCGCTCCATTTCGCCTGCGACCCTGCGATCGACGCGGCGGGGACGCTGTATGGAATGCGAACACCAGAATCGCCGGCGCGCCAGGCCGATCGAGCCCTGGCAATCTCGGCGCCGGAGGCCCTGGCAGAAAACCCACACCACGCGCAGGAAGTCGCCAACGGCTCGTTCGGCTTGTCACAAACAAAGCAGCGCCAACGATAGGGTCGACTCATGATGGCTGCTCTTGCACATGACCGGCGGACAAGGGGCGGGCGGAGCCCATCGATTGGACGTCCGAGCCGATCGACATGCCAGGCATCAGCGCGCACCACGACAACTCGAAGCGGTCGACCATTGGGCCTCCTGTCTGCTTTTTCGCTATGGTGCCTGAAGCCCAGCCACTCGTAAACGCCGAAGCGTGGCGGAAGGCACCTCGACAGCGTCTGGGATCATCCGGTAACGCCCCCCATTACCGTCCCAAGACCATGCCCAAAGCAGCCGATCTGATCGAATCCATGACACCGGCAACCAGCGGCCCGCGTCGAACAACCAGCCGGCCAAACCGGCGAGTACCGGCGGCATCGCGGGCACCTGGTACGGCGTAGGCGGCACCAACGGCACGATCGAGCTGCGCCCGGACGGCACCTACACCTCCAACGCCAGCGCGCCGGGCGCTACCAGGTGTCGGGCAACCAGGTCAGCTTCACCGGCAACCTCGCGGTCTGGAACGGCGGCCGCGCGACGCTGACCAAGCCGGACTTGATGGAGTTCTACTGGAAGAACGCATCGGGGGCCACGAACTACTTCGCCTTCGGCAAGTACTGAGGCTTGGCGGCGCGGCTGCGGCAGAGGGCGTTCGGACGCGTCTGAGCGTCAGGATGACACCTTGCAACTGCGCTTGGGTCACGTCGGCCATGCGGACGTTCGGCAGGGCCGGGAAGTGCTTGAGGTGGACTTGCGCATTGGCGTGCCCTCCGTCCGGTCCCCTTCCTTGCGTCAAGGAAAGCCTTGATTTTGGATCAACTATTTGTTGGCCCCAGAATTACTTGCTGCGCACCTTTTTGTCCCACGTCTCCATCACGAACGTCGCAACTGTATGCGCCGAGTTGACGGCCAGGTGCACTTAAGTCGGGCTTAAGCGGGGGCGCTCAGCACGCGGCCGGCTGATGGCGCTCGCGAGCCGACCGGTGCGACGCGCTGCGGCATGTGGGTCCGCAGCCCACGCGCCCCGCCAATGCGTCGCGCGTTCTGCCCAGGGACGAATCACGCCGTCAATACCTCGGGGCGCCACCGGCCGCTCCGTCTCCGGCGTGTCCAGCATCCGCTGCAGCTCCTGCGCCTTCCATGGCGCAGGTCTGCGTCGGCGCAAGCGCCGTGAGGGCCATGCAGACGACACCCCACTCCTTCAGAACGACGGCGGCGTGTTGATCCAGAGCACGCGCGTGGCCTTGCGCCCCGGGTTGCGATACGAGTGCGGGATGTCGGAGCGAAAGAAGAAGGTACAGCCCGGGCCCAGCCGGTGGGTCGTGTCTTCGACAGTCAGCTCGAATTCGCCCTCGAGAACATAGCCGACCTCCTCGCCGCGGTGCGACACGAAGCCGTTGCTGTTGCCGCCCGGACGCAAGGTGACGAGGAATCCCTCGAGCAGGCGCCCATCCCGGTAGGGGATAAACACCTCCGCTTCGCTGTGCTCCGGATCCCGCAGCCCGCCGCGGCCGACCACCAGCCGCTCGCCAGGCCGCGAGATCACGCAGTGGGACTCGTCAGTTGCCGCCATCATGTTGGACACGCTGATTTCCAGCGACTTGCACAGCCGGTGCAGCGTCGTGAACGAGGGGTTCACCTGGTTGTTCTCGATCCGGGACAACAGGCTCTCCGAACAGCCAGCCAGGTCCGCCAACTCCTTGAGCTTGAGCTTGCGTGAGAGGCGGTAATGCCGCAACTGCACACCCACCGAAATGCCAGGCTCTCTCGACGGCTGCGCATCTCTAGCGGCGGCCAAGGGCTTTGGCCCGGCCTTGGTGGCTTGCTTTCGCAGGGACGGCTGCGCCGCCAGGGGCGCGCTGCTCGAGGCAGCCTTCCTGCGTGTGCGGACCGCAGTCTTCGCTTGTGGAGTGGGGTTGGCTCGCTGCATTTTCGTCATCATATGCATGCAGCCGTCCGCGCGGCCACGCGGCCACTGCGCCGATGCGGGGCCGCCACGCACTGAGTTGATACCTGCGCCTCGCAATGGTGCCCGGCGCCGCTCGCCGCCTGCGTTCCATGCCCCGATGGAGCACGCCGCGCCCCGATTCGTACTTGCGGATTGAGCCGAAGGTTGTCGTTTCGCACTGGCACGACCGTTGCTAGCTTCTTGCGCATCATGCAACTGACTTTACTACGCCATGCGAGACGGTGAGCGCTACATTGCCGACCTGAGGGACGGCCGTGAGGTCTACATCGACGGCCAGAGGGTGCCGGATGTCACGACTCACCCGGCTTTCCGCAACACCGTGCGCTCCTTCGCGCGGCTCTACGACTATCAGGCGCTGCCGGAGAACCGCGAACTCATGACGGTGACGAGCCCCACCAGCGGGGGCCGGGTCAGCCGCGCCTGGGACCTGCCGGTGGACCAGCGGAGCATGGTTCTGCGGCGGCAGGCAATCGCCGCCTGGGCGCGGCTGCATCACGGCTTTCTCGGGCGCTCGCCGGATCACCTCGCCACGACACTGGGCGCCATGGTCATGGGCATCGAGGTGTTCCGGCGCAACGGCGCGGCTCGCGCCCAGGCGCTCCTCGCGTACTTCGAATACGTGAGGGACCGGGACCTGTTCGTCACCTACGTCATCCAGAACCCGCAGGCAGACAAGACCGCAACCGCGGCTGGCCAGCCACGCGACCTCGTGGCGCGCGTGACCGGCCAGGACGAGCATGGCATCACCATCCAGGGCGCCAAGATGCTGGGCACCAGCGCGGTGATGGCCGACGAACTGCTGGTTTCCAACATCCAGCCGCTGCGTGCGGGCGAGGAGCGCTACGCCTTCAGCTGCGCCGTCCCGGTGAACACGCCCGGGGTGCGGTTCCTGTCGCGGCGATCCTACGAGCAGGCTGCCACGTCGGCGTTCGACTACCCGCTTTCATCCCAATTCGACGAGAACGACGCGATCGTCTACTTCTCGGACGTCAAGGTCCCGTGGAACCGCGTGTTCCTGCTGGGGGACGTGGACGCCATGCGCCAGCAATGGCACGACACGCCGGCGCACGTCTGCCAGAACTATCAGTCGCAGGTGCGCCTGATGGTCAAGCTCCAGTTCCTGGCCGGGCTCGCCCATCGGATCGCGGAGACCACCAGCGCCATCCAGATCCCGCAGATCAAGGGCCAGCTTGGAAGCCTGGCTGCGCAGGCCAGCCTGGTGGAGGGGCTGGTCCTCGGCATGGAAGCATCCGCCTGCAGGGTCGGGGACTACCTGGTTCCCCCCGCCGCCTTGCTCTATGCAGCGCAGACCTTCACGCAGGAGCTGTATCCGCGCTTCGTGCAGACGGTTCGCGAGCTCGCCGGCGGCGGAGTGATCATGCTGCCCTCCTCGGTGAGCGACTTCGCCAATCCCGAACTGGCGCGAATGATCGACGAGACCCAGGTCTCCTCGTTCACCGACAGCATCGGACGGGTGAAGGTGTTCAAGCTGGCCTGGGACGCCCTGGGTTCCGAGTACGCGTCGCGGCACCTGCAGTACGAGATGTTCTACGGCGGCGCCTCGTACGTGAACCAGGCCAACATGTACCGCACCTATGACTGGGGCGCGGCAGTCTCCGGCGTGGACGCAGCCTTGCGGGGGATGGGCACGCCCGGCCAGAAAGCGGAGGCGCTGGGTGGCTAGCGCGCACGTTCTCGCCAGTTCGCCGGATACCGTGCATTGGGGATACTTCGACGCGGCACTGCCGCCGGCGCTGCTCGTCGACTCCGGCGATCTCGTCGAGATTCACACGGTCAACGGCCAGCGGCGCGACCTGCAAGACCTGCCGTTCGAGCTGCTGCCGGAGCACCAGGCCATCCTGGAAAGCTGCACTCCACGGCTCGGGCCGCACATCGTCACCGGGCCGATCGGCGTGCGCGGCGCGGAGCGCGGAGACGTGCTGGAAGTGCGGGTCATGGAGGTGGCATTGCGGCAGGACTGGGGCTGGAACGCCATGCGGCCGCTGCGGGGCAGCTTGCCGGAGGACTTCGCGACCACCCGCGTCCTGCACATCCCGATCGATCGCGCAAACATGCTGGCCCGGCTGCCCTTCGGGCCCGCGCTGCCGCTGCGGCCGTTCTTCGGCATCATGGCCGTCGCGCCGCCGCCCGAGTACGGCGCCGTGGGCACTATCGAGCCGCGCGAGTACGGCGGCAACATCGACAACAAGGAACTTGGCGCCGGCTCCACGGTGTTCTTCCCCGTGCACGCGCCTCTGGCGCTGTTCTCCGCCGGCGACGGTCATGCGGTGCAGGGCGACGGCGAGGTGAACCTCACGGCCCTGGAAACGGCCCTCTCGGGCAAGTTCGAGCTGCACCTTCACAAGGGCGTGTCCCTGCGCATGCCACTGGCACTGACGCCGACCGACGTCATCACCATGGGATTTCACGAGGACCTCGACACCGCCGCCCGCCAGGCCTTGCGCGAAATGATCTCACTGCTTTCGAGCAGCCAAGGCTGGCAGCCGGAAGACGCATATGCCTTCTGCAGCATGGCCTGCGACCTGCGGATCACGCAGATGGTGGACGGGAACAAGGGCGTGCATGCGGTGGTGCGCCGCAGCCTGCTCGGCGAGATCCGCCCGGCGCACTTCCGTCGGCCTTGAACATCCCGCACCAGGAGATCGCCTTGCAGGTACCTGTCATCGACATCTCTGCTTTCCTCGACCCCCTCGCCGACGCCGCTGCGCGCGCGAAAGTCGCGCGCGAGTGGGAACTGGCGTTTTCGACCCTCGGCTTTGCCAACGTGGTCGGCCACGGCGTCGAGCCGGAACTCATCGCGGCGGCGCGGCAGGCGGCCTTCGCGTTCTTCGACCTGCCCGCGCAGGTCAAGACCGGCTGCAGCTTTGGCGGCGAGAAAACGAGTCAGGGCTACCTCCAGGTAGGCAGCGAAACGGTCAGCAAGACATTCGAGAAGGAAGGCGCCGCACCGCCGCCGGACTTGGTGGAGACGCTCACGTTCGCCTTCGTCGACTGGGAAAGGGACGGCCCGCTCTCGGACTTCGAACGGTCGATCTTCAGGCCCAACCGCTGGCCGGCGCAACCTGAAGGCGCGAGTGCCACCTTCCGCACCTATTACGAGGCCGTATACCGGCTGGGCCTGGTGCTGATGCAGATCAGTGCCGCCGCTTTGAAGCTGCCCGATGGATTCTTCGATGCGTACTACGGGCGCATGGCGACATCCCTGCGCCTGGCGCACTACCCGGCGCAGCAGGAGCGGCCTCTCGCCGGCCAGTTGCGCTATGGCCCGCACACGGACTACATGGGCTACACGATCCTCCTTCAGGACGAGCAGCACGGCGGCCTGCAGGTCTTGGGCGCCGAGAACACATGGGTGGACGTGCAGCCGATGCCCGGGGCATTCACGGTCAACTGCGGTGACCTGCTCTCGCGCTGGACCAACACGCACTGGAATTCAAACATCCACCGGGTTGTCAATCCGCCGCCGGAGTCGGCCGCAACGCGACGCTTGTCGATCGTGATGTTCACGGGTCCGGACTACCAGGCCGAGATCAGCTGCCTGCCCACCTGCGCGACGCCGGAAAACCCGGCCCGCTTCGCTTCGATCCCCTGCTGGGATCACTTCCAGGAGAAAGTCCGTGCAAGCCTCAGCTGACCGCGCACTCCCAACTCACCCGCAGTGCGCAACGCCGCCCGGCACGCCGCAGGTGCCGGCGCTGCAGCTTCGCACCGCGATGGGCTCGTTTGCAACGGGCGTCACGGTGGTGACTTGCGGCACCGATCAAGGCCTCTTCGGCTTCACCGCGAACTCGTTCCAGTGCGTCTCGCTCGAGCCGCCGCTAGTGTCCTTCTGCCTGGCCAAGGACGCCTGGAGCATCGCTGCTTTTGCTGGCGCAGCCGGATATGCGGTGTCGGTTCTGGCTGCCGGACAGCAGGACCTCGCGCTGCGCTTCTCGCGGCGCGGCGGCGACAAATGGGCGGGCGTGGACTACCACGTCGGCCACGGCGGCGCCCCCGTGCTCTCGGACTCCATCGCCAGCTTCGAATGCTCGCCTGTCTCCGCGATCGAGGCGGGCGACCACCTGATCTTCCTCGCCCGCGTCGAGCGCGTGTGCCACCGCGAACTTGCGCAGCCGCTGCTCTTTTTTCGCGGCCAGCTTTCCGGCGCGTCCGCGTAGAGCGCTGGCACGCCGCTTGCAAACCCCACTTCGTCATCACTGGAGATCCTTCATGCATCGCACTTCACTCAGTCGCCGTTCCCTGCTCAAGACCGCCTCGATGATCGGCGCCGGCGCCCTCCCGCTGCCCCTGTTCGCTGCCGGCCGCAAGCTCAAGGTCGTGAGTATCTGGACCGGCCCCATCGACCAGCAGTGGAACAGCCGCACGCACGTGGCGCTGGTTGCTGCGCAGAAGCGCGCCGACATCGAATACACGTGGGCCGAATCGATTGCGACCGCCGACCTCGAGCGCGTGATCCGGCAGTACGCGCAGCAGGGCGTGGACATGATCTTCACCGAGGTCTACTCCATGGAGCGGCAGGCGCGCGCCATCGCGAAGGCGTTTCCCAAGACCGTCTTCATGGTCGGCTCGAGCCTCCCGCCCCAGTCGCCGAACCTCTCCATCTTCGACGACACCATCGAGGAGGCCTCCTATCTCAGCGGACTGATCGCGGGCGGACTGACCAAGACGAACGTCATCGGCCTCGTAGCCGGCTACCCTATTCCGGTGGTCAACCGGCTGATGAATGGCTTCATGCAAGGCGCACGAGAAGTCAACCGGGAGGCGAAGTTCCTGGTGACCTTCATTGGCACCTGGTACGACCCGCCGAAGGCAAAAGAGGCCGCATTTGCCCAGATCGCCGCGAAGGCGGATGTGGTTTACGCGGAACGCACGGGCGCGGCCGACGCCGCCAAGGAACGCAAGGTGCTCGCGATCGGCGGCATCGTCGACACGCAGCCGCAGTTCCCGGACACCGTAGTGGTCTCCGCCCTCTGGCACATGGAGCCCACCGTGGAGCGCTCGGTCAAGAAGGTGCGGGACGGCACATTCACCGGTGAGGACTACCGCGTGTACAGCGCGTTGAAGTACGGCGGATCCTCTTTGTCCCCGTACGGTACTTTCGAGAACAAGGTGCCGCAGGAACTGAAGGATCTGGTGAAGAAGCGCCAGGAGGAGATCCGCACTGGCAAGTTCGTGGTCAAGAGCGACGAAACGCAGCCGAAATCGACACTGTGAGCGTGCCCGCCGTCGACTCTTCGGGGGGCGAGGTCGCCCTGCGCTTTGATGGCGTCACCAAGCGCTTCGGTGACGCGATCGTGAACGACAACGTCAGCTTCAGCGTGCGCCGCGGCGAGGTGGTGGCGCTGCTGGGGGAAAACGGCGCGGGCAAGACGACGCTCATGAACATCCTGTTCGGGCATTACCGCGCCGACGGGGGCTCTGTGGAGGTCTTCGGCGAGCAGGTGCCGCCGGGCTCGCCCAAGGCGGCACTCGCCCGGGGCGTTGGCATGGTCCACCAGCACTTCGCGCTGGCGGCCAACCTCACCGTGCTGGAGAACCTCATGCTGGGCGCTGAGCCGCTGCACCGGCCATGGAGCCGCCAGGCGCAGGCGCGCCAGAAGCTTCGCGGGCTCGCCCAAGAATACGGGTTCAAGCTGGACCTCGACCGGCTCGTGGGCGATCTGTCCGTCGGCGAGCGCCAGCGCGTCGAAATCCTGAAGGTGCTTTACCGCGACGCCCGCATCCTCGTTCTGGACGAGCCGACCGCCGTGCTCTCGCCGCAGGAGGCGGCCGGCCTGTTTGACATGCTGCGCAAGCTCGTGGGCGCTGGGCTCGCGGTGATCTTCATCAGCCACAAGCTGCACGAGGTGCTGTCGATCGCGAGTCGGGTGGTCGTGCTGCGGCAGGGCAAGGTCGTCGCCGAGAGGCCGACCGCGGGCACGAGCACTTCGGAGCTGGCCGAACTGATGGTGGGCCACTCCGTCACCCCCACCGTGCTGCCGCCGCAAGAGCCCGGTCAAACCATGGTGCGGCTCACGGGCGTCACCCTGGCAAAGCCGGATGGCACCGCGGCCCTGGACGGCATCAACCTCTCGGTGGCCGCGCACCAGATCGTCGGCATCGCGGGCGTCTCCGGCAACGGGCAGAGCGAGCTCGCACTGTTGCTCAGCGGCCTGGCGAAGCCGGACACCGGACGCATCGAGCTGTTCGGCTTGCCGCTACGGCGCTTTACGCCGACACAGATGATCGCGCTGAACGTCGGGCGCATCCCGGAGGACCGGCACCAGTCCGGCGTGGCGGGGGCGCTGCCGCTGTGGGAAAACGCCATGCTGGAGCAGTATCGCAGCCCCGCCTTCGCAAGGTGGGGCTGGCGCCGCATCGCCGAGGGCCGCCGCTTCGCGGCCCGCCTGATCCGCGACTTCGACATCCGCGGCGCCACGGAAAATGTCCGAACCAGTCTGCTCTCGGGCGGCAACATGCAGAAGGTGATCATTGGCCGCGTGCTGTCGCGGCGGCCGGCGCTGATCGTCGCCAGCCATCCAACGCGCGGCCTCGATGTCGGCGCGATCGACTACGTGCACCAGAAGCTCGTCGAGGCCCGCCGGGACGGCGCCGCCATCTTGCTGATCTCGGACGACCTCGACGAGATCATGCAGCTGGCCGACAAGGTGGTCGTGATGTACCAGGGGCGCGTGAGTCCTGCGATGGACCGTGGCCAGGTGGACCTGCAGGCAGTCGGCATGGCGATGACAGGAGGTGGCCAGCGTGCACATTGAACCGCGCCGCGAGAGCCTGGGCCGCGCCCGCCTGCTCGCCCCCGTCGTCGCAATTGCCGCGAGCCTTGCCCTGTGCAGCGTGCTGCTCGCCTTCACCAAGGCTTCGGTGGGTCCCGCGTACTGGCGCATGCTGGTGGGTGCTTTCGGCTCACCGCAAGCCATCGCCGATACGCTGACCCGCACCACGCCCCTGATCTTTACCGGCCTGGCTGTCGCCGTCGCTTTCCGCGCCAGGCTGTGGAACATCGGTGCGGAGGGACAACTCTATACCGGCGCCGTGGCCGCCGTCGTCGTGAGCCAGTCCGTCGTCGGCTGGCCCTCGTGGATTGCGCTCCCCGTCGTCTTCTGCGCCGGCGCGGTAGCTGGCGGGCTGATGTTCCTGCTGGCCGTGCAGCTGAAATACCGACTCAACGTCGACGAAGTGGTGACCACCCTGCTGTTGAACTTCATCATCCTGCTCGTTGTCTCCTTCCTGATCGACGGCCCGCTGAAAGATCCCCTGTCAATGGGCTGGCCGAAGTCGGTACCAGTCGACGACAGTCTGCGGCTGCACCCGCTGGTGGAGAACTCTCAGCTCACCTGGGCGCTCCCGCTGGGGCTGCTGACGGCGCTGGCGGTATGGGTCTTCAACGCGCGCACCGTATGGGGCTTCGAAGGCAAGGTGATGGGCGCGAATCCGGCGGCCGCTCGTTTTGCCGGCATGCCCATCGGCATGGTGATGGCACGCGTGGCCCTGCTGTCCGGCGGACTGGCCGGACTGGCCGGCGTGAGCGAAGTGCTTGGGCCGCGAGGCTTCATCGTCACGGACATGTCGCCGGGCTTCGGCTACACGGGGATCGTGGTCGCCACGCTCGCCCAGCTGCACCCACTGGCCGTGGTCGCCCTTGCCGCCCTCGTCGCCGCCATCTACGTTGGCTCCGACAGCATGAGCCACGCCATGGGTATCTCCAACTACATCTCCGAGGTGATCGTTTCCGTCAGCCTGCTGGCGATGCTGGTCGCCTTCTTCTTCTCGCAGTACCGGATTCGCCGTGGCTAATGCTTTCGACCTGCTCCTGGACACCGCCCTGTGGGTGGCAATGCTCAGGATAGCGACCCCTTTCCTCCTCGGCACCATGGGCGAGTTGCTCTGCGAGCGCGTCGGTGTGGTCAACCTGGCGATCGAGGGCATCATGACGCTCGGTGCCTTCGTTGGCTGGCTGGTAGTGATGCATGGCGCACCGCTCTGGGCGGGCGTTGCCGCCGCCGCCCTGACGGGGCTCGCCGTCGGTGCGGTGCATGGCGTGCTGACGGTGCTGCTCGGACTGGCGCAGCACGTGGTGGGCATCGGCCTGACCCTCTTCGGCGTCGCCTTCAGCTCGTTCGTTTTCCGGATGGTTGCGCCGGCCTCCGGCAGTACCAAGGTCAGCGCGTTTACGCCCGCGTCCCTGCCGCTGATCTCCGACATCCCCCTGATCGGGCCCGTGCTGGCGCAGCAATCGGCGGTGTTTTACCTGGCGCTCTTGCTGCTGGCCATGGTGAGCTATTTTCTGTACCGCACGCCGCTGGGCCTGGCCGCGCGCATGGTGGGCGAAAGCCCGGAAGCGGCTGCAGCCCAAGGCATCTCCGTCGCCGGCGTGCGCATGTTGGGCGTGATGGCGGGCTCCGCGCTCATGGGAGTGGCCGGCAGCTTCCTGTCGCTCGTGGCCTTCGACACCTTCGTCATCAACCTCGTGGGAGGCCGGGGCTGGATGTGCATCGCCCTGGTCGTGTTCGCCTCATGGAAGCCGCGCCGGGTCTTGCTTGGGGCGCTGTTCTTCGCCTTCGTCGATGCGGCGCAGCTGCGGCTGCAACAGGTCGTTCCGGGCCTCCCCTACCAGCTGTTCCTGATGCTGCCCTACGTGCTGAGCATCGTCGTCCTGATCGGCCTTTCCCGCAGGGCGCGGGCGCCGCAGGCCCTGATGGTCCCGTACCGCAAGGGCCAGCGTTGACATCCTGCTTGCAAACCCTCCCTTCCATGACCACTGACCTTTCCCCGCGGCTGCGTGATTTCCTGGGTTACGGCGACAGTCCGCCGCACCCGCGCTGGCCCGGCGGCGCCCGCATCGCCGTCAACCTCAACCTCAACTTCGAAGGCGGCGGCGAGCGCTGCATCGCCGAGGGAGACGACTGCTCCGAAGGCATGCTGAACGACATCGGCATGCCCTGCATGACGGGCTTTCGCAGCCCGCTGGCCGAGTCGCAGTTCGAGTACGGCTCGCGCGTGGGTGTCTGGCGTGTTCTGCGCACCTTGAGCCGCTTCGGAATCAAGGCCAGTGTGCTCGGCGTCGTCGCAGCCCTGCAGCGCAATCCGCAGGTGCTGCAGGCGGTGCTGTCGCAGGGTCACGAACTCGTCTGCCATGGCTATCGCTGGCTGGACTACCAGGTGATGCCGCGCGAGGAGGAGCGGCAGCACGTTGAAGCGGCCACGGCGTGGATGCTGGCGCACTGCGGCGCCTCTGCCTTCGGCTGGATGACCGGCCGCCCCAGCATCCACACGCGCGGCCTCATCGCGGCCACGGGGAACGTCCTGTACGACCGTGACGAACTGAACGACGAACTCCCCTATTGGGTTCACGCGCAAGGCAAACCCCACCTCGTCATTCCGTACTCGTATGAGACCAACGACAACCGCTTCAACGAGAACTCCGGATTCAGCACGGCGGACCAGTTCTACACGTACATGATCGATGCCTTCGAGACGCTGTACGAAGAGGGGCAGGAACGACCGGGGCTGCTGTCCGTTGGTCTCCACGACCGATTGATAGGAAGGCCCGCGCGGATTCGGGGGCTGGTGAAGTTCCTGGAGCATGCCAGCGCGCGCGGCGGCGTGTGGTTCTGCACCGGCGCAGAGATCGCCGCCCACTGGCGTACGAACTTCCCGTGCGTCCACGACGAGCGGCCCGCGTGAGCTCGCGGCCGGTTCTCGTCACGGGCGCCAATGGCTTCGTCGGCAAGGCCCTTTGCGCCGCGCTCGCGCAGCGGGGCGTACCGACAATAGCTCTGGATCTCTGCTTCGATGCGGACTGGGCCATTCCCGGTGCGGCGCGCGAGATTTGCGACCTGAGCGAGGCGCGTGCCGTGGCAGCAGCATTCGGCGTCCACGCGCCCGCGGCCGTGGTGCACGGCGGCGGCATTTCCGGGCCGATGCTCGCGCGCGACCAGCCGCACCTGATTCATGCCGTCAACACGGGCGGAACGCTGAACGTCCTCGAAGCCGCCCGCCTGCATGCTGTTCGCAGGGTTGTAATCCTCTCATCCATTGCCGTCTATGGCGATCACGGAAACGAAGCTCCCGTTGCAGAGGACGCGCCCTTGCTCGCGCTGGATCCTTATGGCGCGAGCAAGGTCGCGGCGGAGCGGACTGCACAGAGCTATCGCGCGAGCTTCGGGATGGAGGTCGTGGCCCTGCGCATTGCGTCGGTCTATGGCCCTGGGCGGCGAGCGCCGTGTCTGGTCCGCGCGCTCGTCGCATCGGCGACCAGTGGTGAAGCGGCCTGCATCAGTACCCATATCGCGAGCAAGCGCCAATTGCTGTACATCGGTGATTGCGTCGAGGCCATCTGCGATGCCCTTCACGCCCCGAAACTTCCCCAGTTTGCGTACAACGTAGCCAGCGAAGATCATCTGTCCGAGGCAACGTTGGCATCGATCGTTCGCCGACTGCTCGGGCAAGTCCGGTTCACGGGGATGGAGGCCCCGCGATACTTCGACGGGCACATCGGACCGTTGCAGACCATCGCCGCGCAGCGTGATTTCGAGTGGAAACCGCGTACACCTCTGGTCGATGGAATTACCAGAATGGGGCAGTTGCTGCATGCCGGGATCGGCTGAAACGCCTTGATGCGTGGTAGCAATCGAACACTTTGGACCGGACCACCAGGGTGTAAGTGCGCCGACGGCACGTAAGTGGCTGGGCCGGTTCCTGTCGATGGGTGAGCAGGGTTGGTTGATGCGTCGTCCCGGCCTGCGAAGTCGCCTCGGTCCATCGCGCCTGCTAAGGCGCTGGCGATCGTGGAGCGTTTTCAAGTGCCGCCGAAGCGTGGCGGAAGCGGGCTCAACAGCGTCTGGGATAATCCGGTAAGCCCCTCTTTACCTCCCAAGACCATGACGACGACCATCAAAGCCGACGACCTGATCGAATCGATCGCCGCCGCGCTGCAGTACATCTCGTACTACCACCCCGCCGATTACATCGCCCATCTCGCCCGCGCCTACGAACGCGAGCAGAGCGCGCCGGCCAAGGACGCGATCGCGCAGATCCTGACCAACAGCCGCATGAGCGCGACCGGCCACCGGCCGATCTGCCAGGACACCGGCATCGTCAACGTGTTCGTCAAGGTCGGCATGGACGTGCGCTTCGAAGGCTTTTCCGGCGGCCTCGAGGACGCGATCAACGAGGGCGTGCGGCGCGGCTACAACCACCCGGACAACACCTTGCGCGCCTCGGTCGTGGGCGACCCGCAGTTCGTGCGCAAGAACACCGGCGACAACACGCCGGCCGTGATCTTCACGCAGCTGGTGGCGGGCGACAAGGTGGACATCACCGTCGCGGCCAAGGGCGGCGGCAGCGAGAACAAGAGCAAGCTGGTCATGCTCAACCCCGGCGACAGCGTCGTCGACTGGGTGCTCAAGACGGTGCCGACGATGGGCGCGGGCTGGTGTCCGCCGGGCATGCTGGGCATCGGCATCGGCGGTACCGCGGAAAAAGCCGCGCTGAT
>JAQGNJ010000236.1 GCA_028291885.1 Ramlibacter sp. | reverse complement strand
CGGCGTTGCGGGCGTGGATGGCGCTTGCGCCGCCGGGGCTGCGCGCGAAGCGGCCGCGGATGCGATGCGGCCGGAGTTCTGCGCGATCACGCGCCGCACCTCGGCTTCGGCGCCGCTGTCCAGCGAGTCGAACACCTCGGTCGTCGTCAGCGCCGAAGCGCGCGGCGCATCGGCCAGGGTCTTGCCGTCCTGCTTGCTGACGTCCACTTCGGCGTCCATCGACAGGCCGACGCGCAGCGGATTGGCCTGCACCTGGCGCGGATCGAGGTCGATGCGCACCGGCACGCGCTGCACCACCTTGATCCAGTTGCCGGTGGCGTTCTGCGCCGGCAGCAGGGCAAAGGCCGAACCGGTGCCGGCGCCCAGGCCCGCCACCCTGCCGTCGTATTCCACCTTCTTGCCGTAGATGTCGGCGGTGAGCCTGACCGGCTGGCCCAGGCGGATCTTGCGCAACTGCACTTCCTTGAAGTTGGCGTCGACCCAGACCTGCTTGAGCGGGATGATGGACATCAGCGGCGTGCCGGCGGCGACGCGCTGGCCGAGCTGCACGGTGCGCTTGGCGACGTAGCCGTCCACCGGCGCCGGCAGCGACGCGCGCTTGGCGGCAAGCCAGGCCTCGCGCACCTTGGCGGCGGCGGCCTGCACGCTGGGGTGCTGGTCGACGGTCGTGCCTTCGGTCATGGTCTGGTTGCTGGCCAGCTGCTCGCGCGCAGCCGTCACTCCCGCCTGCGCCGCGGTCAGCGCCGAGCGGGCGTTGGCCAGCTGGGTCTGGGCATGATTGAGTTCTTCCCTCGACACCGCGCCGTTGCCCACCAGCTGCTGGCGGCGGTTCAGGTCGTCGGTGGCGCGGGCGACGTCGGCCTGGGCCTTGCCGATATCGGCCTGGCGCAGCGCGACCTGGGCCGACAGCGAACCGTTGTTGGCGTAGAGCGTGCGGACCTGGCGCACCGTCTGCGCAAGGTTGGCCTCGGCCTGGTCGAGCGCCACCTTCGCGTCCGACGGATCGAGCTTGACCAGCGGCTGGCCCGCCTTCACGAAGTCCGTGTCGTCCGCCATGATCGCCATCACCGTGCCGCCGACCTGGGGCGTGATCTGGATGACGTTGCCCTGCACATAGGCGTTGTCGGTCGATTCGTAGTGGCTGGCGACCAACCATTCATAGGTCGCCCATCCGATGCCGCCAAGCACGACGACGATGCCGAGCAGGGTCAGGGCCTTGCGGCGCTTGCTGCGGCCGGAGTGGAGTGCGGGGACCGGGACTGCGGGGGTTTGGCTTGCTTCCATCTTGTGTTCCAAAAAGTCTTATTGCTGCGCCGCTGCCACAGGGGTGGCAGGAGTGGCGGGCGCGCCGTCCGGCGTGTAGCCGCCGCCCAGGGCGCGGGCCAGGCCCACTTGCGTTTCCAGCGCGCGGGCGGCGAGGTCGACCGCGAGACGGCGCTGCGCCAGCACGGCGTTTTCGGCCGTGAGCACGTTCAGGTAGTTGCCCAGGCCTGCCCGGTAGCGCTGCAAGGCGATGTCGTACGCCGCTTCCGCGGCCTGCTGCGCCTGCCGCTGCTCGGCCTGCTGGCGGGCAATCGAGCGGCCCGAGGCGAGCTGGTCGCCGACCTCGTGGATGGCGTCGATCACGGTGGCGTTGTAGCTCTCCACGGCGGCGTCGTAGTCGGCGGTCTTGCCGCGCAGATTCGCGCGCAGCCGGCCGGCCTCGAAGATCGGCAGGCGGATGGCGGGGCCGACGCCGTACTGCAGGCTGCCGGCCTCCAGCAGGTTGCCCAGGCCGATGCTGGAGAGGCCGGCGAAGGCGACCAGGTTGATGTTGGGATAGAACTGCGCCTTCGCGTTCTTCACGTCGTGGCCAGCGGCTTCCACGCGCCAGCGCGCGGCGGCGACGTCGGCGCGCTGGCCCAGGAGGTTGGCGGGGATGGCGCCGGCCGACGGCAGCGGCTTGATCGCCGCGATGCGCGGCGCCGTCGTCACGACCTGGGTGTTCGGCTGGCCGACCAGCGCGGCGAGCGCGTTGCGGGCGAGCGTGGCCTGCTCCTGCAGCGCCTCGATCTGCTGGCGCGCCTCGGGCAGGCTGCCCTCGCTCTGGCGCAGCTCCAGGTTGGTGTCCAGGCCGGCGTCGACGCGGTCGCGCACCAGGCGCAGCGCTTCCTCGCGCTGGGCAAGGGTGCGCTGGGCGACGGCGAGCTGGTCGTTGGTCCTGGCCAGCTGGAAGTAGCTGCGCGTGACGTTGCTGGCCAGCAGGACGCGGGCCGCCTCGGTTTCGGCCTGCTGGGCGCGGGCCGCGCCGAGCGCGCTTTCCAGCAGCGCGCGGTTCTTGCCGAAGAAGTCGATCTCCCAGCTCGTGCCCAGCTGCAGCGTGGCGCTGGTCTTGGTGGCGCCGGCCAGGGGCGGCGGGATCATGCCGGTCTCGGTGTAGCGCTGGGTCGTCACGTCCAGCGAGCCGTTGACCTGCGGCAGCAGCGCCGCGCCGGCCACTTCGCTCACGGCCTGCGCCCGGGCCAGCCGGGCCTGGGCCACGCGCAGGTTGGGGTTGTCGGCCAGGGCCTGGGCGACGAGGCGATCGAGCTGGGCGTCGCCGAAGTCGCGCCACCACTGCGTGGGCACCGGCGCTTGGGCGCCGGCATCGAGCTGGAACGATGCGGCATCGCGCAGCCTGGCCTGCGTCTCGATGCCCGACATGTTGGCGCAGCCGGCCAGCAGCAGCGCCGCGGCGAGCGCAGGCAACCGGGATTTGTTATTTGCCATCTTGCTTGTCCTTGTCGGCCTGGATCGCGAGCGCGTTCTCCAGGATGCGCCGCAGCAGGCTCTTGAGCGTCTGCCATTCGGCGCGCGTGAAGCCCTGCATGTGGGCGTTCTGCACCTTGCACAGCACGCCGGGGATCTCCTGCGCAGCCGCCCGGCCTTCGTCGGTGAGTTCGAGGTTGACGACGCGCCGGTCTTCGGACGAGCGCACCCGCCTGAGCAGGCCCTTGGCCTCCAGCCGGTCGAGCATGCGCGTCATCGCGCCGGCGTCCAGCTGGCATTCGCGGGCCAGCTCGGCCACCGTCGAGGCGGAGCCGACGTAGAGCTTGAACAGCGGGATCCACTGCGCGTTGGTCAGGCCGTTGGGCCCCATCTCGCGCTCGATCTCCGTCGCCACCGTGTTGAGGATGCGGCGCATCAGGTAGCCGACGCTCTCCTCCGGCCGGTAGTTCTCCGGCAGGTAGAAAGCCGGCGCGGCGGCCTTCTGCGCCTCGGCGGGCGCGGCGGACGCGGCGGACCGGGCGGGTGTCCGGCGGGCGGGGGTTCTGGTGGCCATGAGCGGGGATAATAGTTGCTTAGGCAAATACTGTCAAGGCTGTCTTTGCCCGCTCAAGCTTAAACTCGGACCATGGACACTCCCGCCCGCCCCGCGGCCAAGGGCTCGCCGCGCTCGCTTTCCGGGCTACTGCCCTTCCTGCGGCCATACCGCGGCCGCATCGCGCTGGCCGGGCTGTTCCTGGTGCTGGCGGCGCTGGCGACCCTGGTGTTTCCGCTGGCCTTGCGCAGCCTGATCGACGGCGGCCTCTCGGCCGACTCCAGGGGGACGCAGCTGCTCGCCCTGCGCGAGCACTTCGTGCAGTTGTTCGGCGTTGCGGTGGCGCTCGGGCTGTTCTCGGCGGCGCGCTTCTACATGGTGAGCTGGCTCGGCGAGCGGGTCACCGCCGATTTGCGCAACGCGGTCTATGGCCACGTGCTGGAGCAGAGTCCCGAGTTCTTCGAGACCACGCAGACCGGCGAGGTGCTGTCGCGCCTGACCACCGACACGACGCTGGTGCAGTCGGTGGTCGGCTCGCAGCTGAGCCTGGGCCTGCGCAACCTGGTGATGGGCGTCGGCGCGCTCGGCATGCTGGTCTGGACCAATCCCTACGTGATGACGCAGGTGCTAGGCATCCTCGTGATCGTCGTCCTGCCCAGCGCCTGGTGGGGCCGGCGCGTGCGCAAGCTGTCGCGCGCCAGCCAGGACCGCGTCGCCGACTCCAGCGCGATCGCCGCCGAGGTGCTGAACGCGATCGGCGTGGTGCAGAGCTACACGGCGGAGCGACGCGAGGCGGCGCGCTTCGACGCTTCGACCGCGAGCGCCTTCGGCACTGCGCTGCGCCGCACCCGGGCGCGCGCCTTCCTGATCGCCTTCATCATCATCGCCACCAGCGCGGCCCTGCTCTGGGGCCTGTACCAGGGCACGCAGGCCGTGCTCGCCGGCACCATCACCGCCGGACATCTAGGCCAGACCGTCGTCTACGTCATCCTGCTGGCCGGCGCCGTCGGTGTGCTCGGCGAGGTCTACGGCGACCTGCTGCGCGCCGCCGGCGCGACCGAGCGCCTGATGGAACTGCTCGATGCCCGCTCGCCCGTCGTCTCGCCGCCGGATCCGGCCACGCTGCCCAGGGTGAACGGCGGCAGTCGCGTGGAGTTCGACGCCATCACCTTCCACTATCCGTCGCGGCCGCTGACGCCGGCGCTGCGCGACTTCAAGCTTTCGGTCGCGCCCGGAGAAACGGTCGCACTGGTCGGCCCCAGCGGCGCCGGCAAGAGCACCGTCTTCCAGCTGCTGCTGCGCTACTACGATCCGGCGCAGGGCCGGATCACGCTGGACGGCGTGTCCACCCGCGAGCTGTCGCTGCACGACCTGCGCCAGCGCATCGGCATCGTGCCGCAGGACGCCGTGATCTTTTCCAGCAGCGCCATGGAGAACATCCGCTACGGCCGGCCGCAGGCCAGCGACGGGGAAGTGATCGCCGCCGCCCGCGCCGCATTCGCCCACGAGTTCATCACCGCCTTGCCCGAGGGCTACGCCAGCTTTCTCGGCGAGCGCGGCGTGCGCCTCTCCGGCGGCCAGCGCCAGCGGATCGCGATCGCCCGCGCGATGCTGAAAAACCCGCCGCTCCTGCTGCTCGACGAAGCCACCAGCGCGCTCGACGCCGAGAGCGAGCGCATGGTCCAGGCCGCGCTCGAATCCGCCATGCGTGGCCGCACCACCATCGTCATCGCCCACCGCCTCGCAACCGTGCAGCGCGCCGACCGCATCATCGTCATGGACCACGGCCGCATCGTCGAACACGGCACCCACGAGACCCTCGTGAGCGCGGGCGGTGTGTACGCGCGACTGGCCGCGTTGCAGTTCATGGAGTGAAGAACGCGGGGCGCGCACAGGTCTTTACATTGACCGGAGCCCATCTGCTCATCCCCGCGGCTTAAGCTGGGTCCTTCACAAAGGCATTCCATGAAAAGTCCGCGCTGGGTGGTGGCGGTCGGCGCGTCGGCCGGCGGGATCGAGGCCTTGCGGGACTTCTTCGCGCAGGTGCCCCGCGACGTCGACGCCGCCTTCCTGGTCGTCATGCACATTCCGGCGCATTCGCCCAGCCAGTTGCACCAGGTGCTTGCGGGCTGCACATCGCTGGAGGTTTGCGCCGCCAGCGACAAGGAGCGCCTGAAGACGGGGTATGTCTACGTGGCGCGGGCCGACCTGCACCTGATGACGGAAGGCGACGTGATCCGCCTGACCCGCGGCCCCAAGGAATGCCGTGCCCGGCCCTCGGTGGACGTGCTGCTGCGCTCGGTGGCGGTATCGCACGGCCCGCGGGCGGTCGGGATCGTTCTCAGCGGCATGCTCGACGACGGCACGGCCGGACTCTGGGCGATCAAGGATGCGGGCGGAGCGGCACTGGTGCAGGATCCGGCCGAGGCCCTGTATCCGTCGATGCCGCAAAGCGCGATCGACCATGTCGACGTCGACGTCGTCGCGCCGGTGGCCGAGCTGGCGCGGGCGGTTGCCAGGATCGCAGCCGAGCCGGAACCCTCCTCGATGGCATCCGCCTCGCCGGTCCAGGCGAGCGAGAACGAGGTCGCGAACGAGGGCAATGCACTCGAACTCGGGGTGTTGAAAATGGGTGAGGTCTCCAGGTACACCTGTCCGGACTGCCACCGCGTCCTGGTGCAGATCCGCGAAGGCGCCATCCTGCGTTTCCGCTGCCACACCGGCCACGCGTTCTCCCTGCTCACGCTGCTGGCCGAGGTGGGCGAGTCGATCGACAAGGGCCTGTGGGACACCATCCGTGCCATCGAGGAGCGCCTGCTGCTCCTGCGCCAGCTGCAAGAGCTGTCCGACAAGGCCGGCCGCACGAAGGAAGCGCGCGAGTACGACGCGCTCGCACACGAGACGGAGGTGCGGATCCAGCCGCTGCGCGATCTCGCGCTCGACGCACAGCTGTTCGCAAGGCAGCGATAGCGCGATCGTTCAGGACAGGCCCGCGGGGTCGGGGTCGACGCCGCCGAAAGGCTGCAGCAGCGCGAGCGCGCGCCGGCGCTGGGAATCGTCGGCGACTTCGATCGCGAGCAGCTGATTGCCGCGGAACACGACATGCGAGAAGTTCTCCTCGTACGGCACCTCCGGCCCGGCAAGCACGCCGCCCGGAGGCCGCCCATGCGTTGTGCGGCCGTTGCCGATCAGGAAGTTGCCCTCGGCCGGGCCGGCCTCGTCATCGAGGACCCGCAGCTGCACGGCAGCGGGCTCGAAGCCGGCCGCGACGAGCGCGTCGCGCGCGGCCGATGCGGCTTCGAAAGTCTCGAACGAGCGGAGCAGGGATGTCGTCATGGCTGTCGCCTCCATCTGCTGCCAAGCTAGCCGCGCAGCGCCGGGCCCGGCGTAGGCGGGAACCTGCACGGGCCGCCAGCCGCGGCAAGCGCCCGGCAGCCGCGACGCGGCCGACTGGCACGCCCTTTGCATCGAACCTGGGAGCGTCGCATGAGCAGCCTGTTGATCCGCAACGCCACGGCACGCACCACCACCCGTTCCAGTCCCTGCTCAAGGGCGATCCGCTGGGCATCGACAAGACGCTGACGCCCTGGCTGGAGGCGACGCCGCTGCGCATGCGTCCGTTCATGGACGAAGAGATGTTCCGCCTCGCCGCGCGCATCGGCCTGGTGGAGCTCGCGCTCTCCGGCTGCGCCACGGTGGCCGACCACAACTACCACTACTTCCCCGGGATGCCGTACGACGGCTCGGCGATCCTGTTCGACGAGGCCGACAAGCTGGGCCTGCGCTTCGTGCTTTGCCGCGGCGGCGGAACGCTGTCGCGCCTGGGCGGCGACGCGACACACTTGCCGCGTTGAAGCCGGAGCCGCTGGACACCTACCTCGCCGACATCGAGCGGCTCGCGGCTCGCTACAACGACGCCGCGCCCGACGCCATGCGCCGCGTCGTCGTCGCGCCGACGACACCGCCGCATTCCATGCATCCGCAGGAACTGCGCGAGACGGCCGCCGTCGCGCGCCGCCTCGGGCTGCGCCTGCATTCGCACCTGTCGGAGACGGTGCATTACCCACGACACGGTGCACTCGCAGCACGCGATGAAGCCGGTCCATTTCTGCCAGGGCGTGGACTGGCTGGGCGAGGACGTCTGGTTCGCGCACCTCGTCAAGCCCGATGCCGACGAGATCGCCCTGCTCGGCGCCACCGGCACCGGCATCGCGCACTGTCCGCAGAGCAACGGACGCCTGGGCAGCGGCATCGCACCCGTGCGCGCGCTCGAGGCCGCCGGTGCGAAGGTGTCGATCGGCGTCGACGGCGCCGCGTCGAACGAAGCGGCCGACATGTTGTCGGAAACGCATGCGGCGTGGCTGATGCAGCGCGCCAAGGCCGGCGAGGCCGCGCTTGCGCATCACCGCGGCGGCAAGGGCGAGGACGGCGCGGCGGGCGCCGCGACAGTCGAGGACGTCGTGCGCTGGGGCACGGCCGGCGGCGCGTCCCTGCTCGGGCTGCCGGCGATCGGCACGCTCGCGGTCGGCCAGGCCGCCGACATCGCCGTCTACCGCCTCGACCGCGATCCGCGCTACTTCGGCCTGCTCGACCCGGCCGTCGGGCCCGTGGCAAGCGGCGGCGCCGCCCATCTCGCGACGCTCCTGGTCGGCGGCCGCGAAATCGTGAAGGAAGGAAAGCTTCCCGGCCTGGACATCGCGCAGCTGGGTGCGCAGGCGCGCGCCGCGGTCAGGAAGCTGCTGTCTTGCGCCGCTTGATCTTCGCTGTCGGCGTTCAAAGGGTTGGTTTTCGGCGACCTGCCTATCTCGCAGGCTCTCTGTCGCAAGCCACGCCAGCACTGGGCTTGCGCGGTTAACCCACGTCCAGCCCACAGTGTTGTCCACAGATCGTGTGGATATCTGCGGCCCGCGGGCTTACTGCAATGGTTCCTTGAACGCCTTGGGGATGGGCAGCGGCAGCACGCCGATGCCTTCCTCGAGCAGGGCCTGCGTCTCGTCGGGCGAGGCCTGGCCGCGGATGCCGCGCTCTTCGGTCTCGCCGTAGTGCATGCGGCGCGCTTCCTCGGGAAAGCGCGCGCCGACATCTTCGGTGTTCGCCACCACGTGGCGCACCATCTTCATCCATTCGGCCTGCATCGTCTTGTCGGGAGTGGAGACCAGCTCCCGCGGCGAGAGCGGCTGCTTGCCGGAGCCGAGGTTCAGGCGCGGGGCGCTGAGCATCTTGGTGACGGCCGTCTCGCCGCACAGCGGGCATTCGATCAGGCCGCGCGAGAGCTGGTCCTGGAACTCGCCTTCCGATCCGAACCAGCCTTCAAAACCGTGCAGTTGCGAGCATTGAAGGTTCAGGACTTTCATTGGCCTGGATTATGAGCGCCAATCGAGTTTCCAGGCTCCAGAGAGGACGTTCTGCAGCCACAGCGCGCAGCTGAGGGTCTTGGCGTCGGTCACCTTGCCGTCGCGGCACAGATCGAGCAGCTCCTGCGGTGTCGCCGTGAAGACGTCGAGAAACTCGCCGTGGTCCAGGCTGCGCTTGCCGCCGTCGCTCAGGCCGCGCGCGAACCAGATGTCGATGAACTCGGTGGAGTACGAGATCACCGGATGCAGCTCGCCGGCGTGCGCCCATTCGCGCGCCGTGTAGCCGGTCTCCTCGAGCAGCTCGCGCCTGGCGCAGGCCAGCCTGTCCTCGCCCTGCACGTCGAGCTTGCCGGCGGGGAATTCGATCATCACGCGGCCCATCGGATAGCGGAACTGCCGCTCCAGCAGCACGCGGCCGTCGTCCAGCAGGGGAATGACGACCACGGCGCCGGGATGGACGATGTATTCGCGCGTCGCGGTGGAGCCGTCCGGCAGCAGCGCCGTGTCGCGGAAGGCGTGCAGCAGCTTGCCCTTGAAGATCTCTTCGCCGTGCAGCTTGCGCTCGACGAGGTGGTCGTCCTTGTCACTCATGATGCTTGTGCTTCCAGAGATAGCGCCAGATGAAGCCGGGGAACGCGAACGTGATGAACAGCGCCCCGGTGATCGCGTAGAACTCCCAGCCCTGCGGCGCGATCTGGCCCGCGCGGTGCTCCAGCAGCACGCCCAGCCCGCCCGCAAGGAAGTACATCAGGACCAGCTCCGCAAGCCGCATCGCCAGCGGCTTGCCGGCCGCGCGCAGCGGCACGACGCCGAGCAGGCGCTGGTTGAGGAACGGCAGGTTGGCGGCCAGGAAAGCCAGCACGATCACCAGCCAGACGGAGACGGAGTTGGACACGAAGACCGCCAGCCTCGATGCGATCTCAGGTCGCCAGGGTCTTGACGATGGCCTGCGCGCAAAGCGTCATCAGGCCGCCGGGCACGATGCCCAGGATCAGCACCAGCGCGCCATTGATGGTCAGCACGGTGCGCACGTCGATCGGCGCCGAGACCGTGGTGGCCGTGATCGGCGCGTCGAAGTACATCACCTTGACCACCCGCAGGTAGTAGAAGGCGCCGACCAGCGACATCATCACGGCGAACACGGCCAGTCCGATGTAGAGGCCCTGGCCCGACGCAACGAGCGCCTGCAGCACGGCCAGCTTGGCGTAGAAGCCGACCAGCGGCGGCACGCCCGCCAGCGAGAACATGCAGATGGCCATCACGCCGGCGAACAGCGGGCTGCGCTGGTTCAGGCCGGCCAGGTCGGTGATCTCCTCGCTCTCGAACCCTTCTCGCGCCAGCAGCAGGATGATGCCGAAGCTGGCCAGCGTCGTCATCACGTAGGTGACGATGTAGAACATCGCCGAACTGTAGGCATTGGCGGCCGACAGCGTGTTGCCGTTGACCACGCCCGACAGCAGGCCGAGGATGACGAAGCCCATCTGCGCGATGGTCGAATACGCCAGCATGCGCTTGAGGTTGGTCTGCGCGATCGCCGCGAGGTTGCCGATCAGCAACGAGGCGATGGCCAGCAGGGCCAGCATCTGCTGCCAGTCGATCGCCAGCGGCAGCAGGCCTTCCACCAGCAGGCGGATGCAGATCGCGAAAGCGGCCAGCTCCGGCGCGCTGCCGATCATCACCGTCACCGAGGTCGGCGCGCCCTGGTAGACGTCGGGGATCCACATGTGGAACGGCGCCGCGCCCAGCTTGAAGGCCAGGCCGGCGACGATGAACACGAGGCCGAACACCAGCACCTGGTGCTTGACCTGGCCGGAATTGACGATCTTGAACACGGTGCCGATGTCCAGCGAGCCGGTCGCGCCGTACAGCATCGACAGGCCGTACAGCAGGAAGCCGCTGGCCATGGCGCCGAGCACGAAATATTTCATCGCCGCCTCGGTGGAGGTGGCGTGGTCGCGCCGCAGCGCCACCAGCGCATAGCTGCACAGCGTCATCAGCTCCAGGCCGAGATAGATCACCAGGAAGTTGCTGCCCGAGATCATCACGAAGATGCCCAGCAGGGTGAACATGGACAGCGTGAACATCTCGCCGCCCTGCAGCATCTCGCGGTCCGCCGCGTAGGGACGGCCGTAGACCAGGCAGACCATCATGGCCAGCGTGGCGAAGCACTTGAGCCAGTTGCCCATGGGGTCGCTGACGACCATGCCGCCGAAGGCGTAGATGGTCTGGTCCTGCATGGCGAAGTCGGCGCAGAACCATGCGACGACGGCCAGCGTGGCCATGGTCAGCCAGTAGGTGGCGGTGCGCAGGCGCGACTTGACGCCCAGGTCCACCAGCGCGATCACGCAGGCCATCACCAGCAGCAGGATTTCCGGCGAGGTGACGATCAGGCTTGTTTTGTCCAGCATGTTCTTTGACTCAATTCAGTTTGGACATCGCCACGTGCCTGAGGAACTCCGCCACCGACGCATTCATGATGTCGGTGAACGGCTTGGGGAAGATGCCCATGTAGAGCACGGCCGCGGCGAGCAGGCCCAGCATCAGGAATTCGCGGCCGTTGATGTCCTTGAGCTCGCGCACGTCCTCGTTGGCGACCGGGCCCAGGTAGACGCGCTTGTACATCCACAGCGTGTAGGCGGCGCCGAAGATCAGCGCTGTCGCGGCGCCGAAGCCGAGCCAGAAGTTGGCCTTGACCGCGCCCAGGATCACCATCCATTCGCCGACGAAACCGGCGGTCGCCGGCAGGCCGCAGTTGGCCATCGCGAACAGCAGCGCGAAGGCCGCGAAGTTCGGCATGGTGTTGACCACCCCGCCGTAGCTCGCGATCTCCCGCGAATGGACGCGGTCGTAGAGCACGCCGATGCAAAGGAACATGGCGGCCGAGACGAAGCCGTGGGCGATCATCTGCACGATGCCGCCGGCCACGCCGAGGTCGTTGAAGATGAAGAAGCCGAGCGTGACGAAGCCCATGTGCGCCACCGACGAATAGGCGACCAGCTTTTTCATGTCCTGCTGCACCATCGCGACCAGGCCGACGTAGATGACGGCGATCAGCGACAGCGCGATCATCAGCCAGGCCCATTCACGCGAGGCGTCGGGCGCGATCGGCATCGAGAAGCGCAGGAAGCCGTAGGCCCCGAGCTTCAGCATGATGGCCGCGAGCACGGCCGAGCCGCCGGTCGGCGCTTCCACGTGCACGTCGGGCAGCCAGGTGTGGACCGGCCACATCGGCACCTTGACGGCGAAGGCCGCGAAGAAGGCGAAGAACAGGAA
>JAQGNJ010000222.1 GCA_028291885.1 Ramlibacter sp. | reverse complement strand
GCCGAAGCCGGCCGCGCCATGACGGCCGGCATTGCGGCAGAAGCAGCCGGCGCGGCAGCGACGACGCCGACCGCGGCCGATGCGCCGGGAGCCGGCGGCAATGCCGCCGCGGAGGCCGGCAGCGACGCGGAGACCACCGCCTCCAGCGACGCGGGTGGCGCCGCGGCCGGCGGGATCAGCGCAGGTGCCGCTGCCGCCATCGCGGCCGCCGTCACTGCCGCGGCGCTGCCGCCGGGTGGCCACGCCGCTTCGGCGGCGCTGCGCTGCTTGCCGATCGGCGTCGTCGCCTGGCCCTTGCGCACCGCGGCGATGTCTTCCTCGCTGGGGTACAGGCCCATCAGCCAGTAGTCGAAGGCGCGGCGGGCGATCGGCGCCGCGTTCTGCGCGCCGAAGCCGGCGTTCTCCACGATCATCGCGATCGCGATCTTCGGGTCGTCGGCCGGGGCGTAGGCGGTGAACAGCGCGTGGTCGCGATGGCGCTCGTCGAGCTGGGAGGCGTTGTACTTCTCGCCCTGCTTGATCTGGATCACCTGCGCCGTGCCGGTCTTGCCGCCGCTGGTGTACGGCGCGCTGCGGAACGACGAGGCCGACGTGCCCTCGATGTTCACGCCGACCAGCGCGTTGCGGATCACCGCGATGTTCTCGGGCCTGGCCGTCAGCTGCCCCGTGCTCAGGTGCTCGGTCGTCTTGGGCGACTTGGTGACGATGTCGACGACCTCGCGCACCAGGTGCGGCTTCATCTTCACGCCGTTGTTGGCGACGATGCTGGTCGCCAGCGCGAGCTGCAGGATGGTGAAGTTGTTGTAGCCCTGGCCGATGCCCAGCGAGATCGTCTCGCCGGGATACCACTTCTGCTGCTCGGGCTTGCGGTAGGCGGCGCGCTTCCAGCGGGTCGACGGCAGCAGGCCGCGCGCCTCGCCCAGGATGTCGATGCCCGTCAGCTCGCCGAAGCCGAAGTGCGACATCTGCTCGTGCATCAGGTCGACGCCCATGTCGTTGGCGAGCAGGTAGTAGTACGTGTCGCAGGACTGGACGATCGACTTGTACATGTCGACCGAACCGTGGCCGCCTTCCTTGTCGTCGCGGAACCTGTGGCCGCCGAACATGAAGTAGCCGGGGTCGGAGATCGCCTGCTGGGGCGTGCGCTTGCCGGTCTCCAGCGCCGCCAGCGCCATGAAGGGCTTGTAGGTGGAGCCCGGCGGATAGGTGCCGCGCAGCGCGCGATTGAGCAGCGGCTTGTCCAGCGATTCGTTGAGCGCCTGCCAGTTCTCGCTGTCGATGCCCTCGACGAACAGGTTGGGGTCGAAGGTGGGCTTGCTGACGAAGGCCAGCACCTCGCCGGTCTTGGGATCGAGCGCGACCATCGCGCCGCGCCGGTCGCCGTACAGATCCTCGATCAGTCTCTGCAGCTTGATGTCGATCGACATCACCACCGTGTTGCCGGGCGTGGCCGGATTGCTGGCGAGCTTGCGCACGGCGCGTCCGCCGGCCGAGGTTTCCACCTGCTCGACGCCGGTGATGCCGTGCAGCTGCTGCTCGTAGCTCTGCTCGACGCCGAGCTTGCCAATGTATTCGGTGCCGCGGTAGTTGGACTCGTCCTCGCTCTCGTCGATGCGCTCCTTCTCGCTCTGGTTGATCCGGCCGATGTAGCCGATCACGTGGCTGGCCAGCTCGCCCCAGGGATAGTTGCGAAACAGGCGCGCCTTGATGTCGACGCCGGGAAAGCGGTAGCGCTGGGCGGCGAAGCGCGCCACTTCCTCGTCGGTCAGCCGGGTGCGGATGGGCAGCGACTCGAAGCTCTTGGACTCGTCCAGCAGCTTCTTGAAGCGGCGCTTGTCGCGCGCCTGGATCTCGATCACCTGGCCCAGCGCCTCGATGGTCTTGTCCAGCGTCTGGTCGATGCGCGAGGGCGTGATCTCCAGCGTGTACGCCGAGTAATTGCTGGCCAGGACGATGCCGTTGCGGTCCAGGATCAGGCCGCGGTTGGGAACCACCGGCACGATCGCCGTGCGGTTGTTCTCGGCCTGCTCGCTCAGGTCCTGGTGCCGCACGACCTGCAGGTACACGAGCCGCGAAGCGAGCAACGTGAAGGCCACCAGCACGGCGATGCTGATGACCAGGACCCGCAGCCGAAACCGCGACAGGTCGGCTTCGACATTGCGCATTTCGGTCATAGCGGCCTATTTTCGTCAGGGTCGGGCGCCCTGCGCTGGGGCGCCAACAAAATGACACTGATGACCGGCCACAGGACGGCTTCCGTGACCGGCGCGAGCAGGAGGTTCAGCCCCGGGAACGCCCCGCCCGCGGCCATCCGCAGGGCCAGCTCGATGGCGTGGGCGGCGGCGAAAAGCGGCAGCACCTGCACCGCCTGCGACGGCACCGAGAACCACAGCAGGCGGCGGTGGATCGTGATCGCGAAGAAGCTCAGCGCCGTATAGGCCAGCGCGTGCTGGCCCAGCAGGGCGGCCTGGTGCACATCCATGCACAGGCCGAAGAAGAAGGCGACGCCGATGCCCACCCGCTGCGGCTGGTGCACGCTCCAGAACACCAGCACGACGGCCACGATATCTGGCAGCCAGGGCGTGCGTCCGAGCGGCAGCATGTTGGCGATCAACGCCAGCAGCAGGCTGCCCCAGATGAAAAGCGGATTGGCCGGCAGCAGCAGCTGCTGGCCCTGGCGCATGATCATTTTCGCAGTCCCCTCTTGGCCGGCAGCACCTCGTCCGGCGCCGGCCGGGCCGGGATCTGGACGGCGACCGGCTTGAGCACCATCACGTGGCGGGCGCCGTCGACCAGGGCCTGCGGCGCGCAGGAAATGCGGGCGAAAGCCGAATCGGCGCGGCGCTCGACGCTCACGACCCTGGCCACCGGCAGGCCCGGCGGATAGACGCCGTCGACGCCGCTGGTGGTGAGGATGTCGCCGGCCTGGACGTCGGCGTTGCCGGCCATGAAGCGCAGTTCCAGCGAACCGCCGCGCGTGATCGGGTCGCCGAAGGCCACGCTGCGGGCGCCGGTGCGGGCATTGAGGACCGGGATGGCATGGTCGCGGTCGGTGACCAGCGTCACTTCGCTGATCAGCGGATGGACCCGGGTGACCTGGCCGAGCACGCCGGATTCGTCGACCACCGGCGAGCCGGCCGAGATGCCCTGCGCCAGGCCCTTGTCGATGATGATCTTGCGGGTGTAGGGGTCGGCCGCGTCATACAGCACTTCGGCCGCTTCGGCCGGGGTGGTGATGCGCTCGCGCAGCGCCAGCAGGTTGCGCAGCCTGGCGTTTTCCTGGGACAGCTGCTCGACCTGGCTGGCCCGCTGCGACTGCAGCGCCAGCTTCTGGCGCGCCGCCGCTTCGCTGGCCTGGGCCGATCGCAGGGACTCGAAATAGGCGCCGGCGTTCTTGATCAGCGTGACCGGGCCCATCGCAACCATCTGCACCGGGTAGAGCACCGTCGCAATGGCGGCGCGCAGCGGCTGCGTCACCTTGAAGCGGGCGTCGGCGACCATCAGGAACAGCGCCAGGGCGCTGCAGACCATGAGCTTGGACAGGGCCGAGGCGCCCTGCCGGAAAAACGGCGGTGGGGTTCTGTCCAGCGTACCGAGCGGCATCGCTGCTCCGCGAGAAGGTTATTCGCTGGTGAAGATGGAGCCGAGCCGGTCCATGCGCTCGAGCGCGATGCCGCAGCCCCGCACGACGCAGGTCAGCGGGTCTTCCGCCACCAGCACGGGCAGGCCCGTTTCCTCGGCCAGCAGCCGGTCCAGGTCGCGCAGCAGGGCGCCGCCGCCGGTCAGCATCATGCCGCGCTCGGCGATGTCGGCGCCCAGTTCGGGCGGGGTCTGCTCCAGCGCGTTCTTCACCGCCGAGACGATGTTGTTGAGCGGATCGGTCAGCGCTTCCAGGATTTCGTTGGAGGAGATGGTGAACGAGCGCGGCACGCCTTCGGACAGGTTGCGGCCCTTGACTTCCATTTCCTTGACTTCGCTGCCGGGGAACGCGGAGCCGATGTTCTTCTTGATCGCTTCGGCCGTGGGCTCGCCGATCAGCATGCCGTAGTTGCGGCGGATGTAGCTGATGATGGCCTCGTCGAACTTGTCGCCGCCGACGCGTACGCTGCCCTTGTAGACCATGCCGCCCAGCGAGATCACGCCGACTTCGGTGGTGCCGCCGCCGATGTCGACGACCATCGAGCCCGAGGCTTCGGAAACCGGCAGGCCGGCGCCGATCGCCGCGGCCATCGGTTCCTCGATCAGGTACACCTCGGAGGCGCCGGCGCCTAGCGCCGATTCGCGGATGGCGCGGCGCTCCACCTGGGTCGAGCCGCAGGGAACGCAGATGATGATGCGGGGGCTGGGCTTGAGCACCGAGCGCGGATGCACCATCTTGATGAACTGCTTGAGCATCTGCTCGGTGACGGTGAAGTCGGCGATCACGCCGTCCTTCATCGGGCGGATCGCCTCGATGTTGCCGGGCACCTTGCCGAGCATCGCCTTGGCTTCGCGGCCGACGGCCTGGATCGTTTTCTTGCCTTGCGGGCCGCCTTCGTGGCGAATTGCGACCACCGAGGGCTCGTCGAGCACGATGCCCTTGTCGCGAACGAAGATCAGGGTATTGGCGGTGCCCAGGTCAATGGCCAGGTCGGTCGAAAAGTACCGACGAAACGCTCCGAACATCAGGAAGTCCTCTCGCAGGCATGGCGGGCCGGCACGCCAGCCGCTGCCTTTTTATCTGTCACAGTGATGGTCCGAAGACCCGGTTTTGGCCCCCATCGGGACCGTTTTTTCTGCAAGTACATGCCGGTTCGCGGCCCTTGCACTAAAGGCGGGATAATACCCGATCCCCTGTGAATCACTGGTCCGTAGCGGGCCGAAATTTGCGTTTACGTCCGGTTTCGCACGCCCGAATCCACCATGTCCCTGAACTCCGAAGACATCAGCCGCATCGCCAACCTGGCCCGTCTGCAACTGCGCCCCGACGAAAGCGAGCGCATGCTGACGCAGATCAACAACTTCTTCGACGTCGTGGAGCAGATGCGCGCCGTGGACACGTCCGGCGTCGAACCCCTGGCCCATCCCGTCGCGGCCTTCCAGGAGGTCGCCCTGCGCCTGCGCGACGACGTCGCCAGCGAGGTGATCGACCGCGAGGCGAACATGCGCAACGCGCCCGCCAGGGAGGCCGGCCTGTTCCTGGTTCCGAAGGTGATCGAATGAGCCAGTTGCACGACCTGACGGTGGCGCAGCTGGCCGCAAAGCTGCGGTCCAGGCAGGTGTCCGCAGTGGAGGCCGCCCGGCATTTCCTGGCGCGGGGAGCCAGGCACGAGGCGCTCGGCGCATATCTGGCGACCAACGAGGAGGTCACGCTGGGCCAGGCCGAAGCGGCCGACCGGCAGCTGGAGGCCGGGAGCGCGGGACCGCTCACGGGCGTGCCCATCGCCCACAAGGACATCTTCGTCACCCGCGATTTCCCGACCACGGCCGGCTCGCGCATGCTCGAAGGCTATCTCTCGCCGTTCGACGCGACGGTCGTCTCGCGCCTGTCGCAGGCCGGCATGGTGACGCTGGGCAAGCTCAATTGCGACGAATACGCGATGGGCTCGTCCAACGAGAATTCGGCCTTCAAGCCGGTGAAGAATCCGTGGGACACGTCGCGCATTCCCGGCGGCTCGTCGGGCGGCAGCGCCGTCGCGGTCGCCGCGAGGCTTGCGCCGGCGGCAACCGGCACCGACACCGGCGGGTCGATCCGCCAGCCCGCCTCGTTCACGGGCATCACGGGAATCAAGCCGACCTATGGCCGCGCCTCCCGCTACGGGATGATCGCCTTCGCCTCCAGCCTGGACCAGGCCGGGCCCATGGCCCGCACGGCCGAAGATTGCGCCCTGCTGCTGTCCGCCATCTGCGGGCCGGACCCGGACCGCGATTCGACCTCGCTCGACGTCCCCGCGGAAGATTTTTCCAGGTCGCTGGATGCTTCCATCGAGGGCCTGCGCATCGGCGTGCCCCGGGAGTTCTTCGGGGCCGGCCTGGCCGACGATGTGCGCGCCGTGATCGACGCGGCTTTGCAGCAGTACCAGAAACTGGGCGCCAGGCTGGTCGAGATCTCGCTGCCGCGCACCGAGCTGTCGATCCCGGTGTACTACATCATCGCGCCGGCGGAGGCGTCGTCCAACCTGTCGCGCTTCGACGGCGTGAAGTTCGGGCACCGCGCCAGGCAGTACGGCGACCTGCTGGAGATGTACAAGCAGACGCGCGAGGAAGGCTTCGGCGACGAGGTCAAGCGCCGCATCATGATCGGCACCTATGTGCTCTCGCACGGCTATTACGACGCCTACTACCTGCAGGCGCAGAAGATCCGCCGCATGATCGCCGACGATTTCCGGCAGGCTTTCACGCAGTGCGACGTCATCGCCGGGCCGGTCGCGCCCACGGTGGCCTGGAAGATCGGCGAGAAGTCCGACGATCCGGTCGCCAACTACCTGGCCGACATCTTCACCCTGCCGGCGTCGCTGGCCGGCCTTCCGGGCATGAGCCTGCCGGCCGGATCGGGCGCCGGCGACATGCCGGTGGGGCTGCAGTTGATCGGCAATTATTTCGGCGAAGCAAAGCTGCTGAATGCAGCCCACCGCTTCCAGCAGGCGACGGACTTCCACCTGCGCAAGCCGGAGGGATTCTGAGATGAGCAAGTTGATCCAGGGCTACGAAGTCGTCATCGGCTTCGAAACCCATACCCAGCTGTCGACGCAGTCGAAGATCTTCAGCCGTGCGCCGACGGCGTTCGGCGCCGAGCCGAACACGCAGGCCGCCCCGGTGGACCTCGCGTTGCCCGGCACGCTGCCGGTGATGAACAAGGGCGCGGTGGAACGCGCGATCGAGTTCGGCCTGGCCGTCAATGCGGCGATCGCGCCGCGCAGCGTGTTCGCCCGCAAGAACTATTTCTATCCCGACCTGCCCAAGGGCTACCAGATCAGCCAGTACGAGATCCCGGTGGTGCAGGGCGGCAGCGTTGAGTTCTTCCTCGAGACCGGCAAAGGCGCCGACGCGGCGCGGGAGAAGAAGTCGGTGCGCCTGGTGCGCGCCCACCTCGAGGAAGACGCCGGCAAGTCGCTGCACGAGGACTTCGTCGGCATGTCGGGCATCGACCTGAACCGCGCCGGCACGCCACTGCTGGAGATCGTCACCGAGCCGGACATGCGCTCGTCCGACGAGGCCGTGGCGTATGCGAAGGAGCTGCACAAGATCGTCACCTGGATCGGCATCTGCGACGGCAACATGCAGGAAGGGTCGTTCCGCTGCGACGCCAACGTGTCGGTGCGCAAGCCCGGCCAGCCGCTGGGCACGCGGCGCGAGATCAAGAACCTCAACAGCTTCAAGTTCATGCAGCAGGCGATGGACTACGAGATCCGCTGGCAGATCGAGGAGATCGAGGACGGCCGCGCGATCCAGCAGGCGACGGTGCTGTTCGACCCCGACACCGGCGAAACGCGTGCCATGCGCACCAAGGAAGATGCCGCCGACTACCGCTACTTCCCCGACCCGGACCTGCCGCCGCTGGTGGTGGCGCCCGAGTGGGTGGAGCGTGTGCGCTCGCAGATGGCGGAATTGCCGCGCGTGATGGCGGCGCGCTTCGTCGGCGAGTACGGCCTGCCGGAATACGACGCAACCACGCTGACCCAGAGCAAGGCGATGGCCGCCTACTTCGAGGCCGCGGCCAAGGCGAGCGGCCAGCCCAAGCTGGCCAGCAACTGGATCATGGGCGAGCTGTCGCGCCGGCTGAATGCGGGCGAGGGCACCATCGAGACCGTGCCGGTGACGGCGCAGACCCTGGGCTCGCTGATCAACCGGATTGCGGACGGCACCATTTCCAACAACGCCGCCCGCCAGGTCTTCGACGCTCTGTGGAGCGGCGAGGGCCGGGACGTCGACGCGATCATCGAGGCCAGCGGGCTCAAGCAGATGAACGACAGCGGCGCCCTGGAGAAGATCATCGACGACGTGATCGCGGCCAATGCCGACAACGTCGCGCAGTTCAGGGCCGGCAAGGAGAAGGCATTCAACGCGCTGGTCGGCCAGGCGATGAAGGCCAGCAAGGGCAAGGCCAACCCGGCCCAGGTCAACGAGCTGCTGAAGAAGAAGCTGGCGGGCTAGAGGACTGCTGCGCCCAGAGCAGCTTCAGGCGCGACAACTCGTCGCCGAAGCGGGCGTTGACCCGCGCCTTCTCCATGTCCTGCTCGGCGACGAAGCGCTTTTGCGCCGCAAGCTGCGCTTCGGTTTCGTCGACCTGGCGCTTGAGCCGCTGCGGCGTCCTGGCCGGGTCGGCCCGGTAGAACTCCAGCTCGCCTTCCAGGGACTTGCGCTGCGCGAGAAGCGCCTCCACGCGCCTGTGCGCGGCGGCCGTGACCGCATCGACGCGGGCAAGCACGGCCTCTCGCTCCTTGTCGTGGATGGCCAGGTTGGGGTAGCGGATCATCAGCGCCTTGTCGCGCCGTTTTTCTTCCGCCAGCCGGTTGGCTTCTTCTTCGCGCAGCCGCGTTTTTTCCTCTTCGACGGCGCGCTCGGAGGCCGTCGGCGCAGGCAGGATCTTGCGGCGCGCAAGGCCGCCGGGGCTGAACTCGGTCTGCTCGCGGTCGATGCATTCGATGATGGGACGGTCGGCCGTCAGGCGGCGGCCCCGGGCGTCGGTGCAGGTGTAGATGCGGTCGGCGCCCGCCTGTCCGCAGAGGGCGGCGAGCCAAGCAGCCAGGGCGGCTGCGCGAAGGATCGATTTCTGCTGGCGGGTCAGTTTCCTACTCCACTCCATAGCGCTGGCGATAGGCCAGCACCTGCTGATGGTGAGCGCCGATGGCATCGCCGCTGTGCTGCGCCAGATAGTGGAGGAGATCGGAGAGCCGCGCAATCGAGCAGACCTGCAGCCCGAGGCGGTCGCGGACATATTGCACGGCGGAGTGTGGCGCATCCGCACCGTTCTCGGTCGCCATCTCCTGCCGGTCCAGCGCGATCGCCACCGCATGCGGCCGGGCGCCGGCAGCTTCGATGATCGCGATCGACTCGCGCACCGCGGTGCCCGCCGACATCACGTCGTCGACGACCAGCACGCGGCCCTGCATCGGTGCGCCGACCAGCGAGCCGCCTTCGCCGTGGTCCTTCGCTTCCTTGCGGTTGTATGCGTACGGCACGTTGCGGCCCAGGCGGGCCAGCTCGATCGCCACCGCGGCGGCCAGCGGAATGCCCTTGTACGCGGGCCCGAAGATCATGTCGAACTCGACGCCGCAAGCCAGGATGCGCTTTGCATAGAATTGCGCCAGCCGGCCGAGCTTGGCGCCGTCGTCGAACAGGCCGGCGTTGAAGAAGTAGGGCGAGAGCCGCCCGGCCTTGGTCCTGAACTCGCCGAAGCGCAGAACCCCCGACGCGACGGCGAACTCCACGAATTCCTGCGCCAGCGGATCCTGCTTGCCTGTAGCCACCATGGGACTTTCCTCGTGTTCAAACTGACCAGCCTCAATCTCAACGGCATCCGCTCGGCTGCCAGCAAGGGCGTCGAAGCGTGGCTCGCCAAGGCCTCGCCGGATTGTATTTGCGTGCAGGAGGTGAAAGCCCAGGCGGCCGACGTCGAGGGCCGCTTCGAGCAGCTCGCCGGCCTCAAGGGACATTTCCACTTCGCCGAGAAGAAGGGCTATTCCGGCGTCGCCGTGTATTCGAAGCACGAGCCCAGCGAGGTGGTCGTCGGCTACGGCTCGAAGGAATTCGACGCCGAAGGACGCTATGTCGAAGTGCGCTTCGACACGCCGCGGCGCAAGTTCTCCGTCATCAGCTGCTACTTTCCCAGCGGATCGTCGGGCGAGCTGCGCCAGCAGGCCAAGTTCCGCTTCCTCGACGAGTTCGACCCGCACCTCGTGGGGCTCAAGCAACAGCGCGACTTCGTCCTGTGCGGCGACGTCAACATCGCGCACCAGCAGCAGGACCTGAAGAACTGGCGCAGCAACCAGAAGAACAGCGGCTTCCTGCCGCAGGAGCGGGCCTGGATGACCAGGTTGCTGTCCGACACGGGCCTGGTCGACGTCTACCGGCGCCTGAAGCCGGAGACGACCGAGGATTGCTACACCTGGTGGAGCAACCGCGGCCAGGCTTACCTGAACAACGTGGGGTGGCGGCTGGACTACCACCTCGCGACGCCGTCAGTCGCGTCGACAGCGCGCAGCGAATCGATCTACAAGACGGAAAAGTTTTCGGACCACGCGCCGATCACGGTGGACTACGAACTGGCGCTCTGACGCGCTACCACTCGACCAGGCTGAGGCCGACGCTCAAGACGGTGCGGCGGTAGTTGTAGTCCAGCAAGCTGTCGCCATAGCCGGTGAACAGCTGCGTGTGAAGCCGCAGCCCGGCGGGCGCACCCTGTGCGTCGGTGCCGATGGCGCGCAGCCACTCCAGCCGCAGCGAGCCGCGGCCCGAGCTGGTGAGCGGATGCCGCACCGTGGCACTCAGGACGCTTTGCCGGCTGGGGCTCCAGCTGGCCACCAGTTCACCTCGCCCGATGTAGTCGCTGATCCCCGGGTTGTCGTCGCTGCCGCCGTCCACGCGTTTCCACAGGCGGGCCTGCAGCCGGAAGTCGTTGCCGTGCTCCATGCCGGCCATCAGGTAGGCGCGGTTCCAGCTGCGCGACAGCGGCAGCGCCTGGCCGTTCGACTGGTGGACCAGCCCGACGCCGCTGTAGCGCAGCCGCCATCCGCCCGGCAGGCCGGCGTCCGTGGGGTAAACGTACACCATCTCGGGTTCGTGGTCGGTGCTGCGGAACGGGCGCGAGATGCCGCGGTTGAACAGCTGCCAGTACGACTGCTGGGTGTAGCCGAACCAGAGCGAATCGCTCGCGGCCTGGTCGGCCCGCGTCAGCAGGTTCTTCGCCAGCTTGGTGCGCACGGACAGCTGCAGCCGGGTTTCGGTCGAACGGTAGGTCTGCGCGGTGAGGGCGCTGTTGGCGGGGTTGCCCGAGGTCGGTTCGTTGTTGATGTTGTTCGCCGCGACCACCGACAGGCTGATCGGCCGGTAACCGCGGATGTCGAAGCTGCCGCAATCGGTCGCCTGTTCCAGTTCCCAGAACCGCGACAGCTCCGAATACCCACGGTCGTGACAACCCTGCGTCAATGCAGTTGCGCGAAGCGGGACCCCGGTTGCCGGCGGGCTCGTCCGTGCAGCCTCGGCAGCGGAAGCGGAAGCGGAAGCGGAAGCGGGAGCGGGAGCGGCGCGCGGCGCGGCCTGGCCCTGGGCCCAGGCGTCGAAGCAGGCGAGCCGCCCTGCTGCATCGGAAATGGATTTGCAGGACTGCCAGCCCGGGTCGCCCGCGGCTGGCGCGAAACCCTGTGCCCATGCAGGCGTGACCGCGCAAAGCGCAGCAGCGAGCAGGAGGGTGTCCAGGAGAGAGGACCGATCGGGCAGGAGCGTTGGAAGCGTGCGCATGTCGCGGATCCTACCTGCCGCTCAGGGCAGCTTTCGCAGGACGAACGGCCGCGCGGTCGCGTCCCTGGCTGCCTGCCAGTCACCGCGGATCTCCCGGCCGCAGGAGCCGTCGATCACGGTGCCGGTCCAGGTGGCGCTGATGCCCACACCGTCGACCGATTCCTCGAGCGTGAACTCGCCGTCGCCCACGTCGCCCGCGACCAGCGCCTTGTCGCCATCCCGGTCGATCGCGCCACGCACGCTCTCCGCCAGCTCGGGGTGCGATTCCAGCAACAGCGTCGCGCCTTGGCCAAGCCCGTCGAAGCTGGCGCGCCACAGGCCCAGCAGGTGGACGTGCGTGATCTGCGCCGATGCCGGGCAGGACGGCGTCGCCGCAAGGGGAGACTCGGCCGCCGCCGGCAGCGCGATGCAGCACGCCGCCAGGACAGCCGGCGCGACGCACCTCATTGCGCCGCCTGCGCCGCCGCGGCGGCCGCCGCGGAATCGAGCGCCTTTTTTGCGAACTCGGCGCGCAGCGCCTTGAGCTTCTCGCGCGGGTCTTCCCTGGTGGTGGCCTTGTCCAGCGCCATCTCCGCGATGAAGCGGCTCGGTTGCGCGGCGATCATCTCGCGGCCTTTCTTGCGCCGCTTGGTCCAGCTCACGGCCAGCGTGCGCTGCGCCCGCGTGATGCCGACGTACATCAGCCGCCGCTCTTCCTGCAGCCGCTGCAGGATGCCCTCCGACATCGGGCCGTCGGCCCGGCCAGTGGGGTTGTCGTCGTCTCCGAGCTTGAAAGGCAGCAGGCCCTCGGTCACGCCGACCAGCATCACGTGCGGCCACTCCAGGCCCTTGGCGGCGTGCAGCGTCGACAGCGTGACGACGTTCTGGTCCTGCTCGCGCTCGCTGATCGTCGAGAGCAGGGCGATGGTCTGCGCAACCTCGAGCAGCGTCTTCTTCTCGCTCTCGATGCTGACGCCCGCCGTGTCGTCGATCTCGCCGCCGCAGCGCTTGGCCATCCAGTCGCAGAAATCCAGCACGTTGGTCCAGCGGGATGCGGCGAGCTTCTCGCTGTCCTCGCCGTCGTACAGGTGCTTCTCGTAGTCGATTTCCTTGAGCCACTCGAGCAGGAAGGCCGACGCGGCTTGCGCGCCGCTGGTCTGCCGGGCGCGGAACTCGAGGTCGTTCACGTAGCGGCCGAATTCGTGCAGGCTGCCGACCGCCTTGGCCGGCAGCATCGCACCCAGCGAAGGCGAGAACAGCGAGGCGAACAGGCTCAGTTTGTACTTGCTGCCGAACACGCCCAGGTTCCCCAGGGTGGTGTGGCCGATGCCGCGCTTGGGCGTGGTGATGGCGCGCAGGAAGGCCGGGTCGTCGTCGTTGTTCACCCACAACCGCAGCCAGGCGCACAGGTCCTTGATCTCGGCGCGGTCGAAGAAGCTCTGGCCACCCGAGACCTTGTACGGGATCTGCGCCTTGCGCAGCGCCTTCTCGAAGATGCGCGCCTGGTGGTTGGCGCGGTAGAGGACCGCGAAGTCCTTCAACTCCTTGTGCTGCGAGTTCGAGCGCAGCGACTGGATGCGCGCCACCGTCCGCTCCGCCTCGTGCTCCTCGTTGTCGGCGTCGACGACGCGCACCGGCTCGCCTTCGCCGAGCTCGGAGAACAGCGTCTTGGGGAACAGCTTGGGATTGGGGCCGATCACGTTGTTGGCGGCGCGCAGGATGGCGCTGGTCGAGCGGTAGTTCTGCTCCAGCTTGACCACCTTCAGCTGCGGGAAGTCGAGCGGCAGCTTCTTGAGGTTGTCGAGCGTGGCGCCGCGCCAGCCGTAGATCGACTGGTCGTCGTCGCCCACCGCCGTGAAGCGCGCCCGCTCGCCGACCAGAAGCTTGAGCACCTCGTACTGGGTTGCGTTGGTGTCCTGGTACTCGTCGACGAGGACGTGGCCCATCTGCGCCTGCCATTTCTCGCGCACCTCGGGGTGTTCCTGCAGCAGCTTGAGCGGCATGCCGATCAGGTCGTCGAAGTCGACGCTCTGGTAGGCGGAGAGCCGTTCTTCGTATCGGGCCATGATGCGGGCCGTGACGCGCTCGTTGTCGTCCTTGGCCTGGGCCTCGGCCTGCGCGGCGTTCAGGCCCATGTTCTTCCACAGGCTGATGGTCCATTGCCACTGGCGCGCCGTCGCTGCGTCCGTGCTGCCGCCGGCGTCCTTCAGGATGCTGGTGACGTCGTCGCTGTCCAGGATCGAGAACTGGGGCTTGAGGCCCAGCACCGCACCGTCCTGGCGCATCATCCGCACGCCCAGCGCGTGGAAGGTGCAGACCAGCACTTTTTTGGCGTCGCGCCCGATCAATCCCTTGGCCCGCTCGCGCATTTCCGCGGCGGCCTTGTTGGTGAAGGTGATGGCGGCGATCCGCTGCGGCTCCAGGCCGGCCTGGATCAGCCGGCCGATCTTGTGCGTGATCACGCGCGTCTTGCCCGATCCGGCGCCGGCCAGCACCAGGCAGGGGCCGTGCAGGTAATTGACAGCTTCCTGCTGCGCGAGGTTGAGGCCGGCGGACATGGGGGGTTACTGCAGAGGGGAGCGGCGAATCATACCGGCCGGCCGGCCATCGCCCGGCGCAAAGGCCGTCCTTTTCATCTTTCCGCGGCCTCTGCGAGTTCTCCGCGCCCCTGGCGTTCGAAAATTCTTGCGAGCGGGGCTGAGACAATTGCCGTGTGCTCGACGTGCTGCTGATCACGTTCCCTTTCTTCGCCCTCGTCCTGTGCGGCTACGCCGCTGCGCGGCGCCGGATGCTGCCGTTCGAAGCCATCGGCGGGCTGAACAGCTTCGTGCTGTATTTCGCCCTGCCCTGCATGCTGTACCGCTTCGGCTCGTCGACGCCGATCGCGCAATTGCTCGATGGCGCGGCGATCGCGGTCTACCTGCTCTGCGCGCTGGTGCTGGTCGGCTTCGTCGTCGCCGTCAGCATGAACCGCCGCATCGGCTGGAACGACGCGGCCTTCGGCGCCCTGGTCGCCGCCTTTCCGAACACCGGCTTCATGGGCGTGCCGCTGCTGGTGGCGCTGCTTGGCGCGGCCGCCGCCGGCCCGGCGATCCTCACGATCCTGGTCGACCTGGTGGTCACGACCTCGCTGTGCATCGCGCTGTCGCGGCTGGACGGCGCCGACGAACACGGCGCGGCGAAGGCGGCAAGGAATGCGCTCAGGGGCGTCGCCCTCAACCCGATGCCCTGGGCCATCGTGCTTGGCGGCATCGCGTCCGCGCTGCAGATGCAGCCGGTCAAGCCGGTGATGCAGACGCTGGGCCTGCTGGCCGATTCGGCGTCGCCGGTGGCGCTGTTCACGATCGGCGCCGTGCTGGCCCGCTCGCAGTTCATGGCCGCCCAGCACGAGCACAAGCCCATGCCGATGCGCGACTACGTGCCGGTTGCAGCCATCAAGCTCGTCGTCCATCCGCTGCTGGTGCTGATGGTGGGCTCCGCCGCCATCTCCCTGGGACTGCCGCTGGACCGGTTCGCCCTCAGCGTGATGGTGCTCGTCGCGGCGCTTCCCAGCGCCAGCAACGTGTCGCTGCTGGCCGAGCGGTTCGGCGCCGACACCGGCCGCATCGCCCGGATCATCCTGCTCACGACGGCGGCTGCCTTCCTGACTTTTTCGGCGGCGGTGGCGCTGGTGCATTAGCGCTGTCACGCGTTTTTGCATGCTCAGCCGCCGCCAAAAAGCGCGCGGCTCCTGCAAAATCCCGGGGTGCAATCCGCTCCGCGTGGACCGGGCTCCGCGCAACCTCTTCCCACCCGCCGCCTGCCGATCGGCGCCGAGCTCCTGGCCACTGGCGGCGTCCACTTTCGCGTCTGGGCGCCAAGCGTGGGCCGGGTCGACATCGCGCTGGAGGGCGGCCGCCGGACCTGGCCGCTCGCCGCCGAAGACGGCGGCTATTTCTCCGGCGCCGTCGCCGCTGCGCGCGCCGGGACCCTTTACCGCTTGCGGCTGGACGGTGGCGAGGCTTTCCCCGACCCGGCCTCGCGCTTCCAGCCCGGGGGACCGCACGGACCGTCCGAGGTCGTCGATCCCGCTGCCTTCGCGTGGACCGACCACGGCTGGC
>JAQGNJ010000214.1 GCA_028291885.1 Ramlibacter sp. | reverse complement strand
CCGCTTTGACCGCCGAGCCAAAGCGCGTCAGCCCGGCCGTGGCCCTGCTTCGGCACGGCCGCCACAACTTGAGGCAATTTCTGACGATTGAAGAGCACGGTCGAGTTCGGCTTTTGCCTAAACTTTTCCAGTCCTCGCCAGCCACCATGCGCTATACCGCCGCCGAACACGACGCCTTTGCCAGTGACTTCAACCGCGACAGCCTCGTCGTGCTGAAGAACCACTTCCCGCGCGACAAGCTGGGGCGCTGGCGCGAGGCTTTCCAGCCGCTGCTGGAGGCGCAGATGCAAATCGACAGGGACGACCCCAACCGCGGGGCGCAGCGCTTCTACGTGACGCTGCCGTTCCAGGGCCTGTTCGCCGACCCGCAAATCTACGAGGACGCCGACGTGCTGGCCATCGTCGAGCGTGTCGCCGGTCCCGATCCGGTGCTGTGCCAACTCGCCACCGACACGCCGCTGCGCGGCTCCGACTACCAGAAATGGCATGCGGACACGCCGCCGCTGTTTCCGGAGACGCGCAGCAACGACACGCCGTCGTTCCAGATCGCCGTCAACTTCGCCCTGTGCGACGTCGGCGACGACAACGGCCCTTTCGAGACCACGCACGGAACGCACCGGATGAACAGGCAGGATGCGGTGGACGGCATCGCCAGCGGCGCCATCCCGTGCCACCGCTACCTGATGGCGATGGGTGACGTGATGATCCGCGACGTGCGCGCCGTCCATCGCGGCACGCCCAACAGCACCGACGAGCCCAGGCCCATGGTGGTGCTCGGCTACAGCCGCCGCTGGCTGCACCGGCCCGAGGTGCAGATCCGCGTGCCGCAAAGCAGCTGGGACCGGCTCTCGCCCACCGGCAAGCGGCTGCTGCGCTTCAACCCGGTCGTGCCCGACGACCAGGTCGCGACGCCGACGGAAAGCTATCGCGCCTTCGCCTACTGAACACGATGAACGCTTCGGATTTGGACAACCTGGTCGAGCTCTCAGCCGGCGAACTGCGGCTGCGGCTGGCGCCGGCCGCCGGCGGCTCGATCGCCGGCTTCACCCGCGAGTGGACCGAGCAGGGACTGGAGCGCCGCCTCGACTGGCTGCGCCCCGCCACGCAGAAGGCGCTGCGGGAGCGCAATCCGCTGGGCATGGCGAGCTTTCCGCTGCTGCCGTTCTGCAACCGCATCCGCGACGGCCGCGCCAGTTTCGAAGGCCGCGAGATCCGCTTTCCGCCCAACCACCCGAGCGATCCGTCGCCGCATCCGCTGCACGGGATCGGCTGGCTGCGGCCCTGGGACGTGGTGAGCACGGGAGCGGCGCAGGCCGAACTGGCGCTGCGCGTGGACGCCAGCCAGGCCTGGCCCTGGCGCTTTTCCGCGCGCCAGGAGTTCCGGCTGACCGCGCGCGGCCTTGCCGTCACGATGACGCTGACCAACGACGACACGGCCGCGATGCCGGCCGGCATCGGTGCCCATCCCTATTTCCCCCACACGCCGGGCACCCGCCTGACCAGCCCCGTGGCCGCGATGTGGCTTGGCGACGCCCAGCTGATGCCGACGGCGCTGGAAGTGAACGAGGTCGCGGCGAAGCTGCGCTCCGGCGTCGTCCTGTCCGAACTGGACCTGGACAACAACTTCACCGGCTGGGAGCACGAAACCCTCATCGAATGGCCGGCCGACGAACTCGGCCCGCGCCGCAGCCTCGTGATGCAGGCCGAAGCGCCGCTGGACTACTTCGTGCTCTATTGCCCGCGCGGCTACGACCACTTCTGCGCCGAACCGGTGAGCCAGTGCACGGACTGGCTGAACCTGGTGGAAAAGTACGGTCCCGACGCGGTGGGAGGCACGCGTCTCGAGCCGGGCCGGCAGCTGCGGGCCAGCTTCGCGCTCACGCCGCGCTGGTAGGCGGCGGCGCGTCAGGCCGGCACGACCCCGGCCCGCGCCAGCGCCTGCTTCACATCCGCCGGCGAACGCACATGAACCGCCTGCAGGCCGGCAGCTGCCGCGCCCTGGACGTTCTCCAGCGTGTCGTCGAAAAACAGGATGGACCCGAGCGCGACGCCGGTGGCACGCGCGATGTGCTCGAAGGCGCGCCGTTCCGGCTTCCTGCAGCCCATCTCGTGCGACGCGAAGATGCCGTCGACCGCGGCCACCACGTCGGGGAACATCGCCGACCAGGCCGCCTGGTGCGCTGCGTTGGTGTTGGTGAACGCATGGCAGGCAAGCCGCGAACGCGCCGTCCGCACCAGCTCCACGGTCTGGCGGATCTCGCGGACGAAGATCGCGTTCCAGCCGGCGGCGATCTCGGCATGGCTGGCTTGCAGCCGCAGCAGGGACGCCAGGTGGTCGAAGTACTCGGCGGCCGCGATCTCGCCGCGTTCGTGGCGCTGGTACGGCAGGTCGAAGCCGAAGTTGCGGCGGATCTCGTCCAGCGACAGTTGGGACATCGGCTGCCAGGCGCGGAAGGCGCGCTCGAAATCGATGTCGATCAGCACGCCTCCGAGGTCGAACAGCAGGAGCTCGGGTTCGATCTGAGTCGACGAGGCGGATTGCGGGTGGGATTGCATTTGCGTGGACGCTCAGGCCAGCTCAGAAGAACTCGTCGAGCAGGCAGTAGCAGTCCAGCTTTTCCGGGTCAGCGTCGGCCCGCCCTCGCGCGCGAGGCGAAACACCCGCGCGCCCGATTCGCCGGCCGCCACCCGCTGCCAGCCGTAGCCGGCGACCAGGGGTGCGATGGCGGCGGGCAGCGTCATCATCGGCCGTCCGCGGGTCCCTCGTCCTCGGCGCTCCAGAAGCGCTCCATCGAGATAGATCAGGTAGAGCGCGCCGCCGTAGACGCCGATCTCCAGGAAGTGCGCGGCGAAGGCGCCGAACATCACGACCAGCAACTTCGTTCGGTTGGGGATCGCCAGCGACGGCAGCAGTCC
>JAQGNJ010000194.1 GCA_028291885.1 Ramlibacter sp. | reverse complement strand
CCGGCGACCAGGGGTGCGATGGCGGCGGGCAGCGTCATCATCGGCCGTCCGCGGGTCCCTCGTCCTCGGCGCTCCAGAAGCGCTCCACCGAGATATAGGCAAACGAGGCCGACCAGCCGATCAGCCGATCAGCAGCAGGCCGTTCAGCGCTTCGACTCCCGCCAGCAGGCGCAGCGGCCCGTGCGGCGTGAGGTCGCCAAAGCCGAGCGACGTGTAGGTTTCGGCCGAGTAGTACAGGCAGTTCTCGAAGGAGAACATGAGCTGGCCACCGAGCTTGCCGATCCCGAGCTCGTGGGCGATCAGGTAGAGCGCGCCGCCGTAGACGCCGATCTCCAGGAAGTGCGCGGCGAAGGCGCCGAACATCACGACCAGCAACTTCGTTCGGTTGGGGATCGCCAGCGACGGCAGCAGTCCGTTCATGAAGCGCAGCGCCTCGTAGTGGATCAGCGTCGTCAGGGCGATCAGCAGCAGCGAAGCGACGATCGCGACGAACATGGATGGCCGGCGTGCTCAGACCACCATCGGCGTCATCGCCCCGTCCATCGCGATGATCGCGCCCGTGATGTAGCTGGCCCGGTCCGAGCACAGGAAGACCACGGCGTTGGCGATCTCGTCCGGTGTCGCGATGCGTCGCAGCGGCAGGCGGGCGCTGATCTGCGCCAGCGCTTCGTCGGGCGTGGTCTTGGCCAGGCGCGCATCGGCTTCCAGGCCCTGCTGCATGCGTTCCGTGCGCGTGATGCCGGGATTGACCGCGTTGACCCGCACGCCGCGCGGACCGTAGGCCGCGGCCAGCCCGGCGCTGGCCAGCATCAGCGCCGCGTTGGCCGCGCCGCCTGGCAAATGGGTGGGCCCGGCGACCTTGCCGCCGGCGCCCACCACGTTCACGATCGCGCCCTTGCCGCGCCCGGCCATGCGCTTGATCAGCGGGTCGATCACGTGGATGTAGGTGAAGTACTTGGCCTGCATCGCCGCCTGCCAGTCCGCCGGCGTGAGCTCGTCGGGCGGAGTTCGGCGCGCCGCCCCGGCGGAGTTGACCAGGATGTCGATCGGCCCGGTCGTTTCCGCTTCTTCCACCGCGGCGGCAGCGGCTGCGGCGTCCTTCAGGTCCGCGGCGTAGAGGCAGATGCGCTCGCGCGCGCCGTCGAATTCCGCCAGCAGCGCCTGCTTGGCGACGGTCAGGTTTTCCATGCCGCGAGACACCAGGCTGACGCGCGCGCCCTCGGCCAGCAGCGCCCGGGCGCAGGCCAGGCCGATGCCCTTGCTGCCCCCCGTGATGAGGGCGTGCCTGCCCTGGAGGTGGAGATCCATGGTTGTTTCCTTTGTCGTTGTCAGCGGGTGTTGAACAGGTCGATGTGGCGCTGGCGCAGCTCGCGCTTGAGCAGCTTGCCGCTCGGGTTTTTCGGGATGGCGTCGGTGAAGACGACTGCCTTCGGGCTCTTGAAGCCGGCCAGGTGGCTGCCGCAGTGCGCCAGCACGTCCTCCTGCACCAGGGTCTGGCCGTTCTTCACGACGACCACGGCGACGACCGCTTCCACCCAGTGCGGATGCGGAACGCCGATCACCGCCACTTCCGAGACGGCGGCCATGCGGTAGATCGTCTCCTCGACCTCGCGGCTGGCGACGTTCTCGCCGCCGGTCTTGATCATGTCCTTCTTGCGGTCGACCACCGAGATATAGCCCTCGGCGTCGATGGTTCCCAGGTCGCCGGAGTGGAACCAGCCGCCCTCGAAAGCGGCGCGGGTCCGCTCGTCGTCGTGGAAGTAGCCCAGCATCAGGTGCGGCGAGCGATGGACGATCTCGCCGACCGCGCCGGGCGCCACGTCCTGCATCGCGTCGTCGACCACCCGCGTCTCCACGTTCAGCACCGCCCGGCCGCAGGAGCCGGGTTTGCGCAGCTGGTCTTCGGGGCCGAGCATGGTCGCCAGCGGCGCGATTTCGGTCTGGCCGTAGAGATTCCAGAGCCTGACACCGGGCAGCCGCGCGGCGAGCTCGCGCAACACCTCGACCGGCATGATCGACGCGCCGTAGTAGCCCTTGCACAGGCTGGACAGGTCGGTCGTTTCCAGCAGCGGCGAGCGCAGCAGCGAGATCCACACGGTCGGCGGCGCGAAGAAGGACGTGATGCGATGGCGCGCGATCAGCGGCAGCAGGTCGTCCGGGGTCGGCCTGGCGGTGATGACGTTGGTCGCGCCGACGTAGACCGCGGGACCCAGGAACACGTCGAGCTGGGCGCAGTGGTACAGCGGCAGCGCGTGGAGCATCAGGTCGTCCGCGGCGATGTTCGCGTCGGCGATGCAGCTCACGTACTGCCAGATGACGGCGTCGTGCGTCAGCATCGCGCCCTTCGGGCTCGACTCCGTCCCGCTGGTGTAGACGATCTGTGCCAGGTCGGTGCCGGCCAGGTCGACCTCCGGCAAGCGGGCGCCGCTGGACGCGAGCTCGTCGAAGCTGACCATGCCGGCGGCCGGCGGGCTCGGTTCTTCGGAGGGCAGCCAGACGAACTCGCGCACGGACGTCTCTAGCGCCGCGGCCGCATGGGCGACTTCGGCCAGGCCCGAGTCGGTGGCCAGCATCTGCGCCTGCGCGTGGCGCAGGATGTAGCCGACTTCCTCGGCTTTCAGCATGAAGTTCACCGGCACCAGGACGGCGCCGAGCCTCGCCAGCGCGAAGCGCAGCGCCGCGAAGGCGTGCGAGTTGCGCGCCAGCACCGCGACCCGCGAGCCTTTCTGGACGCCGCGTTGCGCCAGCCCGGCGGCGACGCGGTCGCAGATCGCGTCGAACTGCGCGTAGGTCCACGTGGTCCCGCCGCAGACGATGGCGGTGCGGCTCGGAAAGCGCCTGGCGCTGCGGTGCAGCAGGTCGGCCAGGGTCTGGCGGCGGATCACGGCGTCCATGGTCTGCTCCTCGCGCGGGATGGATTTGCGCGAAGCCATCGTACACACGATTCGGTAGCATCGACGCATGACCCCCGCCCCCGACCTCTTGGCGCTAGACGCCGGCGAGCTGTCGCGCCGCATCGCGGCGCGTGAAATCTCCTGCACCGAGCTGATGCAGGCCAGCCTGGCCCGGATCGATGCGCTCAATCCGCGGTTCAACGCCATCGTCTCGCTGCGCGACGGCGCCGAGCTGCTGGCCGAAGCCCGGGCCCGCGACGACGAGCTGGCGCGCGGCCGGCGCCTGGGCTGGATGCACGGCTTCCCGGTCGCGGTGAAGGACCTTTCCGATGCCCGGGGCCTGCCCACCACGTTCGGTTCGCCGGCGATCGGCAAGCGGCCGGCCGCGGGCGACGCCTTGTTCGTGCAGCGGATGAAGAGCGCCGGCGCCATCGTGATCGGCAAGACCAACACGCCTGAATTCGGCCTGGGCTCGCATACCTACAACCCGGTGTTCGGCGCGACGCGCAACGCCTACGATCCCTCGCGCTCGGCCGGCGGCAGCAGCGGCGGCGCGGCCGTGGCGCTGGCGCTGCGGATGGTCCCGGTCGCGGACGGCAGCGACATGGGCGGGTCGCTGCGCAATCCCGCGGCCTTCAACAACGTGGTGGGCTTTCGGCCTTCGCGCGGCCGCGTGCCCGCCGTGCCGGCCGAAGACGCTTTCTTCCAGCAGCTCGGCACCGAAGGCCCGATGGGCCGCAGCGTCGACGACGTGGCGCGACTGCTCTGCACCATGTCCGGCTGGGACGACCGCGCGCCGCTCTCGCTCACCGACAGCCTGCCCGATGCCGGGGCGCCCGACCCGATCGCCTGCGCCCACGGCAAGCGCATCGGCTGGCTGGGGCCGATCTGGCCGGACCTTCCGATGGAGCCCGGCATCCTGCCGCTGTGCGAAGCCGCATTGAAGACTTTCGATGCACTGGGCTGCAGCGTCGAGCCCTGCACGCTGGAGTTCTCCCGCGAGCGCAGCTGGAGCGCCTGGCTGCGGCTGCGCCAGCTGCTGGTCGGCGGCAAGCTCGGGCCGCTCCATGCGGATCCGAAAAAGCGCGCCCTGCTCAAGCCCGAGGCGATCTGGGAGATCGAGCAGAGCCACGGGCTGAGCGCGGCGCAGCTGTACCAGGCCTCCACATCCCGCACCGCGCTGTACCAGGCCTTGCGCAAGCTGTTCGAGCGCTACGACTACCTGATCGCGCCGACGGCGCAGGTCTTCCCCTTCGACGCGACGCTGACCTGGCCGCGCAGCATCGCCGGCACGGCGATGGACACTTATCACCGCTGGATGGAGATCGTCACGCCCTTCACGCTGGCCGGCCTTCCGGTGGTCAGCATGCCGGTGGGCTTCAACGCCCAGGGCCTGCCGATGGGGATGCAGATCGCCGGGCCGGCGCGCGCCGACCGCAGCGTCCTGGCGATCGCGCGGGCGTATGAATCCATAACACACTGGACGAGGCAGCGTCCGCCACCCTCCGTGGCCTAGAATCCGCCCCTTTCGTCGTCATCCGGGCCCGCGCCCAGGCCCCACCCCAATGTTCAAGACCGCATCCTTTTTTCGCATCGCCGATGATTTCGTCGTCCCGCCGCTGGACGCCCTGGAGGAAGCGCTGCAGGCCCTGCGCTTCCTGCCCTGCGGCCCGACCCAGCCCGACTCGCACGGCTGGGTGCCGCCGCGCGGCAACAAGAGCGTGGCGCTGGCGGAGAGCGTCGGCGGCCACCTGATCCTGAAGCTGTGCACCGAGCGGCGCGCCGTGCCCTCCTCCGCCGTGAAGGCCGCCGTCGACGAACGGGTCGAGAAGTACAAGCAGGAGACCGGCAACGAGCGCGTCTCCGCCAGGATCAAGAAGGAGTTCAAGGAAGAAGCGATGCTGGACCTGCTGCCCCGCGCCTTCACCAAGCGCTCCAGCACCCTGGTCTGGGTCGACCCCGTCAACAAGTTCCTGGTGGTCGATTCGGGCAGCCTGGCCGGCGCCGACAGGGTCGTGACCTGCCTGGTCGAGGCGCTGAGCGAAGTGCCGGGCTCCGGGCCCGCCCTGATGGTGCGGCCGGTGCAGACGAACGAGACGGCCGTGACCTGCATGTCGCACTGGCTGACGACGCGCGAGGCGCCGGTCAGCTTCACCGTCGACCGCGACTGCGAGCTGAAGAAGCCCGACGAACAGAAGTCCACGGTGCGCTATTCGCGCCACACGCTGGAGATCGACGAGGTGGCGCAGCACATCGCCGAAGGGAAGCTGCCCACGCAGCTGGCCATGACCTGGAACGAGCGCGTTTCCTTCGTCCTGAGCGAGACGGCGCAGGTGCGCAAGCTCAAGCTGCTGGACGTGGTGATGGACGGCGTGCAGAAAGGCGGCAAGGACGACGACGGCTTCGACGCCGACGCCGCCATCCTCACGGGCGAACTCTCGGCCCTGATCCCCGACCTGCTGGAAGCGCTCGGCGGGGAAGTGGAAAAGCAGGAAGCGGCGGCCGCGGCGGCCTGAAGCGCGGCCGGCGCGGGACCGCTAGGAGCCTGCGCGGCAGAGAAACGGGCCTGCGTTGGGTCGAGAAGGGGCTGGAGGCTAGGCGCGAAAGCGGGTCAAGCCTGGACGGCTTGCCCCGTTTTCGTAACGACGCATACGGCCCCTTATC
>JAQGNJ010000182.1 GCA_028291885.1 Ramlibacter sp. | reverse complement strand
TCATGCGCGGCAGCTCGGCTGCGTCACTGGCCACGTTGGTCAGTTCGGCGGCCACAATGATGTGCGCGGCCTCGTCAACAGCCAACTGAGCGTTGTACGCCGCATCGAAGCCGCCGCCGGCGCGCTTCATGATGCGGCTGTCCGGGTCGGTGAAGTTCTCCTGGGCCTTGTCCTCAGGCACGCCGAAGTCGCGTTTATAACGGCCCCCCTTGTGGTTGCCATCCTTGTTGCGCGGCTTGCGTTCGTCGTTCTCATTGCGCCCGCGCTGAAGGTCTGCCTCGCGCTGGCGCTGCTCCAGTCGCGCCCGTGCTTGGGCAATGGCGGCCAGGCGCTGCTCGCGCCGCGCGATCTCCGCAGGGATGTCTACCTCCGGCCGCCTGGAATCGGCTTCATCGGCCTGGCGCGCGCGTTCCATCAGCGCGTCAATCTGCTGCTTCAGTTGCGCTTCTGCCTTGAGCATGTGGCCATAGCTCATGGCCTTGTGGCGGCTCGCGTTGGCCTTGACCTTCGTGCCGTCCACCGCGATGGTGCCCAGTTTCACCAGCCCCATCTCGCGCGCGAGTTTGACCACTTGCACGAACAGATCGCTGAGCTCCTTCAGGTGCAAGGCGCGGAAGTCGCGCAACGTGCGATCCGCCGGGAAGTTGCCAGCAGCCAGGATGCGAAAGGCCACGTCCTCATGCAGCTTCGCTGCAATCTTGCGGGAGCTGAACACGCCCGTGGCATACCCATACAGCAGCACCTTGACCATCATGGAAGGGTGGAACGGCTGGTTGCGCGGTCCGCCCTTGGCGTAGCGGGCATGGAACGCCGACAAATCCAGCGAATCGACCGTGTCGCTGACGAAATAAGCAAGATGCCCTTCGCGCAGCCACTCGCTCATGGAGGGCGGCAGCAGCAAATCTTGGTCGGGCAAGTAGGGCAGGTAGCTGGCGGCCATGCCTACCTCAACGCATCACCCGCTACTCCGTGGACAAGAACCCGCCGCTCTGCCGCCCACGCTCCTAGTCGACGATGTCGTAAGGCACGCCACGGGCCACGGCGCGCTTGTACGCCGGGCGCGAATGGATGCGGGTCAGGAAGCCGAGCAGCCGCGGCCGGCGCGCGTCGAGCCCGGCGCGCGCCGCCGCCGCTTCCAGTGGAAAGCTCATCTGCACGTCGGCGGCGCTGAATTCGTCGCCGGCGAACCAGGTGCTGCGGCCGAGTTCGGCCTCCATGAAATCCAGATGCCGGTCGATCTGCGGCTGGATGAAGCTCTGTTGCGCCTTGGCCGCGATCGTGCGCGCCACCGGCTTGGCGAAGAACGGCATCCTGGCTTTTGCGATGCGGTCGAACACGAGCTTGAGCAGCAGCGGGGGCATGGCCGAGCCCTCGGCGTAGTGCATCCAGTAGCGGTAACGAAGCCGCGCCGGCGTGCCGGGCGCCGGCGCCAGTCTCCCGTGGCCGTGCGTTTCCACCAGGTACTCCAGGATCGCGCCCGATTCCGCGAGCACGTTGTCGCCATCGGTGATCACCGGCGACTTGCCCAGGGGGTGGATCTTGCGCAGCTCGGGAGGCGCCAGCAGCGTCGCGGGATCGCGCTCGTAGCGCTGCAGTTCGTACTCGAGCCCGAGTTCCTCCAGCAGCCAGAGCACGCGCTGCGAGCGCGAGTTGTTCAGGTGGTGCACGACGAGCATGGTGCATGGTACGTCGCGCGGGAAATTGGGGCCAGCCCGGCCCGGAAAACGCATCGAGCCTAAAATCAGGCGGTGTCCATCCTCAACGCCGACCTGCACTGCCATTCCGTTGTCTCCGACGGAACGCTGAGCCCGGAGGATCTGGCGGCGAGGGCCGCCGCCAACGGCGTCCAACTGTGGGCCCTCACCGACCATGACGAGATCGGCGGCCAGCGCCGGGCTGCCGCCGCGGCCCACGGCCACGGCATGAAGTACCTCACCGGGACGGAGATCTCGGTGACCTTCGCCGGCCAGACCGTCCACATCGTCGGGCTGGGCTTCGACCCCGACGACCCGCGGATGCTGCAGGGGCTGAACGACACCCGGGGCGGGCGCGGCGCACGCGCCATGGAGATGTCCGACGGCCTGGGCAAGGTGGGGATCAAGGACGCCTATGACGGCGCCCTGCGTTACGTGGGCAACCCGGAGCTGATTTCGCGGACCCACTTCGCGCGCCACCTGGTCGAAAGCGGAGTCTGCAAGGACACCAACGAGGTGTTCCGCCGCTTCCTGACCGAAGGCAAGCCGGGCTTCGTGCCGCACCGTTGGGCCTCGCTGCGCGACGCCGTGCAGTGGATCACGAACGCCGGCGGCGCTGCCGTGATCGCCCATCCCGCCCGCTACCGGTTTTCCGCCAACGAGGAATACGCCTTGTTCAGCGAATTCAAGGCCCATGGCGGCATCGGCGTGGAAGTGGTGACGGGCAGCCACACCGCCGCCGAATACGTGAAGTACGGCGAGACGGCACGCGAGTTCGGCCTGGCCGCGTCGCGCGGCAGCGACTTCCACAGCCCGGACGAAAGCCACACCGACCTGGGCCAGCTGCCCTACCTGCCGGGCGAGCTCACGCCGGTGTGGGAGCTGCTGGCCGACCGGATCCGGTGAGCGCCGGCCAGGCCTGGCCCGTCGCGCCGAACGCGCTGGCGGGGATCGCCCTGGTGGTCGCGGCCGGTGCCTGCTTCTCGGTGCTCGACACCACCACCAAATACGTGAGCGCCTGGGTTCCGCTGCTGATGGCGCTGTGGTTCCGCTATGCCTTCCAGGCCGTGGCCACGACGCTGATCGTGCTGCCCCTGCGCGGCATTCGGGTGCTGCGCACGCGCCACCTTCCGTTCCAGTGCCTGCGCGGCGTGCTGCTGCTGACCAGCAGCCTGTTCTCGTTCGCCAGCCTGAAGTACATGCCGGTCGGCGAATTCACCGCGATCGTCATGATCTCGCCGCTGGTCGTCACGGTCCTGGCGGCGACCGTCCTGAAGGAGAAGGTGTCGCCGCTGCGCTGGTTGCTGGTGGCGGGTGGATTCGCCGGCACGCTGGTGATCATCCGTCCCGGCGCTTCGACGTTCAACTGGGCCGCGCTGCTGCCGCTCGGGCTGGTGGCCAGCAACTCCTGGTTCCAGGTGCTGACCAGCAAGCTCGCGCGCACCGAGGACCCGGTCACCATGCACCTGTACACCGGCTGGGTCGGCACCCTGCTCGCCACCCTGGCCCTGCCCTTCGTCTGGACGCAGCTGGGCGCCTCCTGGCTGTGGCTGGCGCTGTGCCTGATGGGGGTGATGGCGACCATCGGCCATTTCATGCTGATCCTGGCTTACCAGCGCGCGCCGGCCGCGACGCTGACCCCGTACCTGTACACGCAGATCGGCTTCGCCATGCTGTGCGGGTGGCTGGTGTTCCAGCACGTGCCGGACCGCTGGTCCCTGGTCGGGATGCTGACGATCGCGGTCTGCGGCGCGGGAGGCGCCTGGCTGACGGTGCGCGAGCGCCGTCCGGCGCTGGAACCAGCAGCCGCCTGAACCGTCAAAGAGCATGGCCCAGTATTTCGAAGTCCATCCCGACAATCCCCAGCCGCGCCTTCTCAAGCAGGCGGCGGCGCTGCTCGAGCAGGGCGGCATCGTCGCCGTCCCGACCGATTCCAGCTATGCCCTGGCCTGCCACCTGGACGACAAGGCAGCAGCCGACCGGCTGCGCCAGATCCGCGGCGTCGACGAGAAGCACCACCTGACGCTGCTGTGCCGCGACCTGAGCGAGCTGGCCAACTACGCCCGCGTCGACAACAAGCAGTACCGCCTGCTCAAGTCGGCGACGCCGGGACCGTACACCTTCATCCTGGAGGCGACCCGCGAGGTGCCGCGCCGCGTCAGCCATCCGCAGCGCAAGACCATCGGCCTGCGCGTTCCCGGTCACCGCGTGCTGCAGGAATTGCTGGCCCTGCACCGCGCGCCGCTGCTGGCGACCACCCTGATCCCGCCGCACGAAACCGAGGCGATGAACGACGCCCAGGAGATCCGCCGCCGCTTCGAGAAACAGGTCGCGGGCGTGATCGACTCCGGCGCCTGCCCGTCGGAGCCGACGACGGTGATCGACCTGACGCCGATGGGCACCGGCCAGGAGGCCGTCGTGGTCCGCGTCGGGCGCGGCGAGCTGGGACCGCTGGGCCTTTGAAGACGCTCTGAGACAATCGCTCCGTGGATATCCCTAACCTCATCCAAACCGTCCTGATCTATGCACTGCCGGTGCTCTTCGCCATCACGGTGCATGAAGCGGCGCACGGCTACGTCGCCCGCTATCTCGGCGACAACACGGCCTACGCGGCCGGCCGGGTGACGCTCAACCCGTTCAACCACATCGACCCGCTGGGGACGATCGTGATGCCGCTGCTGCTGTACTTCGCCACGTCCGGGGCTTTCCTGTTCGGTTATGCCAAGCCGGTGCCGGTCAACTTCGGCGCGCTGCGCCATCCCAAGCGCGACATGGTGTGGGTGGCGCTGGCGGGACCGGCGTCCAACTTCATCCAGGCGATCGTCTGGGCGATCGCCTTCACCGTGCTGGCCGGCTCCGGCGTGCAGGAACGCTTCTTCGTCGAGATGTGCAAGGCCGGCATTCTGGTGAACCTGGTGATGTGGGCCTTCAACCTGTTTCCGCTGCCGCCGCTGGACGGCGGAAGGGTGCTGGTCGGGCTACTGCCCTGGCGCGCGGCGCAGGCCGTGTCGCGCATCGAGCCCTGGGGCTTCTTCATCGTGCTGGGCCTGGTCATCGCGGGCGTCGTCGGCACCTACTGGCTGCGGCCGCTGATCGACGTCGGCTACTCGGCGCTCGGCCTGATGCTGTCGCCCCTGCAATCCTTCTTCCGCTAGCGCGATCATGAGCAAGACTGCCGTCACCCGCTTCCTCACAGGCATCACCACCACCGGCACGCCGCACCTGGGCAACTACGTCGGCGCGATCCGGCCCGCCGTGCAGGCCAGCCGCCGCGCCGGCACCGAGAACTTCTATTTCCTGGCCGACTACCACGCGCTGATCAAGTGCGACGAGCCGTCGCGCATCCAGCGCTCGACGATGGAGATCGCGGCCTGCTGGATCGCGGCCGGCCTCGATCCGGAGCAGGTGTTCTTCTACCGCCAGTCCGACATCCCGGAGATCCCCGAGCTGACCTGGCTGCTGACCTGCGTCACCGGCAAGGGCGTGCTCAATCGCGCCCACGCGTACAAGGCCTCGGTGGACAAGAACACCGCCGCCGGCGCCGACCCGGACGCCGACGTGACCGCCGGTCTCTTCATGTATCCGGTGCTGATGGCGGCCGACATCCTGATGTTCAAGGCCCACAAGATCCCGGTGGGCCGCGACCAGGTGCAGCACATCGAGATGGCGCGCGACATGGCGCAGAGCTTCAACCACCTGTACGGCGAGCACCTCGTGCTGCCCGAAGCGGCGATCGACGAATCGGTGGCCCTGCTGCCGGGCCTCGACGGCCGCAAGATGAGCAAGAGCTACGACAACACCATCGCCTTGTTCGCGCCGCCCGAGCAGATCCGCAAGCAGATCGCCGCCATCGTGACCGACTCGCGCGCGCCCGGCGAGCCCAAGGAGACGCAAGGCTCGGCGCTGTTCCAGATCTACCAGGCCTTCGCTTCGCCGCAGGAAACCGAAAGCCTGCGCAAGGCGTATGCCGAAGGCATCGCCTGGGGCGACGCCAAGCAGCTGCTGTTCGAGCGCATCGACCGCGAGGTCGCGCCGATGCGCGAGCGCTACCAGTCGCTGATCGACAACCCCGCCGAACTCGAGCGCATCCTGCAGGCCGGGGCGCAAAAAGCCCGCGCCCGCGCCACGCCCTTCATGGCGCAGTTGAGGCAGGCGGTCGGCCTGCGCAACCTCGCCACCCAAGCTGCGAAGGCGCAGAACGACAAGACCGCGCGAGCTGCCCTTCCGTCCTTCAAGCAGTACCGCGAAGCCGATGGAAAGTTCTACTTCAAGCTGGTCGATCCCAAGGGCCGCCTGCTGCTGCAAAGCGCGGCTTTCGACTCCGCCAGGGAAGCGGGCCAGAGCATCGCGCGCCTGCGGCAGTCGGCCGGCTCCGAGAAGGATTTCACGGAAGTCGCGAAACTCGCGCAGGACGTCGACGCCGTGGAAATCGCAGCGGCGCTGCAGACCCTTGCCGGGGCAGGCTAAGCAACTCGCTGTCTTCGTCGCGGCCGTTTCGCGGTTATCCTCGTTGCCCTCGACAGAGAAAGAACCAACGTCCCATGAGCTTGTATGTGATCGACGACCACCCCCTGATGCGCGACGCGGTGGTCATGTTGCTGCGGCGGCTTCGTCCCGGCGCCAACATCGTCGAACTGGACCGCATCGGCGGCGTCGACGCCGCCGTGAAGCAGCACGGGATCCCGGAGCTGATCTGCCTGGACCTGAAGCTGCCCGACACGACCGGAACCTCCGGCGTGCAGGACCTCAAGAGCCGCTTTCCGGAGGCCCCGCTGGCCGTGCTGTCGGCGTCGCCGGCGGCCGACGCGGAAGAACAGTGCATCGAAGCCGGCGCCGACATCTACATCGAGAAGTCGTCGGGCGCCCAGGAGATCGGCAGCGCCATCCGCGCGCTGCTCAATGCCGACGGCGGTTTCGAGGAGCTCACGCCGGCCGACAGCAAGCTGTCAAAGCGCCAGAAACAACTGATCGTGATGCTCGATCGCGGCCTGTCCAACCGCGAGATCGCCGACGAACTCGGCATCAGCGAGCACACGGTCAAGGTCCACCTGTGGCGGCTGTTCCGCCGCCTCGGCGTCAAGAGCCGCACGCAGACCATCCACTTCGCCCGCACTCACGGCATGTTGACCAGCTGAGCGCCGGAGGACGCCGCGCGCTCGGCCGCCTGGCCGGCCTCGGTCGGCAGCAGGCGCAGCCGGAACACGGTGCCGCGTCCCGGTCGCGAAGACAGGCTCAGCGGGTGGCCCAGGATATGGGTCAGCCGGGCCACGATGTACAGCCCCAGGCCGAAGCCATCCTCGGTCCCCGCGTGCGCCGGGACCTTGTAGAACTCCCGGAAGATCTCGCGCTGGTGCTCCGGCGCGATGCCGATGCCGGTGTCCCAGATCTCGATGCGGTGGCCGCGGCCGGTGGCGCGCGATGCCACCAGGATGCCGCCGCGGCGCGTGTACTTGACTGCGTTGGAGATCAGGTTGCCGACGATGCGCTGCAACAGGATCGGGTCCGACATGACGGTGCCGGGCGCGACGTGCATGCGCAGCACCAGGCCCCGGGCCTCGGCGAGCGGGCGGTATTGCAGCTCCAGATCGTGCAGCAGCTTGCCAAGCTGCACCGGCTCGACGCGTAGCCGGATCTTGCCGGAGTCCAGCCGCACGAGGTCGAACAGCGAATCGAACAAGGCGTTGACGGCCTTGGTCGACTCCACGATCTTGGGCGCGATCTCGTGCACCAGCTCCGGTTCGCTGCCCAGCCAGTCCGCGTACAGGCCGAGCGCGTGCACGGGCTGGCGGATGTCGTGGGCGGCGCTGGCGAGGAAGCGGTTCTTGATCGCGACGGCGTCGAGAGCGGCCCGGGTCTGCCGCGTCAGCGACTCGATCAGCTGGTTGTTGCGGTACTGCAGTTCGAAATTGGTCCGGTGCGTCTTGTGCAGCCGGCGCCCGGCCTGCAGCAGCGCCTGCCAGAACACCAGCAGCAGGGCCAGGACCCAGTAATGGAAGTACGGCCCGCCGAAGCCCAGTTCGACCCCGATGCGCCACAGCATGACGGCGGTGGCGGTCGCGCCCAGCGTGTTGATGTACGCGCGCATCGTCGGCAGGTGGCTGGACAGGCTGTTGATCGAGAACATCGCCATTCCGGCCATGAACAGCCAGCAGATGAACTGGTCGGCCAGCGGCGAGCGGTCGAAGAACAGGCCGGTCGCCAGCCCCCACACCAGGGCGCTCAGCGGCCAGAGGACGCGCCAGCGCGCGAAGAACGCAAGCCGCTGCGCCGAGTCGAGATGGGCCCTCTGCCTCGAATAGCGGGTCAGCATCAACAGCCGCGCCGCGGAAATCGCCAGCGCCGCCGACGTCCAGGTTGCGAGCAGCCAGGCCGGGGCGTCGGTCCACAGCACGCCGATGACGACCGCGGCCAGCAGCGGCCCGATGAACTGCCAGTGGCGGGCGGAGCACAGCAGGCCGCGCACCAGTTCGGCCTCCACCCACTCAGTCTCCGCTTGCGTTTGGATTGCGGGCGACGGGTCGGGCTTCATCGCCCAAGTCTATGCCACTGCAGAGTTCAGGCAGCAACGCTGCGGCGACGTTCCACGGGTTCGATGCGCAGGGCCTGGCGGTACTTGGTGACCGTGCGGCGCGCGACCTGGAATCCCTGGCCGGAAAGGCTGCGGGCGATGTCCACGTCCGACAGCGGCCGCCCCGCGGGCTCGGCCGCGATCATCTCGGCGATCAGGCTGCGGATCGCGGTGGGCGAACATTCGGCGCCGCTGCGGGTCGCCAGCCCGCGCGAGAAAAAGTACTTCAGCTCGAACATGCCGCAGGGAGTGGCCATGAACTTGTTGTTCGTCACCCGCGACACGGTCGACTCGTGGACACCGACCTCCTGCGCGATCTCGCGCAGCGCCAGCGGCTTCATTGCCATCGCCCCGTAGGCCAGGACGTGCTGCTGGCGATCGAGGATGGCCTGGGCGACGCTCAGGATGGTCGAGAAGCGCTGTTCGACGTTGCGCACCGTCCAGCGCGCCTCCTGCAGGTTGGCGCCGAGCTCCGCGTCCCCGGCGCAGCGGTGGCTGCGGAACAGGTCCGCGTAGTCCCGGTTCACCCGCACGCGCGGCACCACCGCCTCGTTCAGCGTGG
>JAQGNJ010000169.1 GCA_028291885.1 Ramlibacter sp. | reverse complement strand
GCTGCTCGGCGACGCGTTGCCCCAGCCGGCCTGACGCGCGCCCGGTCGGCCGCCGCGACGGTTCGCGACCACGGATCGACGGTTCGTCGCAAGCGGCTGGAAACAGGGGCTCGCCTCGCCGAAATTCGGTTCGTCGACGGCATGGTGCTTTCGACACAACCCGAAAGGAAACCATCATGAAGAACTTTGCCCTGCTGACCCTGGCCCTGCTCGCTGCCGGCGCCGCCAATGCCGCGACCTCGCCGGGCGCCGACGAGTTCAACGAGCAGAACCGCAGCCAGTTCACCAGCTCGCTGACCCGCGCCGAAGTGAACGCGCAACTGGCCGACGCGATCAGGAACGGCCAGATGGAGCAGTACGGCGAGTGGACCAGCGGCTATGCGGTGAACCAGCAAGCCGGCTCGGGCCGCGACCGCGGCGCCGTGCGCGAAGAAGCCAAGCTCGCGGCCCGCACCCACACGGTCGGCGAAGGCGGCTGAGCGACAGCACGAACGAGGCGCGATCGGGCCCTCCGTCCCGTGCCCGGCACCGCCGGCACGGGCATTTTTTTGTCTGTGCTTTCGCTGGGTCCCGCTACATCGCGCGAAAGAGGTGGCCGAAGGCGCGGCTGACCTTCACGGGGCGCTGCAGGCCGCGCAGGGCCAGGCTGTAGTGGCCGTTCTCGTCCCGGGTGGCGCTCAGGATCGCGGCGCTGTTGACCAGCACGCTGCGATGCACCTGCACGAAGTCGGTGAGGGCTATGCGCGCCGCCAGCTCGCGCAGGCTCATTCGCACCAGGGCCTCGCCGCTGGCCGTGACGACGTTGACGTATTTCTCCGTCGCCTCCAGGCAGATCACGTCCGCCACGGGGATCATGCGCACGGTGTTCCCGATCCCGGCGCGGATCACCTTGATGCGCTCGGCCGGCGCCGCCGGCGCGGAGATGGTCTGCAGCCGCTGCATCAGTTCGGCCCGTCCCCCGGGTGGCGGAGCCTGCGATTGCAGCGCCAGCCGGTCGCGCAGGCGCTGCACCGTGACGGCGAGCCGCTGCGCCGTCGCCGGCTTGAGCACGTAATCGACGGCGGCGCGCTCGAACGCGTTCAGCGCGTACTGGTCGTAGGCCGTGACGAAGACGATCAGCGGCAGCGGCCGGCCGTCGGGCCAGTCGTCGGCAACGGCTTCGGCCACTTCGAGGCCGCTGCGCCCCGGCATCTTGATGTCCAGGAACAGCACCTGCGGCAGGTGCTCCAGGGCCATGTCGACGGCTTGCGAGCCGTCGCTCGCCACGTCGGCGATCCGCAGTTCCGGCCAGGCGGCGTGCAGCAGCCGTACCAGGGTGCGCGCCAGCAGGGGTTCGTCTTCCGCGATGACGGCGCAGGGCGGGACGGGCGTGCTCATGGCGCAGGATGCAGCCGCGGGAAGCGGACGACCGCGCGCACGCCTTTGGGGTTGCCCGGTTCGAGGCTGAGCGATCCCTGGGTGCCGTACAGCGCCTGCAGCCGCTCGCGCACGTGCTGCAGGCCGTAGCTGGAGTGACCGCGATCCGGCGGCGGCGGCTGCTCCGGCGGCGACAGCCCGCGGCCGGTGTCGGTGACGGAGATTTCGATGCCGTCGCCGCTTTCCCGCGCCGCGACCTCGATGCTGCCGGCGCCGACCTGCGGCTCCAGCCCGTGCCTGATCGCGTTCTCCACCAGCGGCTGCAGCAGCATCGGCGCGATCGCGGCGTCCTGCAGCGCCGGCGGCAGGTCGACATGCCAGGAGATCCGCGGACCCATGCGCGTCGCCATGATCTCCAGGTAGGCGCGCAGCTGGGCGAACTCGGCGCCCAGCGTGGTCCACGGCGCGCGCGACGCCGAGAGCGATCCGCGCAGGTAGACGATCAGCTGGTCGATCATCCGCTCGGCCCCGTCCGGGTCGTCGCGCACCAGCGACCGCAGGTTGGCCAGCGTGTTGAACAGCATGTGCGGCTCCAGCTGCGTGTGGAGCAGGCGCAGGTGCGACTCGGTGGCCAGCCGCTGCGCCTCGGAGCGCGCCGCCGCCTCGCTGGAGAGCTGCTCGCGGGAGGCGAAGTAGTGCAGGCCCAGCCCGGCCACCAGGGTCGCAACGACGACGGGCACCAAGCCGTCCGGGCCCTGGCCGACCAGCCGCATCGGTTCGCCCAGCAGCAGGAAGGAGATGACATGGCCGGCGACGAAACCGCCGGCCAGCGCCACCAGCGCCAGCAGCACGCCGCGAACCGCCGGTCCCAGCCGCCAGAACGGCGAGGAGCGCTTGAGCAGCAGGATCGCCAGCGTCATCGTCATGCCGACGCATTCGGTGAACACGAGCAGGCGGGGAAAGGTTTCCGCCGTCGGGACGGCCTGCGCCAGCAGCGCCGCGGCGGCGGCCCAGAACAGCGCCGAGCCGCCCAGCAGGCGTGCGACCCCGCCCCAGGTGCTGGGATTGAGGATCGGGTCGTTGTCGGCGAGCGGCGAGCCCATGGCCACCACTCTAGGAGGCACGGCGGCCCAGGTCCAGCGGTCCTCGATTCGGGCCGGCGCGTTTTTTTCTTCCGGCGAGCCGGTGGCTTACCATGGCCGCGTTGGGCTTTTTCTTCATCCGGAAGCTCACAAGCGCCGGGTCAAGTCAAGAGTGGAATTCCGCTTTGCCCGGTCCCGGACCGTCGGTATCGTTAGCATGCTACCGCCGCGGGGGTGGTTTGCAGCAATCCGCTGCGCAAGGAACGAACATGGGGATCTCGCAGACCGAAACGGTGGCGCAGAGGCAGGAACGCGTCTCGGCGCAGCAGGGTTATCCGGCGGAAAAGCTCAAGACCAAGGTCGACCTGGCTTCGATGCTGACCCCCGAGCATTTCGAGCTGGAGCGCGAAAAGATCTTCCGCCGTGCCTGGCTGGCGATCGGCCACACCGACGACCTGCCGCAGCGCGGCAGCTACTTCGTCTTCGAGGTGCCGACGTTCAAGGCTTCCCTGCTGGTCGTGCGCGGCCAGGACGACAAGGTCCGCGTCTTCCACAACGCCTGCCGGCACCGCGGCAACAAGCTGGTGCGCGAGGGCGAAGGCTGCCGCAAGAGCTTCATGTGCAACTTCCACGGCTGGATCTTTTCCAGCGAAGGCAAGCTGGACGTGATGACCGATCCCCACATGTTCGAGACGGTCGACAAGGAGGACTACGGCCTCATCCCGGTGACCTCCGAGGTCTGGGAGAACCTGATCTTCGTCAACTTCGACGAGAAGCCGCGCGAGACGCTGGAGGAATACCTGGGGCCGGAGTTCTTCGGCAAGTACTCCGGCTACTGGGACCTGCACCAGAAGGTCGCCAGCTACAGCTTCGTGCTCGATACCAACTGGCACCTCGGCGTGAACTCGTTCACCGAGGGCTACCACACGCTGTACCTGCACAAGAACACGGCGCGCGACTACCAGGGCGGCAAGATCAATCCGCAGCGGCACCGGCCGCACATGGAACTGACCAGGCGCCATCACCGCTACTCGGCGCCGGGCAATCCGGACCACCGCATCCTGCCGGTGGAGGAGATCGCGATCAAGTACGGCCGCAAGATCCTGCCGGCCTTCGACTTCGACTACTCGATGCTGCCCGAAGGCGTGAACCCGACGCGCTACGAATACTGGGCCTTCGACGTGCTGGAGTTCTTCCCGAACCTGGTGGTGGTCGCCGGCAACCACTTCCGCGCCGAGATCAGCTTCTGGCCGATCGACCACGAACGCACGCTGGTGACCAACCGCACCTACAACTACAAGCCGAAGAACCTGGGCGAGCGCCTCAGCCAGGACTACTTCCGGGCCCGCGGCCGCGACGTCGTGCGCGAGGACCTCAACACGCTGGAGGCCCAGCAGCAGATGCTGGCGTCGGGCTCCATGCCGCACGTCCTGCTGTCCAAGCAGGAGATGGCGCTGCAGCACCACTTCGCCGTGACCAAAGACATGCTGGAGGCGCCATGAGCCGCCGGGCCGCCCCAAGGCGAATCCCGCAGCGCGCAGCGCGGAGGGTAGTCCAATGACCTCCGTCGTCAAGTTCCACGCCGCCGTCCAGCCGCAGCCCGCGGACGCCGGGCCGCTGCTGCCGCCGGCCTTCGCCGACCTGGAGCCCTGGGTCGCGCAGTGGTCGATCGCAACCGAAAAGGCCCGGGCCGAAACGCGCGTCGCCACGCCCATCGCCGTCCTGCGCGAATTCCACGCCGCGCTGCTGCCGCGGCTGGAACCCATGATCCAGTACTTCAACACCCTGCCCAACGACCCCGACGCGCTGTCGCCGCCCGACAAGCGCCTGTACGCCCTGGCGCAGATGGTGATGGAGGTGTCCGCGCCCATCGACCTGAACTGGGACACGCCGGATATCGAGGACGTCTTTCCCATGCACCGGATGAAGTTCCATCCGCCCAGCGTTTAACCAGGAGTGTTCATGCCCCTCACCTTCCGCCGACTCGCCGCCGCCCTGGCCTGCTCGCTGCTCGCCGCCACAACGGCGAGCGCCCAGGCGCCCGCCGGCCCGCCGACCAAGGTGTCGGTCTCCATCCTGTTCATCACGGCCGACGTCGGCATCTTCTACGGCATCGAGAAGGGCTACTACAAGGAGCAGGGCCTGGAGCTGGACCTGCAGCGCATGACCAGCGCCGCCGACGCCATCGCCCTGCTGGCGACCGACAAGCTCGACGTGGGCAGCGGCAGCGCCACGCCGGGCCTGTTCAACGCGCTCAAGCGCGGCCTGCCGATCCAGATCGTGGCCGAAAAATCCAGCGTGCGGCCGATCGGGCCGGACAACAACACATCCGGCTCCGGCAGCCTGCTGGTGCGCACCGACCTGAGGGAAGGCGGCCAGGTCAAGACCATGGCCGACCTCAAGGGCAAGCGCATCGCCGTCAACAACCTGCAGTCGACCACGCTGAACTACGTGATGCGCGGCATCGCGCGGGGCGGCCTGGGCAAGGACGACGTCACCTTCGTCGAGATGCCGTTCAACCAGTTCGTGCCGGCGCTGGAAAAGAAGGCCGTCGACGCGGTGATGGCCTATCCGCCGCTGGTGCAGACCATCGAGGGCAAGATGAAGCTGGCGGTCTCGATGCCGGAATCCGAGCTGCACCGCACCTCGGCGAACGACGCGACCAACATCATGATGTTCTCGCCGGCCTTCGCCAGGAGCGATGCGGCCAAGCGCTTCATGGTGGCCCACCTGAAGGCCCAGCGCGAGTACATGCGGCTGGTCGTCGCCGGCCAGCCGGGCGAGGTCTGCCGCGCGATCAACAAGTACACGCCCGCCATGCCCGCCGACTGCGCCGGCATGAGCTTCACCGGCGTCGACCCGAACGGGGCGATCAACGTCGAGTCGCTGGAGCGCTACCAGAACGAATGGCTGCAGTGGGGCGTGATGAAGGACGCAGCCGACATCCGCAAGAACGTAAATCTCGAGTTTGCCCGCAACGCGGTGACTGTGCTCGGGCCGGCGCGTTGATGGCGGGCCTGCCGCCGGGCGCGGCTGCCCCCAAGATCGCCATCCGCGGACTGCACAAGAACTTCCGCCTGCGCGGCGGCCAGGCGGTCGAGGCGCTGCGCGACATCGAGCTGGAGATCGAGGACGGCGAATTCGTCTGCATCATCGGCGCCAGCGGCTGCGGCAAGACCACGCTGCTGCGCATCATCGGCGGCTTCGAGCAGGCCGACCAGGGACGCGTCGAGATCGCCTCCGCGCCGTCCGAAAGCGGCCTCGTCACGTCCACCGTGTTCCAGGAAGACTCGGTCTTTCCCTGGCTGACCGCCGAGGAAAACGTCGCCTACGGCCTGAAGGTTCGCAAGGTGCCGCGCGAGCGCCGCGAGCAGATCGTCGACCAGTTCATCGCCAAGGTCGGCCTCGGCGCGTTCCGCAAGGCCTATCCGGCGCAGCTGTCCGGCGGCATGAAACAGCGGGTGAGCGTGGCCCGCGCCTTCGCCAACGAGCCCGAGGTGCTGCTGATGGACGAGCCCTTCGGCGCGCTCGACGAGCAGACCCGGCTGGTGCTGCAGGACGAGATCCTGCGGCTGTGGAGCCAGCACCGGCGCACGGTGCTGTTCGTCACGCACAACCTGGACGAGGCGATCACGCTGTCCGACCGGATCGTGGTGCTGAGCGCGCGTCCCGGGCGGGTGAGGGCGGTGATCCCGGTCGACCTGCCGCGGCCGCGCAACGTCATCGCACTGCGCGGCAATCCGCGCTACGGCGAGCTGTACCAGCAACTCTGGGACCTGCTGCAGGCCGACATCGCCGGGGCCCGGGCATGAGCCGCCCGGCTGCTCCGAAGGCGAATGCCACAGCGCCCGGCGCGGAGGTTTTCGAATGACGATCCTGCTTCGCGGCCAGCTCAAGCAGCACGGCCAGGCGCGGGCGCGCTGGCAGAAGGTGCTGCGGATCGCGTCGCCGTTCTTGCTGCTGCTGCTGTGGGAAGCGCTGTCGCGCCTGGGCATCCTGGACCGCCGCTTTTTCCCGCCGCCCAGCGAGGTCGCCGTCACGGCCCGCCAGATGGTGCAGGACGGCTCGCTCGCCAAGGCCGTCCTGGACAGCCTGCGACGCCTCGCGATCGGCTACACCAGCGGCGCGGTGCTGGGAATCGCCGTCGGCCTGTGGCTGGGGCTCTCGTCGTGGTCGCGCGCGCTGTTCGAGCCCTGGCTGATCGTCACCTACCCGGTGCCAAAGCTGGCCATCTATCCGCTGCTGGTGCTGATCGTCGGCCTGGGCGAGGCGCCGATCGTCATCCTGCTGGCGATCGCCATCTTCTACGTCGTCGCGATCAACCTGATCGCCGGCGTGATGTCGATCAAGCCGGTGATCCTGGACGTCGGCCGCGAATGCAATGCCGGCTTCCTGCAGCTGGTGCGGACCATCGCGCTGCCCGCGTCCATGCCCCACATCTTCACCGGCCTGGAGATCTCGATGGGCATCGCCTACATCGTGCTCGTCGCCACCGAGTTCGTCGGCGCCAAGAGCGGCCTGGGCAGCGTGATCTGGTCCAGCTGGCAGCTGTTCGACGTCGCGCCGATGTACGTCGCCATCGTCACCATCAGCGTGCTGGGCTACGCGTCGGTGATGCTGCTGCGGCTGGCCGCCGACCTGATGATGCCCTGGCGCAGGAAGCACTGAACGACGATGGACCGCAACGACGACCCGGCGCTCCGGATGGATGCGCAGCTGGCCGAGGCGTATCGCCTCGCGGCGCGGCTGCAGGAAGAACTCGGCGCGCCCGAACCGGGGATCGAGGGCTTGCGCAGGCAGGTGCAGCAGGCCAGGGAGTGGTGGAACGTCGGCGGCCCGGCGATGGCCCGCGAGATCGAGGCCGAGGTGCCGGTTGCGGATGCGAAGGTGCGCGTCGTGGTCTACGTGCCCAGGGAGCACAAGACTCCGCAGCCTGCTTACCTCTACCTGCACGGCGGCGGCTTTCGGCACGGCCAACCGCGCTCGAACGACCGGATGCTGCGGGAACTCGCAGCCGCCTGGGGCGGGATCGTCGTCAGCGTCGACTATGTGCATATCCCGGAGCACGTGTTCCCGACTGCCGTGACGCAGACCGCGCAGGTGTATCGGTGGATCAGGGCCAACGGCGCGGTATGGGGCGTCGACGGCTCCAGGCTGGCGTTCGGCGGCTCGTCCGCCGGCGCGAGCATCGCCCTGGGAGCGGCGATCCACCTCGGGGCCGAGGGCAGGGATTTCCTGCGCGCCGGCGCGCTGCTGGTGGGCAACTTCGACATCGACCACGAAACGGAGTCGATGCGCGTCCATGGCGGAGGAACGCTTTTTCCGAGCCAGGCGATGGCGCGCTCGACGCTGGAGCAATATGTTCCCGACCCGGCGCTGCGCAGCGACCCGCGGGTGAACTGCGTCGCCGCCGACCCTTCGCTGTTTCCGCCGCTGTTCATCGCCGCCGCCGAGCTCGATGTCTTCCGCGACAGTTCCAGGAAGCTCGCCGCCGTGATGGAAAAGGCGGGCCGGCCGTACCGGCTGGTCGAATACCCGGGAATGGGCCACCTCTTCGCGGGCTATACGCGCACGGTGGATGTGGCCTTGCGCTGCGTCCGGGACATGGCCGCCTTCCTGGGCGAGCACCTGCGCTGAGTCTCAGCGGGTGCTGATCTCGTCCAGGCGCGCGGCCGGGATCTGGTGCGCCATGCCGTCGGTCTGGGCCGTGTGGAACAGCGCGGTCGTCGCCGCGCGAGCCGCCTCGACCTTCTCGTACATCGCGGCGATCCTGGTCGGATCCTTGCCGCCGCGCGCTTCGGTCACGAGGTTGCGCTCCAGCATCCGCAGCCGCAGGTACGACCGCCGCCAGCGGTTGAACGTGTCCTTCACGACGTCCTTCTGTTCCATGGGGAAATTCTAGTCAGCGCGGCTGCGGCGTGGGGGCGGTCGCGCCCGACGAGGCGGTGACAAGCGTGACAAGTTCACTGCGGTTCGCGGCGCCGGCTGGCTCATGTGGACGAAGGGTCGACGCAGCCGATCCCGTATTATTCGATGTCTCTTCAGGTGGTTGCCCCGATGTCGATGGTCAAGCTGGCGCTGCAGCGCCCTTATACATTCATCGTGATGGCGATGCTGATCGTGATTTCCACGCCGTTCGTGCTGTGGAACATGGCCACCGATATCTTCCCCGAGATCAACATCCCGGTGATCAGCATCATCTGGAACTACAACGGCCTGCCGGCGCAGGAGATGGGGCAGCGGATCGCGTCGCAGAGCGAGCGCGGCCTGACGACGGTGGTCAGCGACATCGAGCACATCGAGTCGACCTCGCTGGCCGGCATCACCGTGATCAAGGTGTTCTTCCAGCCGACCGCCAACATCCAGACCGCGATCTCGCAGGTCGTCGCGTCGATGCAGACCCAGGTGCGGCAACTGCCGCCCGGCATCACGCCGCCGCTGGTGATCAAGTACTCCGCGTCCAGCATCCCCGTGATCCAGCTGGCGCTCTCCAGCGCCACGCTGCCCGAGCAGGCGGTGTTCGACGCCGCCGTCAACATCCTGCGGCCGCAGCTGGTGACCATCCCGGGCGTCGCCATCCCGTTCCCCTACGGCGGCAAGGTCAAGGTGATCTCGGTCGACCTCGACACCCAGGCGCTGCAGGCGCGCGGCATGGCGCCGGCCGACGTGGTCAACGCGATCAACAGCCAGAACCTGATCCTGCCCTCCGGCACGGCCAAGCTCGGCGACACCGAGTACACGGTGCGCATGAACGGCTCGCCCGAGGCGATCGCCGGCCTCAACGAGCTGCCGGTGCGCAGCGCCAACGGCGCCACCACGTACCTGAGCGACGTCGCCTTCGTGCGCGACGGCTTCCAGCCGCAGACCAACATCGTGCGGCAGGACGGCGCCCGCGGCGTGCTGCTGTCGGTGCTCAAGAACGGCGGCGCCTCGACGCTGGACATCGTCTCCAACCTGCGGGCCATGCTGCCGCGGGCCTCGCAGGCCATGCCGCCCGACATCAAGGTGACGCCGCTGTTCGACCAGTCGGTGTTCGTCACCGCCGCCATCAAGGGCGTCGTCGCCGAGGCGCTGATCGCCGCGGCGCTGACGGCGGCGATGGTGCTGCTGTTCCTGGGCAACTGGCGCAGCACGCTGATCATCGCGCTGACGATTCCGCTGTCCATCCTGGCGTCGATCCTGGCGCTCTATGCGCTGGGCGAAACGCTGAACCTGATGACGCTGGGCGGCCTGGCGCTCTCGGTCGGCATCCTGGTCGACCAGGCCATCGTCACGATCGAGAACATCGAGCGCCACATGCACCTGGGCAAGCCGCTGCGCGAGGCCATCGAGGTCGGCGCCGGCGAGATCGGCGTGCCGGCCTTCGTCTCCACGCTGTGCATCTGCATCGTGTTCGTGCCGATGTTCTTCCTCTCCGGCGTGGCGCGCTTCCTGTTCGTGCCGCTGGCCGAAGCCGTGGTGTTCGCGATGCTGGCGTCGTACTTCCTTTCGCGCAGCCTGGTGCCGACGCTGGTGATGCTTTTGATGGACAAGAGCCATGGCGCGCCGGCGGGCGCTCGCGTCAGCATGCTCCAGCGCGTCTACCGCGCTTTCGACCGCCGCTTCGAGCGCCTGCGCCGCGCTTACGCGCTCTCGCTGTCCTCGCTGCTGGTGCACCGGCGCCGCTTCGGCATGCTGTTCCTGGGTTTCTGCCTGCTGTCCTGCCTGCTGTACCCGGTGCTGGGCCGCGACTTCTTTCCGACGGTCGACGCCGGCCAGATCCGCCTGCACATGCGAGCGGCCACCGGCACGCGCATCGAGGAGACGGCCCGCCTCGCGGATGCCGTCGAGGCCGCGATCCGCGAGCTGGTGCCGCCCAGCGACCTGGAGACCATCCTCGACAACCTCGGCGTGCCGAACAGCGGCATCAATTTGTCGTACAGCAACGCCGGCACGATCGGCACCTTCGACGGCGAGATCCTGCTGTCGCTCAAGGACGGGCACAGGCCGACCGTGGAGTGGATCAGCCTGTTGCGCCGCGAGCTGCCAAAGCGCTTCCCCGGCGTGGAATTCTTCTTCCAGCCGGCCGACATCGCCACGCAGATCCTGAACTTCGGCCTGCCGGCGGCGATCGACGTGCAGTTCTCGGGGCCCAATCTCGCCGTCAATGCGCAACTGGCGGCGCAGCTGACCAAGGAGATCCAGAAGATCCCCGGCGCGGTGGACGCCCACGTGCACCAGCGCCTCGACGGCCCGAGCCTGAACCTGCAGATGGACCGGACCAAGCTACAGCAGATGGGCCTGTCGGCCGCCAACGTCGGCCAGAACGTGCTGATCGCGCTGTCCGGCAGCTCGCAGACGGCGCCGGCTTTCTGGCTCGATCCGCGCAACGGCGTGGTCTACAACGTCGTCGTGCAGACGCCGCAGTACCAGGTCGATTCGCTGGACGCGCTGCTGAACATCCCGGTCGGCGGCAACGCCGCCGCCGGCGGGGCGACGCAGTTGCTCGGCAACCTGGTCGAGGCGCGGCAGGCGCGCCAGCTTCCCGTGGTCTCGCGCTACAACATCTCGCCCGCGGTCGACATCTACGTCAGCGTTCAGGGGACGGACCTGGCGAGCGTCGCTTCGCGGGTCCAGCAGCTGGTCGACGAGGTCAAGCCCAGGCTGCCGCGCGGCAGCTCGGTGACCCTGCGCGGCCAGGTGCAGACCATGCAGACCTCGTTCATCGGGCTGGGCCTGGGCCTGGCGATGGCGATCGTGCTGGTCTACCTGCTGATCGGCGTCAACTTCCAGTCGTGGATCGACGCGGCCATCATCATCATGGCGCTGCCCGCCGCGCTTGCCGGCATCGCCTGGATGCTGTTCGTCACCGGCACGACGCTGAGCGTGCCGGCGCTGACCGGGGCGATCATGACCATGGGCGTCGCCACGGCCAACTCCATCCTGGTGATCGCGTTCGCGCGCCAGCAGCGCGAGGCGGGCTCGTCGCCGCTGGCCGCCGCGCTCGAAGCCGGCGCGACACGGATCCGCCCGGTGCTGATGACGGCGCTGGCGATGGTGATCGGCATGATCCCGATGGCGCTGGGCCTGGGCGAAGGCGGCGAGCAGAACGCGCCGCTGGGGCGGGCCGTGATCGGCGGCCTGCTGTTCGCCACCGTTTCCACGCTGTTCTTTGTGCCGGTGCTGTTCGCCGGCGTGCACCAGCGGCTGGCCAGGCGCAACGAGCGCCGCCAGGCCCTGCTGGCGCCGGCCGCGCCGGCGCTGCCCCAGGAGGGCTGATCCCCATGTCGCAAGAAAGCCATTCGCAGCTCGCCATCCACTCGCCCGAAGCCGGCGGGGGCGACGAGCTGCTGCAGCGAAAGCAGGTGAGTCGCCGCACTCGCATCGCGACCATCGTGGTCCTCGTGCTGCTGGCGCTGGGCGGCGCCCGCACGGTCGTCAGCCGCATGCAGAACGCCAGCGCGCTGGAGAGCGATTCCCGCGCCCAGGCCCAGTTGTATGTGAAGACCACGGCGGTGCGGCGCGCCGGCGCGGCCCAGACGCTGGCCCTGCCCGGCACGCTGCAGGGCTTCATGCAGGCGCCGGTGGCGGCGCGCAGCGGCGGCTACCTGCGGCGCTGGACCAAGGACATCGGCGCGCGGGTCGGGAAGGGCGAGCTGCTGGCCGAGATCGAGACGCCGGAGCTGGACCAGCAGCTGTCGCAGGCGATGGCCGCGCGCCAGCAGATGGCGGCCAGCCTGGAGTTGGCGCGCACGACGGCGGAACGCTGGGAAGCGCTGCGCAAGCGCGACGCCGTGTCGCAGCAGGAGCTCGACGAGCGCCGCAGCGGCTTCGTCCAGGCGAAGGCGAACCTGGCCGCGGCCGACGCCAACGTCGAGCGCCTGCGCCAGCTGCAGGCCTTCAAGCGTGTGACCGCGCCGTTCGCCGGTGTCATCACCAGGCGCAACGTGGACGTCGGCGACCTGATCGACGGCAGCGGCAAGCCGCTGTTCCTGCTGGCGCAGACCGATCCGTTGCGGGTCTACGTCAACCTGCCGCAGGCTTATTCGCAGCTGGTTCGCACCGGACAGCCGGCCGTGGTGACCCAGGCCGAATTGCGCGGCCGCAGCTTCCAGGGCCAGGTCGTCCGGACCGCGGCGTCGATCGACAGCGCCAGCCGCACGATGCAGGTCGAGATCGCGCTGCCCAACCGCGACGGGGCGCTGCTGCCCGGCGCCTTCGTGCAGGTCTCGCTGGCGCTGGCGCCCAGCCAGGCGATGGCGATTCCCGCCAACGCGCTGCTGTTTCGCGGCGAGGGCGCGAAGGTGGCCATCGTCGACGCGGCCGGCGTGATCCGGCTGCAGACCGTGCGCCTGGGCCGCAACTACGGCGAGACCGTCGAGATCGCCGAAGGACTGGCGGGCAACGAGAAGCTGGTGCTCAACCCCTCCGACTCGCTGGCCGACGGCGACAAGGTCAAGGTCGCCGAAGGGCCGGCGATGCAGGCGGCGCCGGCGCAGGCGGCGAAGGCTGCTCCGTGACGCCCGGGCGTCTGGCCTTGACCGCGTTGGCGGTCCTGCTGGCAGGCTGCGCCACGGCGCCTGTGTATCAGCGGCCGCTGGTGACCGTCCCGGCGCAGTGGACGGTGCAAGAGCCGTGGCGCGAGAGTGCGCCCAACGACAGCATCGCCCGCGGTCCGTGGTGGCAGCGCTTCGGCGACCCGCAACTCAATACGCTGCAGGAGCAGGCGATGGCCGCCAGCCCGACGCTCGCGGTCGCGGCGGCGCGGCTGGCGCAGGCCCGCTCCCAGGTGGACGCCGCATCGGCGGGCCTGTTTCCGCAGCTCTCGCTGAGCAGCCGCCTGGCGCGCCAGCGGATCTCGGCCAACCGGCCGCTGACCAACTCCACCGCGCCGAACTCCACCCCCCTCCAGAACGACTACGCGCTTTCCTTCGGCGTCGCCTACGAGGCCGACCTGTGGGGCAGGGTGCAGGGCGGGGTCGACGTCGCACGCGCATCCGCGCAGCAATCGACCGCCGACTTCGAGAACGTGCGGCTGGTGCTGGCGTCGGACCTCGCGGCCAATTACTTCAACCTGCGCCAGCTCGATATCGAACTGGACGTGCTGGCCCGCTCGATCGCGCTGCAGCGGCGCGCGCTGGACCTGGCGACCGCCCGCCACGACCTGGGCGCGACCTCGGGACTCGACGTCGCCCAGCAGCAGGCGCTGCTGGACACGACGCTGACCCAGGTCGACGTGCTGCGCCGCCAGCGCAGCCAGTTCGAACACGCGATCGCGACCCTGGTCGGAACGCCGGCGCCGCTGTTTGCGCTGGCGGCCGAAGCAGGCCCGCGCATCCCGCCGGCGCTGCCGATCGGCGTGCCGTCGGACCTGCTGGAGCGGCGTCCCGACGTCGCCTCGGCCGAGCGAGCCGTCGCCGCCGCGAACGCGCAGATCGGCATCGCCCGCGCCGCGTACTACCCGAGCTTCACGCTCAATCCCGCCGTCGGCGTCGACAGCAATACCTTGTCCAGGCTGTTCGACGCACCCAGCCTGCTCTGGTCGCTTGGCGTGTCGCTGGCGCAGCCGCTGTTCGACGCCGGGCGGGTCGACGCGAATGTGGAATTCACGCGGGCGGCATACGACGCCGCCGTCGGCAATTACCGGCGCGTCGTCCTGACGGCGATGCAGGAGGTGGAGGACGGCGTCAGCGGCAGCGCGGCGCTGGACCGCGCGCTGGCGCAGGCGCAGCTGGCGGTCGCCAGCGCGGAGAAGGTCCTGCAACTGGCCAACGACCGCTACGAAGGCGGCGTCGCGAGCTACCTCGATGTGATCAGCGCGCAGCAGTCGCTCCTGAACGCGCAGCGCCAGGCAGCGCAGCTGCTGGGACAGCGGCTGCTGGTCTCCGTGTTCCTGGTCAAGGCGCTCGGCGGCGACTGGCAGGGCATGCCTGCCGGCGGGCAGGGGGCAGCGATGCCGCCGCCGGTGGCGGCCGGGCGCTGAGCTCCATGCTCGAACAATCCCTTTCCACACTGGCGATCCGCACACCGGGACGTGGCCTGGTGGAGATCACGCGCGCGGTTCGTGCCTGCGTCGAGAAAAGCCGCATCGGCGAGGGCCTGCTGACGCTCTTCCTGCGCCACACCTCGGCCAGCCTCCTGATCCAGGAGAACGCCGATCCCGACGTGCGGGACGACCTGGAGCGCTTCTTCGCCCGCCTGGTGAGCGACGGCGATCGCTTGTTCGTCCACCGCAGCGAAGGACCGGACGACATGCCCGCCCATGTGCGGTCCGCGCTCACCGCCACCCAGCTGTCGATCCCGATCATGGAAGGCGGGCTCGCGCTTGGCACCTGGCAGGGCATCTACGTCTGGGAGCACAGGCTGCGCGGACACGAGCGCGAGCTCGTCGTCCATGTGTCCGGGAGCCGCGTCGCGGCCGCTGGCCAGGCCTGACGCGGGATCGGTCAGCTCGCCGGCCCGGGTCAGCTAGGCGCGAACGCCCACCACTTCCAGGTACTCCGCCTCGACCCGGGTGCTGCCGTCGGACGCGGTGTTGTGCCGGTTCCAGAGTTCCTCCAGCTCGCCGCGCAGCACGGCCTTCTTTTCCGGCGGCAGTTTGTGGAAAGCGCTTTCGGCGGGACCGAAATACCGCTTGTAGAACTCCACCGTCTCGGGCACGGAGGTCGGGTAATGCAGCACGGCGACCAGCGGCGTGATGCGCAGTTCGGCCAGGCCGTCGCGCAGGCGCTCGCGCACCCTGGCCTCGTCGCCCCACAGGATCGGCGAAGGCATGCCCGACGGCGGCGGGACGTGGGTGGCCATCAGCTTGAACATCTGGCCGATGAAACCGCGCGGCGTCCAGTTGCCCATCGCGATCTCGCGGCCGGGACGCGTGACCCGCACCAGCT
>JAQGNJ010000133.1 GCA_028291885.1 Ramlibacter sp. | reverse complement strand
GTGACGGTCTGGCCGACGCCGAAGGGATTGCCGATCGCCAGCACCTGGTCGCCGACCTGCAGCGAATCCGAATTGCCCAGCGTGATCACCGGCAGGCGGTCCAGCTCCACCCTCAGGATGGCGAGATCGCTCTCGGGATCGGTGCCGATCACCTTGGCACGGGCGCGGCGGCTGTCGTTGAGAACCACCTCGATCTCGTCCGCGCCTTCGACCACGTGGTTGTTGGTGAGGATGTAGCCGTCGGCGCTGATGATCACGCCGCTGCCCAGGCCGGCCTGCGGCTGCCCGCTGCCCTGCTCGCCGAAGAAGAAACGGAACCACGGATCGTTGGCCTGCGGATGCCGCTCCGGCGCCTTGGACGTGTTGATGCTGACGACCGCGGCCGATGCGCGCTGCGCCGCCGCCCGGAAGCTTCCGGGCGGCGGCGCCGTGGCCGGCAAAGGCGGCGCCTGGATCAGCGGAATGCCGGTGGAACCGAGCGTGATGCCGCGGCCCACCCAGTCCGGCTTGAGGGTGGTGACGACGAAATAAACCGCCAGTGCAACAGTGACAGCCTGCGAAAAAACCAGCCAGTAACGACGCATGATTGGGTGGGGTCCGGGGAATCCCCCAGTGTAGACGGGTGGCCGGCGTCGCGGGCCTCAGGGTGGCGACGAGGAGCGCGGCGCCTCACTTGCGCGGACCGGCTGCGGCGCGCGGCGCACGCCGAGCTGCGCCTGCTCGACCGGGACAATGCCGCCCGTTACGGGGTCGAGCATCGCCGTGCGCGACGGCATCCTGCGCGCGGCCTCGGCGAGGCGCTCCGCGTCGTACAGCACATCGTCCAGATGCGAGTCGGAGCTGGTCAGGTGGACGATCCCGACGCCGATGTCCGGATGGATCTCCATCCGGTCGCCGTGACCGCTGCCGACCTGCATCGGCCGGCGCAGGCTGCAGGCCACCCGCAGTCCCAGCGTGCGCAGCCAGACCGGCGCGTCGATGGTCTCCACCAGGCACACGAAGCAGCGGTCGTAGTAGCGGCCGACCGGGTTCACCACGCCGACCTGGCGCTTGATGCGGCCGGCCAGACCGATGAACATCTCGTTGACGCCGCGCGCGCCCACCTGCGCCGAGACGCGGTCCACGTTGAACACCATCACGGCCAGCACGGCGCCGTCGTGCTTCATGCGACGCCGGCGCAGTTGCGCCTTCACCAGCCTTTGCCCCAGCGTCACGCCGGTGTGCAACTGCGTGACCGGATCGAAGTCGGAGCTCGAATCCTCCTGCCGCGCCCGCCCGTCGTGGCCGTCACGCGACCAGAGCACGATGCCGATGATGGCGTTGGACAGCGCGGCGCATGTCGCGAAGACCGCTTGCCAGCCCGGCGTGATCCCGGGCAGTTGCATGGCCGTCGCATACATCCCGGCGATCGCGGGCAGCGTCAACAGGCAGCCGAAGGCCATCACGGCGGCCAGCGGGTCGCCCAGCAGGGAGGCGCGCCAGATCAGCCACAGGGTCAGCGAGGCGCCGAGCAGCGAAAGCGCGCCGGCGGCCGCCAGCTGCTGGCCGTAGGGCAAGGCAAAGCAGGCCAGGCCACCGAGCGGAGTGAGCATCGCGGCGATCCGCAGGGTGCGCGCCATCAGGAGCTCGCGATGCCGCGCATTGAGCCAGCTGCCGATCCAGTACGCCGACAGGCCGACGCAGATGGGTCCGGCCAGAACCTGCGCCGCCTCCAGCACCTCCGACTGGAGCAGCTCCAGCAGATCCGGCAGCCCGCTGAGCAGGGCGACAAACACGAGGACGGTGAAATGGAATTCGGTGCTCTGCGCGCGCGACACGCTGGGGCGCGCGACGAGGTCGACCAGGCGCACGAGGGCCACCACGGCGATCGCGCCGAGCGCCAGGCTCCAGATCATGATTTCCACCGCAGTCATGCGACGGCCCGTCCCTGCTGTCGATTGTTGTTCGTTAACCCGAAATCATTATTGAACTGCGATCCTGCCACCGGATGCGGGAGTACCCTAGCCTGGACGACAATCCGCCTGTCAGCACTCCATCCGCGTCCATGGCGACCCAGCACCAGCTTCTCAGCGCTTTCGACAACCTGCTCGAGCCTTCCCGGTTCAAGGACTACGGCCCGAACGGGCTGCAGGTCGAGGGGAAGGCGCAGGTGGCCCGCATCGTGTCCGGCGTCACCGCCAGCCGGGCGCTGATCGAAGCGGCGATCGAGGCCGGCGCCGACGCGATCTTCGTCCACCACGGCCTGTTCTGGCGCGGCCAGGATGGCCGCGTCACCGGCTGGATGAAGCAACGGCTGGCCTTGCTGCTCGCTCACGACGTCAACCTGTTCGCCTACCACCTGCCGCTGGACGCCCATCCCGGCCTGGGCAACAACGCGCAGTTGGGGCTCAGGCTCGGACTGGAAGCCACGGGCCGGTTCGGCGAGCAGGAGCTGGGCTTTCTCGGCGAGCGTGGCGACGGCGCCGCGTTTGCCGACGGCGAGGGCCTGGGCGCCCACCTGCAGCAGGTGCTGGGGCGGCCGATCGTCCACGTGGCCGGGAAAGCCCGCCCGATCAGGACGCTCGCCTGGTGCACCGGGGGCGCGCAAGGCTATTTCGAGGCCGCGATCGCCGCCGGCGCGGACGCGTTCATCACCGGCGAGATCTCGGAGCCGCAGGCCCACTACGCGCGTGAATGCGGCGTCGATTACTTCGCCTGCGGACACCACGCCACCGAGCGCTATGGTGCGCCGGCGGTGGCGGCGCACGTGGCGGCGCAGTGCGGCATCGAGCACCGCTTCATCGACATCGACAACCCCGCATGAAGCCGATCGCCATCACGCTCGGCGACCCCGCCGGCATCGGGCCCGAAATCATCGCCAAGGCTTTCCGCGACGGTGGCGAGTTGCTGCGCGGCTGCTTCGTGGCGGGCGATCTCGCCTGCCTGCGCCGCGGCGCCGCGGCCGTCCTCGCGGGGCAGATCGGCCAGGTCGACCTGCCGGTGGCGCTGATCGATTCGCCCGCGCAAGCGCTGACGGTGCCGTCGCGCTGCATCCCGCTGCTGCAGGTCGTGCCCGAGCAGGAGCCGCCGCCGCTGGCCCAGGTCAGCGCCCAGGCAGGCGGCATCGCGGCGCAGTGCGTGACCTGGGCCGCGCGGGCGGCGCTGCGGGGCGAGATCGCCGCGCTGGTCACCGCGCCGCTGCACAAGGAAGCGCTGGCCGCGGCGGGCGTGCCATTTCCCGGGCACACCGAGCTGCTGCAGGCCGAAGCGGCCGCGCACCTGGGCCGCGCGATCGCCGACGTGCCGGTGCGGATGATGCTGGCAAGCGACGAACTCCGCACCGTGCTGGTCAGCATCCACGTATCGCTGCGCGATGCGATCGACGCCGTGGACTTCGACAATGTGCTGCAGACGCTGCGGATCGCCGACGCCTCCCTGGCCGCCGTGCTGCGGCGCAGGCCCCGCATCGCAGTCGCGGGGCTGAATCCGCATGCGGGTGAGGGTGGGCTGTTCGGGCGCGAGGAGCTGGAGGTCATCGCTCCCGCCGTGCTGGCGGCGCGTTCCGCGGGCATCGACGCGCACGGGCCTTTCGCGCCCGACACGGTGTTCATGCGCGCCCGCTCCACCGCCGCGCGCGCCGGCGAGTTCGACGCGGTGGTCGCGATGTACCACGACCAGGGCTTGATCCCGGTGAAGTATCTCGGCGTCGACAAGGGCGTCAACGTCACGCTCGGCCTGCCGATGGTGCGCACCAGCCCCGACCATGGCACGGCGTTCGACATCGCCGGCAGCGGCTGCGCAGACGCCTCCAGCCTGCTGCAGGCGGTGCGCATGGCTCGCCAGCTTGCGGGCGCTCGCGATTGGCTCGGGTCCGCCTGAAGCTGTCGAGCCTCTCGCGCGGCAGGAGCCCGGCCCCGCAAGCGCGCAATGCGCGCAGCATCCCGGCCGCTGCCCCGCCATCGATTCACGCCGCGCAGTCCCGATGCGACACGGTCCCGCCGCGTTGAATTCGTCACAAGCTGTCAGCTACAATCGCGGGTTGACCCTGACAGCGACATCCTTGAGGACCCCCATGAGCGACACCCCAGTGGACACCAGCAAACGGACGTGGCTGATCGCGTCCGGTTGTGCCGGTGCTGTGGGCGCCGGTTTCACCGCCGTGCCCTTCGTGAGCAGTTTCCAGCCATCCGAGCGGGCCAAGGCCGCGGGTGCCCCGGTGGAAGTGGACATCTCGGCGATCAAGCCGGGTGAGAAGATCACTGTCGAATGGCGTGGCAAGCCGGTGTGGATCGTGCGCCGCACGCCCGAGCAGCTCGCGTCGCTGCCCAGGCTCGACCCGCAGCTGGCCGACCCGAAGTCGCAGCGCAAGCCCGACGAGCTCACGCCGGTCTACGCGCGCAACGAGAACCGCTCGATCAAGCCGGAGTACTGGGTCGGCGTGGGCATCTGCTCGCACCTGGGCTGCTCGCCATCGGACAGGTTCCAGCCCGGCCCGCAACCTTCGCTGCCGGACGACTGGCAAGGCGGCTTCCTGTGTCCCTGCCACGGCTCGACCTTCGACGTGGCCGGACGCGTCTTCAAGAACAAGCCCGCGCCGGACAACCTCGAGGTGCCGCCGCACATGTACATCTCCGACAACCGGCTGCTGATCGGTGAAGACAAGAAGGCTTAAGCACCATGGCTGAATTCAAGGAAATCTCGCCCAACGCGAGCGCGGGCGAAAAAGTCGCCAACTGGTTCAACAACCGCTATCCCTCGGCCGGCGCCTTCTACAAGGGCCACATGTCCGAGTACTACGCGCCCAAGAATTTCAACTTCTGGTATTTCTTCGGCTCGCTGGCGCTGCTGGTCCTGGTGATCCAGATCGTCACCGGCATCTTCCTGGTGATGCACTACAAGCCGGACGCGGCCACCGCCTTCGCGTCGGTCGAATACATCATGCGCGACGTGCCGTGGGGCTGGCTGATCCGCTACATGCACTCGACGGGCGCCTCGGCGTTCTTCATCGTCGTCTACATGCACATGTTCAAGTCGCTGATCTACGGCAGCTACCGCAAGCCGCGCGAGCTGGTCTGGATCTTCGGCTGCACCATCTTCCTGATGCTGATGGCCGAGGCCTTCTTCGGCTACCTGCTGCCCTGGGGCCAGATGTCCTACTGGGGCGCGCAGGTGATCGTGAACCTGTTCTC
>JAQGNJ010000108.1 GCA_028291885.1 Ramlibacter sp. | reverse complement strand
TTGGAGATGGAGAAGGTGCCGCCGGTCATCTCCTCGATGCCCAGCTTGCCGTCGCGCGCCTTGGCGCCGTATTCGGCGATCTTCTTCTCGATCTCGGCAAAACTCATCTGGTCGGCGTTGCGCAGGATCGGCACCACCAGGCCGCGCGGCGAACCGACCGCGATGCCGATGTCGAAGTAGCCGTGGTAGACGATGTCGTTGCCGTCGACCGAAGCATTGATCACCGGGTACTTCTTCAGCGCGTGGACCGCCGCCTTGACGAAGAAGCTCATGAAGCCGATCTTGACGCCGTGCTCCTTCTCGAACTTCTCCTGGAAGCGCTTGCGCATCTCCATCACCGGCGCCATGTTCACCTCGTTGAAGGTGGTCAGGATGGCGTTGGTCTGCTGGGACTGCAGCAGGCGCTCGGCGACGCGGGCGCGCAGCCGGCTCATCGGCACCCGCTGCTCGGGCCGGTCGCCCAGGCTGGGCGCGCCCACGGGCGAGCTGACCGCCTGCAGCGGGGCCTTCGGCGCCGCTGCGGGAACGGCCACCGGGGCGACCGAAGGCTTGGCGCCGCCAGACGCGACCGCGCCGAGCACGTCGCCCTTGGTCACGCGGCCGTCCCTGCCCGTGCCGGCCACGGAGCCGGTCGGCAGGTTGTTGTCGGCCATCATCTTGGCAGCGGCCGGCATCGCGATGTCACTCTTGGACCCGCCGGTCGCGGCAGCGGCGCTTGCCGGCGAACCGGTTGCCACAGCCGACGGCGTGGCCGCTCCCGGCTTGGCAGCGGCCGGCGCGGCGGCAGCGCTCTTGCCTTCGGTGTCGATGCGCGCGATCGGCTGGTCGGCGACCACGGTGCTGCCGTCGGCCTGGAGCAGTTCGGCGAGCACGCCGGCTGCCGGCGCCGGCACTTCAAGCACCACCTTGTCGGTCTCGATCTCGACCAGGATCTCGTCCATCGCCACGGCGTCGCCGGGCTTCTTCTTCCATTGCAGCAGGGTTGCTTCCGCCACCGACTCCGAGAGCTGCGGCACTTTCACTTCAACGATAGCCATTTGGATTCCTAGATTTTCTTGTTTCGTGCCCGCGCGGTGACCGGCCTCAGGTCCGGTCGAACGCGCGGAGACATCCCGGCGCTGCGCGTGCGCAATATCACTTGCTCAGGATGAAGCCCTTGAGTTTCCCGAAAGCGCCGTCGACCAGGGTCTTCTGCTGCTCCTGGTGCAGGTGCGAATAGCCGACCGCCGGCGAGGCCGAAGCGGCGCGGCCGGAGTAGCCCAGCTTCTGGCCTTCGAGCATGTTCTCATGGATGTAGTGCTGCACGAAGAACCAGGCGCCCTGGTTCTGCGGCTCGTCCTGGGTCCACACGATCTCGGTGGCATTGGGATACTTGCGCAGTTCGGCCGCGAACACCTTGTGGGGGAACGGGTAGAGCTGCTCGACGCGCAGGATGGCGACGTCGTCCGCGGCCTTCTCCTCGCGCTTCTTGGCCAGGTCGTAATAGACCTTGCCGGAACAGACGATGACCCGCTTGACCTTGTCGGCCTTGAGTTCCTTGTTCTCGGGAATGACGGTCTGGAAGCCGCCGCGGGTGAACTCGGACAGCGGCGAGGTCGCGTCCTTGTTGCGCAGCAGCGACTTGGGCGTCATGATCACCAGCGGCTTGCGCAGCGGCCGCACCATCTGGCGGCGCAGCAGGTGGAAGATCTGGCTGGCCGTCGTCGGCTGCACCACCTGCATGTTCAGGTCGGCCGACAGCTGCATGAAGCGCTCCAGGCGCGCGGAGCTGTGCTCCGGACCCTGGCCTTCGTAACCGTGCGGCAGCATCAGCGTGATGCCGTTGACGCGGCCCCACTTGACCTCGCCGGAAGCGATGAACTGGTCGATCACGACCTGGGCGCCGTTGACGAAGTCGCCGAACTGCGCTTCCCAGATCACCAGGGTGTTGGGATCGTTGGAGGCATAGCCGTATTCGAAACCGAGCACCGCTTCTTCCGACAGGATCGAGTCGATCACCACGAACGGCGCCTGGTTCTCGGCGACGTTCTGCAGCGGCACGTAGGTGCCGACGTCCCAGCGTTCGCGGGTCTGGTCGTGCAGCACGGCGTGGCGGTGGGTGAAGGTGCCGCGGCCGACGTCCTCGCCGGACAGGCGCACCGGGTAGCCGCTGGCCACCAGCGAAGCGTAGGCCATGTGCTCGCCCATGCCCCAGTCGACGTTCGATTCGCCGCGTCCCATGGCGGCGCGGTCGTCCAGCACCTTCTTGACCAGGGGATGGGGCGTGAAGTTGGCCGGAACCGTGGTGATCTTTTCCGCGAGCCGCTTCCACTCCGCCATCGGGATCGCCGTGTCGCCCGCGTCGGTCCACTTCTTGCCCAGGAACGGGCTCCAGTCGACCGCGTACTTGCTCTTGAAGTTGGTCAGCACCGGGTCGATGGTGTGCTTGCCCGCGTCCATCGCGGCGCGGTAGGCCTTGACCATGTCGTCGCCGAGCGACTCGCCCAGGCCCTGCGCGCCGAGCTTGTCCGCGTAGAGCTTGCGCGTGCCGGGATGGGCCGCGATCTTCTTGTACATCAGCGGCTGGGTCAGCGAGGGCGTGTCCTGCTCGTTGTGGCCGAGCTTGCGGAAGCAGACGATGTCGACCACCACGTCCTTGGCGAACTCCATGCGGTAGTCCAGCGCCAGCTGGGTCGCCAGCACCACGGCCTCCGGATCGTCGCCGTTCACGTGCAGCACCGGCGCCTCGATCATCTTGACCACGTCGGTGCAGTACAGCGTCGAGCGGCTGTCGCGCGGATCGCTGGTGGTGAAGCCGATCTGGTTGTTGATCACGATGTGCACCGTGCCGCCGGTGAAATAACCGCGGGTCTCGGCCAGCGCCAGCGTTTCCATCACCACGCCCTGGCCGGCGAAGGCGGCGTCGCCGTGCACCAGCACCGGCAGCACCTGCTTGCCCTGCGGGTCGGCGCGGCGGTCCATCCGGGCGCGCACCGAGCCCTCCACCACCGGATTGACGATCTCCAGGTGGGAGGGGTTGAAAGCGAGGCTGAGGTGGACGGGGCCGCCGCGGGTCGTCACGTCGGAGCTGAAGCCCTGGTGGTACTTGACGTCGCCGGACGGCAGGTCTTCCTTGGCCGTGTGGTCGAACTCGGCGAACAGGTCGGCGGGCATCTTGCCCAGCGAGTTGACCAGGACGTTGAGCCGGCCGCGGTGCGCCATGCCGATCACGATCTCCTGCACGCCCTTGGCGCCCGCTTCCTGGATCAGCTCGTCGACCGAGGCGATGAAGCTCTCGCCGCCCTCCAGCGAGAAGCGCTTCTGGCCGACGTACTTGGTGTGCAGGAAGCGCTCGAGGCCTTCGGCGGCGGTCAGGCGGTCCAGGATGTGCTTTTTCTTTTCGGCCGTGAAGTTCGGCTTGCTGCGGATGTTTTCCAGGCGCTGCTGCCACCAGCGCTTCTTGCCCTGGTCGGTGATGTACATGTACTCGGCGCCGATGGTGCCGGCGTAGGTTTCGCGCAGCGCGTTGAGCAGCTCGCGCAGCGTCATCGTCTCCTTGCCGAAGAAGGTGTTGCTGGTGTTGAACACCGTCTCGTAGTCGGCGTCGGTGAAGCCGTAGAACGCCGGGTCGAGCTCGGGGATCTTCTCGCGCTCGGTGCGCTTGAGCGGATCGAGGTCGGCCCAGCGCGCGCCGACGTTGCGATAGGCGGCGATCAGCTGCTGGACGGCGGTGCGCTTGCGGCCCAGTTCGGAATCGGCGCCGCTGGCAACCACCACCTTGGTTCCGCCCTGCTTGGCGCGCTCGGCGAAGGCGTTGATGACCGGCTGGTGCGGCACGTCCTTGGCGTTGCTGCCGTCGACCGCGGGGACGTTCTGCAGCGCGTCGAAATATTCGCGCCAGTTGTCGGGAACGCTGCCGGGGTTGGCGAGGTAGTTTTCGTACATCTCCTCGACATAGGGCGCGTTGCCGCCGAAGAGATAGGAATTGCCTTGGGAGGCCGTGTAGACGGAGCTGGGCTCGCTCATTGCGCTGAACTTTCCGCCTCCCTGCGGGAGACTTTGGCTGGTTCGAGAAACCTTCCGCGACACGGCTGGACCGGTTGGCGGATGCGACTGTGGCTGGAAGGGGCCGGTTGCAGGCTGCGATTGTGCCACCGATCGCGGTGCGCCCGCGGCGCTCGCGGATAATGCCGGGTTTAGTCCAGCAGTCCTCCTTCCACCATGTCCTCCACTTCCACCCCGGCCGATCCCATCGTCAAGCGGCTGCAGACCGTCCAGCACCTGATCGACAGCGGCAAACTCTCCGAAGCCGCCGAGCGCCTCCAGGGAGTCGCCAAGTCGGCGCCGCTGGATCCGCGCGTCTACCTGATCGGAATGCGCCTGGCCGACGCGGCCGGCCAGCCCAAGCGGGCCGAGGACGCGGTTCGGCGCGCGGTGCAGCTCCAGCCGGAATGGCCGGTCGCCATCACCGAACTGGCCTTGCTGCTGGCGCGGCAGAACCGCTTCGAGGAAGCCATCGGGCAGGCGCAGAAGGCGATGGCGCTGGACGGCGACAACCCCGACGTCCTGGGCCGGGTGATCGAAGTCGCGCACCGCACCCAGCACCTGGAACTGGCAAAGCAATGGCTGCGGCGCGCGTCCGCGATCGCGCCGGACAACAGCAAGATCAAGCGCTACCTGGCGCAGGACCTGCGGGCGACCGGCGAGCGGGAAGAGGCGCTCGCCATCTACGACGCGCTGCTGCAGGCCAAGCCCGACGACACCGAGGCGCTGCTGGGACGGGCGCAGACCTTGCTGGACCTCGGCCGGAACGAGCGCGCACTCGCCGACACCACGGCCCTGCTCGCCCTGCACGGTCCGAACGACGTGCTGCAGTACTGGCACGAACTGGCGCAGGGCCGGGTCCCGGCCCGGCAACCGCTGGCGATGGTGCAGCAGCTGTTCGACGGCATGGCCGACCTGTATGACCAGCACGTCGTTGCCGGCCTGAAGTACACGCTGCCGCGCGACGTGGCGGCCCGGATCCGCACCCTGTATCCGGACAGCCTGAACGTGCTGGACCTGGGCTGCGGCACGGGCCTGCTCGGCGCCAGCCTGGGCCGGATCCAGGGCGCGATGATCGGGGTGGAGCTGTCGCCGCGGATGGTCGAACAGGCCGCGAAGCACGGCGTCTACGACCGCTTCCACACGGTCGACCTGATGGAGGCGCTGGAGGCGACGCCGGCAGGACTGTACGACGTGATCGCCGCGCTCGACGTGTTCATCTACGTCGGCGACATCGCCAGCGCCGTTCCGAACGCGCTGCGCGTGCTGCGCGATGGCGGGCACTTCATCTTCTCGTGCGAGACCGCGGGCGAGGACGAGGCCGACCTGGTGCTGCGTCCGACCCAGCGCTACGCCCACAAGGCCAGCGCCATCGAAGCGCTCTGCCGGGCCGCGGGCTTCGCGCAAGTGAGCGTCGAGGCCATGCCCCTGCGCTACGAGGGTAACGAGCCGGTGCAGGGCTTCCTGGTGATCGCGAAAAAGCCGGCCTAAGCAGCCATCAGGTCGCGGATCTGCTGCAGTGCGGCCGGATCCTCGATCGTCGTCAGGTCGCCGGCGTCGCGGCCTTCGCAAACCGCCTGGATCGCCCGCCGCAGCAGCTTGCCGCTGCGTGTCTTGGGCAGCAGGGTGACGAAGCGCACGCGGGCCGGACGCGCGATCGCGCCCAGCTGCTCGTCGACCCGCTTCATGATCTCGCCCTCCAGCCGCAGCCTGGATGCCTCGTCGGTGAGCGCGGACGTGTCGCGCGCCACGACGAAGGCCATCGCCACCTGGCCCTTGAGCGTGTCCGCCACCCCGACGACCGCGACTTCCGCGACGTTCGGATGGCTGGAAATGCTTTCCTCGATCTCGCGCGTGCCGAGCCGGTGGCCGGCGACGTTGATCACGTCGTCGGTGCGACCCAGGATGTAGTAGTAGCCGTCCTCGTCGCGGATGCCCCAGTCGAAGGTGCTGTAGACCAGCCTGTCGGGGATGCTTTTCCAGTACGTTTCCACGAAGCGCGCGTCGTCGTGCCAGACGGTTTGCATGAAGCCGGGCGGCGTCGGACCTTCGATCGCCACCACGCCTTTTTCGTTGGGCCGCGTCAGCTCCTCGCCCGTGGCTTCGTGCAGGATCTTCACCTTGTAGCCGTACATCGGCACGCCCGGGCTGCCGAACTTGCTGGCCTTGGGCTCGACGCCGTTGGCGACGGTCAGGATCGGCCAGCCGCTCTCGGTCTGCCAGTAGTTGTCGATGATGGGAACGCCCAGGCCCTCGTTGATCCAGCGCGCCGTCGGCTCGTCCAGCGGCTCTCCGGCCAGGAACAGGGCCTTCAGGCTGGAGAGGTCGTACTTCTTGAGGAACGCGGGATCCTGCTTCTTGAGCACCCGCACCGCGGTCGGCGCGCTGAACATCGCGCTGACCTTGTACTTCTCGACCAGGCTCCACCAGATGCCGGCGTCGGGCCGGATCGGCAGGCCCTCGTACATGAGGGTCGCCATGCCGGCGATCAGCGGGCCGTAGACGATGTAGCTGTGGCCCACGACCCAGCCGATGTCGCTGGTGGAGAAGTAGGTTTCCCCCGGCTCGGCCAGGAAGATGTGCTTCATGCTGGCGGCCAGAGCCACGGCGTAACCGCCGACATCGCGCTGCACGCCCTTGGGACGGCCGGTCGTGCCGCTGGTGTAGATGGTGTAGCTGATGTCGGTGGCCTGCAGCCATTCGCACGGCACCTGGGTCTGCGCATGCTGCGTGGCCAGCGCGGCCCAGTCGTGGTCCTGGCCGGCGATCCGCTCCATCGGCGCCAGGCCGCGGTCCACCAGCAGCACCGCCGCGGGTTTGTGGCTGGACAGGCGGATGGCTTCGTCCAGCAGCGGCTTGTACGGGACGATCTTGCCGGCGCGCGAGCCGGCGTCGGCGCTGACGATCACCGCGGGCGTCGCGTCCTCGATCCGCGAGGCCAGCGACACCGAGGCGAAGCCGCCGAACACCACCGAATGGATGGCGCCGATGCGAGCGCAGGCCAGCATCGCGAAAGCGGCCTGCGCGATCATCGGCATGTAGATCAGGACCCGGTCGCCCTTCCTCACGCCCAGCGACTGCAGCATGGCAGCCGCCCGCTGGACTTCCGCGTGCAGCTCGCGAAAGCTGTAGACCCGCTCGGCGCCGGTTTCGCTCGAGACGTAGATCAACGCCGGCTGGTCGGCCCGCTGCTTCAAATGGCGGTCGACCGCGTTGTGGCACAGGTTGGTGGTGCCGCCGACGAACCAGCGGGTGAACGGCGGATCGCTGTCGTCGCAGATCTGTCGGGGCGGCGTCTGCCAGTCGATGAGGCGGGACTGCTCCTCCCAGAAACCGTCGCGGTCCTCGATCGAGCGGCGGTAGAACTCCGCGTAGCTGCCGTTCGATGCGCTGTCGGCCTGGGCCATGTCGTCTCCTTGTCTTCTGGTCAGGCTATTTTGACCACCAGCCTTCCACGAACCTGACCGGCCAGCAGGTCGGCGGCCCGGGCCGGCGCCTGCTCCAGGGTGATCTCCTGGGTGATGGTCTCCAGCCGCGCCGGATCGAGGTCGCGGGCCAGCCGGTCCCAGGCCTGTCGCCGGCGCGCGAGCGGCGCCATCACGCTGTCGACGCCGGCCAGGGTGACGCCCCGCAGGATGAAGGGCATGACGGTGGCCGGAAAGTCCGCACCCTGGGCCAGGCCGCAAGCGGCGACGACGCCGCCGTAGCGGGTCTGGGCGCAGGCATTGGCCAGCGTGTGCGAGCCCACCGCGTCGACCACCGCCGCCCAGCGCTCTTTCTGCAAGGGCTTGCCGGGCGCGGCGAGTTCGGCGCGCTCGACGACGGCGCTCGCGCCCAGCTCCTTGAGATAGGCCTCTTCCGAGGTCTTGCCGGTGGCCGCAACCACCGTGTATCCGAGCTTGGCCAGGATGGCGACCGCGACGCTGCCGACACCGCCCGTCGCACCGGTGACGAGCACCTCGCCGTCGCCCGGCCTGGCGCCATGGCTTTCCAGCGCCAGCACGCACAGCATCGCCGTGTAGCCCGCCGTGCCGATTGCCATCGCCTGGCGGGTGGTGAAGACGGAAGGCAGCGGCACCAGCCAGTCGCCCTGCAGTCGGGCGTGGCCGGACATCAGGCCCCAGCGGGTCTCGCCCAGGCCCCAGCCGTTGTGCACGAAGCGGTCGCCGGCGTTCCAGCCCGGGTGGGTCGATTCGAGCACCGTGCCGGCGCCGTCGATGCCGGCCACCATCGGCCAGATCCGCACGACCGGGCTCTTGTTGGTGATGGCCAGTGCATCCTTGTAGTTGAGCGTCGAATACTCCACCTGGGCGAGCACGTCGCCCGGCGGCAGTTGCGCGTCGTCGAGCTCGACGACCCCGGCGGAAAATCCCGCGTCGCCCTTGTTCAGCTGCAGTGCCTTGAACATGACCGGTTCTCCCGTTATTTGATCAGGGCCAGCGCGTCGCGAAAGGCCGGATGCTCCGCGGTGCGCAGCCATTCGAAGGCCACCATCTGCGTGGTCACGAGTTCGGCGCCGGCGCCGGCAAGCCGGTCGAAGGCGGCGTCGCGGTTGCGCTCGCTCTGCGAGCTGCAGGCGTCGGTCACGACCCAGACGTCGAATTCCTCGTCCAGCAGGTCGAGCGAAGTCTGCAGCAGGCACACGTGGGCCTCGCAGCCGGCGATGACGACGGTGTTGCGCGCCTCGCCCGCCTGCGGCTGGGGCTTTTGCAGGTGCTTGGGCAGGCTGCGTGCATTGCCGCCCTGCTGCTGGCGCACCGGCGGGCGCAGCAGCTCGGCCAGGCCGTCGGCGACGGCGCTGAAATGCATCTTGGCCAGCGTCTTGCGGCACAGCGCGCGCAGCTCGGGCGGGTTCTCGCCGAGGGACGCCGGGTTCTCCTCCGTTCCCCAGGCCGGCACGTCCAGCAACTGCGCCAGCTTCGCCAGCCGCAAGGCATTGGCCAGCACCTGGCTGCTTTCGTGGATCGCGGGCATGAGCCTGGCCTGGTAGTCGACCAGCACCAGTTGGGAATCGTCGGCATCGAGCAGCATGGGTCTTTTGTTCCTTGTCGGTTGGCGCGTCTGGCGGGTAGGTTATTGTCTGTTCAAATTTCCCGATCCGCCGCCCAGGAGACAAGATGAACGCACCCGCTTCCACGGCCCTGCTGATGTCCGGCAGGGACTACCGCGAGTCCCTGCGCCGGTACAAGCCCACGGTGTTCGTCGACGGCCGACGCGTCGAGAGCGTCGCCGACGAACCGGCCTTCCAGCCCGGCCTCAATGCCATCGCCCTCACCTACGACTACGCGCTCAACGACAAGTACGCGCCGGTGATGCGCGCCGTGCAGCACACCAGCGGCAAGACCGTGAACCGGCTGGTGCACATCGACACCAGTTCCGGCGACCTGCTCAACAAGCTCGAAGCGGTCCGCCTGGTGTGCCAGGAAACAGGCTGCGCGCAACGCTATCTCACGCACGACGCGCTCAACGCCATCGGCCAGGTCAGCGCCCGCATCGACGACGCCAATGGCACGCGCGAGCATACGGACCGGTTCCTGGCCTACCTGCACCGGGTCCAGGACCAGGACCTGACGCTGGGCGTCGCGATGACCGATGCCAAGGGCGACCGCAGCCGCCGCCCGCACGAGCAGGCCAACGTCGACAGCTATGTCCATGTGGTCGAGCGCAATGCGAAAGGCATCGTGATCTCGGGCACCAAGGCGATCGTCACCGGTGCGCCCTACATGCACGAGCTGCTCGTCATGCCCTGCCGCAACATGGGCAGGGAAGACGCGGATTTCGCCGTCTGCTGCGCGGTCCCGGTCGACGCGCCGGGCGTCGTGATCGTGGCCCGTCCGGCTGGACGCCCGGGGGAGAAGCTCGAGCACGGCGACGCCCTGTTCAGCCGCAAGTACGGCCAGAGCACGGGCGTCGTCATGTTCGACAAGGTCTTCGTGCCCTGGGAGAGCGTGTTCTACGCCGGCGAGTGGGAGCATTCGGGCCATCTGACGTACAGCTACGCGACCCATCACCGCCACACCTGCATCGGCGCGCGCGCCGGCTTCGGGGACCTGCTGATCGGCGCCGGCGCGCTGATGTGCGAAGCCAACGGCTTCGATCCCGGCCGCGAGACCCACCTGCGCGAGCAGATGGTGGAGCTGATCAAGATCACCGAGGGTTTCTTCGCCTGCGGCGTCGCCGC
>JAQGNJ010000106.1 GCA_028291885.1 Ramlibacter sp. | reverse complement strand
TATGCCTGATGACCATAGCGAGTTGGTACCACTCCTTCCCATCCCGAACAGGACAGTGAAACGACTCAGCGCCGATGATAGTGCGGGTTCCCGTGTGAAAGTAGGACATCGTCAGGCTCTTACAGCCTCAAAAACCCCAGCAGAAATGCTGGGGTTTTTGTCTTTGTGCGTCCCGTTTTTCGCGGTCAGGCGTTCTGGATTTGATCGCCACTGCGTGCCGCGGCGCCTGAGCGCTCCAATTCCCCCGTCAATTGCTCGATCCAGCGCGCCAGCACCAGATCGACAAAAAATCGACGGTGCACCAGCTGGAAATACTCGGTCCCTGCCGCCCAGCGGACGAAGTCCGCAACCGTTGCCTGCTGCACCTCCAGCAATTTGAACTTCAGCAGCACCTTCGCGGCGTGTTTGGCGTGCTTGCGGGGGTCGCGGACAAAACCCTCCAGCCTCGAGCGGGCAACCGAGAGGGCGGCGCCGACATCGGTGAATACCGAGCCGTGACCGGGGATCACGACGCTGGGCGTCAGCGACTCGATCAGGTCGAGGGTCGCGGCGACTTCGTCGAAGGCCTTGACCCCCTCGAGCTCCTCGAACACGATCCCGAAACCGTTCTCCCACAGCGCGTCGGCCGAAATCAGGGTCCGCGTCGCGGGTTCGTACAGGATGACCGAGTGCGAGTCGTGGCCGGGCGCTGCATGAACCTGCCATGCCGTTTCGCCCAGGACCACTTCGTCACCGGGCTTGAGCAGGCCCTCGAAACGGAATTGCGGACATTGCTGGCCGGTCGGTGTGTACGTCAGCGCCACCGGATCCCAGTGGCGCACGAACGCGGACAGGCCGGGGGGGATCAAGGTCTTCACGTCCGGATAAGCCTGCTGCAGCGCGGCATTGCCCCCGCAGTGATCGCTGTGCAGATGCGTGTTCAGCACCAGGTCCAGCGATCCCGATCCGAGCGCCTTCTGGACGAGGGCGACCGTCTGCGCGGAATGCGACGCATAGCCGGTGTCCACCAGCGCGCAGTTTTCCTTGCCCTGAAGCAGGACGCCGTTCGCGGAGAGCCAGCCGCGTTCGAAAACCCGCACGCCGGGCGGCAGCGGGATGGAAGGCGGGCTCATGACATCCCAGGACGGCGAGAACGCGAGTCCATCGCGTTACCTAACCGTCCGCAGCTCACGGCGAAGAATGTTTCCGACATTGGTCTTGGGCAACTCGTCCCGGAATTCGATGTACCTGGGCAGTTTGTACCCGGTGAGATTCTGGCGGCAATAGCGGCCTACATCTTCCTCCGTCAGCGCCGGATCGTTGTTGACCACGAACACCTTGATCGCCTCCCCCTGCTTCTCGTCCGGGACGCCGATGGCGGCGCATTCGACCACGCCGGGGCACAGCGAAATGACGCCCTCGAGGTCGTTCGGGGAACACGTTGAAGCCGCTGACCAGGATCATGTCCTTCTTGCGGTCCACGATCTTCGTGTAACCCGCGTCATCCATGATGCCGATGTCTCCGGTGCGAAGGAAGCCATCGGCTGTGAAAGCCTGCGCATTTTCTTCCGGCTGCTCGTGGTAGCCGGGCATCACGTTCGGACCCCTGATGCAGATCTCGCCGGACTCGCCGAGCGGCAGGGACCGTCCGGCGTCGTCCTTGATCGCCAGTTCGATGCCTGGCAGCGGCAGGCCGATGCTGCCCGAGAAGGCGCGCGCCATCACCGGGTTGTTGGTGCCGATGGCGCAGGTTTCGCTCATGCCCCAGCCTTCCACCATCGCGCAGCCGGTCACTTCCTGCCACTGGCGCGCGGTTCCCGGTGACGCCGCCATGCCTCCGGCTTGCGAAACGCAGAGCTGCGAGAAGTCGACCGACCTGAACTGCGGATGCTGCAATAGCGCATTGAACAAGGTGTTCACGCCGGGCAGGAGGTGGAAAGGCCGCTGCTTGAGCGTCTCGATGAACCTGCCGATGTCGCGCGGATTCGGGACCAGCGTGAGATGCCCGCCCCAGCGGATGGCCAGCAGGCAGAGCGTCAGCGCGAAGATGTGATACAGCGGCAGCGCGGCGATGCTGTTGATCTTTCCGACGTCGCCCACCCGCTTGAGCGCCGGCGTGAACCAGGCTTCGGCCTGCAGGATGGCCGCGACGATGTTGCGGTGGGTCAGGACCGCGCCTTTGGACAATCCCGTCGTACCGCCGGTGTACTGCAGGAACGCAACCGAATCCGGCGATTGCGCGGCCGGCTTCAATACAAGTGTCGCGCCTTGGGCAACGGCATGATTGAAGGAGGTCACCCGGCGGCCGTCGCCGAGCGGCAGCCTGTAGGCCGGCACCATCTTCGCCAGATGCCTGACCGCGAACGTGATCCAGCGGCCGAACCAGAACCCGAGCAGGTCGCCCATGGAGGCGATCACGACGTGTTTGACGCAGGTCCGCTCGATCACCTGCTCCAGCGTCTTTGCGAAGTTCTCCAGGATCACGATGGACGTCGCGCCGGAATCCTTGAGCTGGTGTTCCAGCTCGCGCGCCGTGTACAGCGGGTTGACGTTGACGCAGGTATAACCGGCCCGCAGGACGCCCGCCATCGCGACGGCGAATTGCGGGATGTTCGGCAGCATGATGGCCACGCGTGCGCCGGGCTCCAGTCCCTGCGCCTGCAGCCAGGCGCCGAGCGCAGCGGAAAGTTCGTCCAGCCGGCCGTACGACATCCAGCGCTCCATGCAGACCGAGAACGGCCGGGACGCGTTCTTGCGAAAGGACTCCTCCAGAAGCTGCGTGAGGGACCGGTATTGTTCGGGCTGGATCTCGTACGGCACGCCTTCGGGATAGTTCTTCAGCCAGTGTCTTTCCATTGCTTGCTCCTTGCCGCGATTGTGGAAGGAGGCCGCAACACGGGTTAGCGGGCTTGTCCTAAGCTGCCGCGTCCCGCACGAGACAGAATGACCGCCCACAATCTGCGCAGATGCCCACTTCCTCCAAGCTCGCCCGGATCCAGCAGGGCATCACCCTCGCGCTGCTGGCCGGCGCCCTGGCCTGGCTCGCCTGGCAGTGGAGCCGTTCGCCGTGGCTCGCGGGAGCGGGCTTTGCTTTCATCGCGTTCGGATATTCGGCGGGACTGGCTTTCGAGTTCATCTCCTTGCGGCGGCAGAACCGCGGCGAGCCCGTGCCGCAGGCGACCTGGAGCGAGCTTGTTCGTGCCTGGCTCGCCGAGACATTGCAGGCGCCACGCGTCTTTGGTTGGCGCCAGCCCTTCAGATGGCGAGAGATCCCCGACCGGATCGCGCCCCAGCCCGGGGCGCCTCGTCGCGGCGTCGTCTTCATCCACGGCTTCGTCTGCAATCGCGGCTTCTGGACGCCCTGGCTGCGGGAGGCAAGGGCAATGGGCCATCCCTTTGTCGCCGTCAATCTCGAGCCGGTGTTCGGATCCATCGACGATTACGTGCCCGTCATCGAACAGGCGGTCGCGAGCGTGACGCAGGCGACCGGGATGCCCCCGGTGCTGGTTTGCCACAGCATGGGCGGGCTTGCTGCAAGAGCCTGGCTGCGGGCCGGAGCCAACGCGCAGCGGGTCCGCCACGTCGTCACCATCGGCGCTCCCCACCGTGGCACCTGGATCGCGCGTTTCAGCCGGCTGCGCAATGGCAGGCAGATGGCGCTGGGCAGCGAATGGTTGCGGACGCTGGAAGCGGACTGCGCCCAGCGGTCCCTGCCCGCGTTCACCTGCTGGTACTCGAACTGCGACAACGTCGTTTTCCCCGCGTCGACGGCGACCCTTCCGGGAGCGGACAACCGCCTGGTCACCGGGGCGGCGCACGTGGAGCTGGCTTTCCGCAAGGAGGTGATGGAGGCAACCCTGGCGCTGGTCGGCCGCCTGTAAGATGACGGCACACCGTGGCGGCCAACTCTCGGCGAGCCCGGCAAAAACAAGAAGGACCACCACCATGGCATTGATCGTTGTGATGGAAGACGATGCCGGAACCCTCATGCTGGTGACCTCCGTGCTCAAGCGCGACGGCCATGTGGTGCTCGGGGCGGAAGACGGTGAAAAGGGGCTGGAGCTGGTGCGGCAAAGGCGGCCGGAACTGATCATCAGCGACGTCCAGATGCCGCACATGAACGGCTTCCAGGTGCTGGCAGCCTTGCGCCAGGATCCGGGCACTGCCGCCACTCCCGTCGTCCTGCTCACGTCGCTCCAGGAGCGCGAGCATATCCGCACCGGCATGACGACCGGCGCCGACGACTACATCACCAAGCCGTTCAAGGCGGGGGAATTGCGAGAGGCCGTGGCGGCGCAGTTGAACAAGCGAAGCATGCAGGCCACGATCCGTTCGATGGCCGTGGACGCAGCCGTCGAGGCGGCCCTGGTGGAGCAGAAGCATCAGCTGGCCAAGCTGTACGAACAGCGGCTCGCGGCCCAATTGAGCGAGCGCTGGCCGGCCGGCGACGGGAGCGCCGGCGACGAGCGCTTCGACACGGCGACGGTGCTGTTCATCGACATCCCGCACCACGCAACCCTGTCTGAAAAGCTCGATGCCGAGGAACTCACCGACCTGGTCAAGAAGATCTACGGCAACGCCAACGACACCATCCAGCTGTTCGGAGCCAGGCACATCCGCTTCGTCGGCCAGGGAGCGCTTGCGGTGTTCGCGGCGGCCACCGACACCCACACGGTGAGCCACACCTTGCGGGCCGTGCGCGCGGCAGTCGGCCTCGTCGATTCGAGCCGCGGCATCAGCCAGTACCTGGAGACGCGCTATCCGGGACGGGACCTGCCCCGCTTCGAAATCAACGTCGCCCTGCACACCGGGCCGGTCACCCTCACGACCTTGAACGACCCGTTGCACGGGACGGCGCAGGTCCTTCCGGTCGGCGACGCGGTCAGCGCCACCATGCTGCTGCAAAAGCAGGCGCAGGCGCTGGGCTGGCCGGTCGCGGCCAGCGTGGCCGCGTTGCGGGCCATCACGGGTGCGGTCAGGACCGGGCGGCGCGCGCTGCTGGAGCTTCCGGGCCGCTCGGCCCCGATGGACGCGATCGAGCTGGTCGGCCTGGCGCTGTGACCGCCGCCAGGAGTGCGATGAGGATGTTTTCGCTGCGGCGCATCCTGGCCGCCAGCCTGGTCCTGCTCGCGACGGTTCCCGCCGTGCTCGGCGCGTGGATGATGACGCAGGCCAGTACGCGGGCAGTGGAAGACCTGGCCGGCAACATCCTGACCCAGGTAGCGGCGCTGGTGCGCACCGGGACGGAAGCGCAGTTGCGGCAGGCCCACGACGTGCTGAACGGCCTCGTCGCCGAGCGCCTGGAGCAGCACGATCTCGAGCGTGCCCGCAACGGCTTGCGCAATCCCGCGCAATACGAAGCCATGGCACTGGCGCTGACCCGGCAGGCGCCGGAAGTGCCGGCCCTGCATTTCGCCAACTTGCGTGGTGAGTATCTCGGGGTGACCGCGGCCAATGGCGGGGCGCATGTCGGCATCCGCCCGGCCGGCGGCCAGGGCCGCACCTTCTATTCGGTGAACCTGGCGGGCGAGCGCCACCAGGTGCTGGCCGTGGAGGCCGCGAACTTCGAGCCGCGCACCACGCCCTGGTACGCGGGCGCCGTCTCGGCCAAGGGCCGGGTCTTCTCGCCGGTCCAGGTGTCCACGGAGCGGCGGCAACTGACGGTGAGCCTGTCGCAGCCGGTTTACGACGCCGATGGCGGTGTTGCCGGCGTGATCGGCGTCGACCTCTACCTGCAGCGGCTCGCGGATGTGCTCCGCACCCGCAGCATCAGCGCGCACGGTGCGGCCTTTGTCGTCGACGAGAAAGGGCTGCTGGTCGCCAGTTCCGCCGGCGACGCGCTGTTCAGCCAGGCCGGGGCCGGCTTCCGGCGCCGCTCGCCGGCGCAAAGCGCCAACCCGGTGATCCGCGCCGGCTTCGCGGAACTGGAGAAACTCTGGGCCAGCCGCAGGGACGATTCGGTTGCGATGGACACTGCGCTGCGGCGCCTTCCCATCGCGGGCGATTCGCTGCTGATGGTGCAACGGCCGTTCGGTGAAGCCCTGGGATTGCGATGGACGCTGGTGGTCGCAGCGCCGCAAAGCGATTTCACTGCGGACGTCAATCGCGCCGGCCGGATGTCGCTCAGCGCGATGGTCCTCCTGATCCTGCTCGGGACCGTCGTGGCTTTCTTCATCGCCCAGGGGCTCGGCCGCCGGCTGCGTGCGCTCAGCCTCGCGGCAGGCAGACTCGGAAGCGGGGAAATCCCCGCCATCGAGCAGGAGACGAGGATCCGCGAGGTGCACGAGCTCTCGGTCGTCCTGCACGACAGCGCTGTGCAGCTCGCAGGCTATCGCGAGCAGGTCCAGGCCGACGCGAAGGCGCTGCAGGAGGCCAACGAAACCCTGGAGACGCGGGTTCAGGACCGCACCGCGCAGCTCGCCGCGTCGCGGGAAGAAGCGCTTGCCGCGGCGCGCGCCAAGTCGGCTTTCCTGGCGACGATGAGCCACGAGATCCGCACGCCTCTCAACGGCGTGGTCGGAATGAGCACGCTGCTGGCGGAAACCTCGCTCGACGCGGAACAGCGGGACTACCTGGCGACCGTGCGGCTTTCGAGCGACCAGCTGCTGTCGGTGATCAACGACATCCTGGATTTCTCCAAGATCGAATCGGGCAAGCTCGAACTGGAGCTCGAGCCCTTCAGCCTGCGCTCCGCCGTCGAAGAGGCCTGCGACATCGCCGCGCCCAAGGCCCGGGAAAAGGGTCTGGAGCTGATCGTCGACCTGGCGGAACAGGGCCCGGGCGCCGTCCCCGCCGCCGTGCTCGGCGACATCACGCGCCTGCGCCAGGTGCTGATCAACCTGATCAACAACGCAGTCAAGTTCACAGCCCAGGGCGACGTCGCGGTCCATGTGCGCCAGCTTGTCGCACCGCAGGACGGCCCTCCCGGCCTGCTGGAGTTCCGCGTGAGCGACAGCGGCATCGGCATTCCGGCCGACCGGATCGGATCGCTGTTCGAGGCGTTCACCCAGGTCGACACATCGACGACGCGCAAGTACGGCGGCACCGGCCTGGGCCTGGCCATCTGCAAGCGGCTCGTCGGCCTGATGGGCGGCGAGATCGGCGTGGAAAGCGAGCCGGGCCGGGGTTCCACCTTCTGGTTCACGGTGTCGGCGATGCCGGCACAACTGGCGCCCGCGTTCGACGTGTCGGACGGCACGATGCTCGAGTCGATCCGCGCCCTGGTGGTCGACGACCACGCCACCAACGTGCGGATCCTCACCCGGCAACTGGAGCGCTGGGGCATGCAGGTGGCGAGCGTCGAGTCTGGCGCGCAGGCCCTCGAGTGGATCGAGCAGGCGCAGCAGCGTCCTGACATCGTGATCACCGACATGCACATGCCGCAGATGGACGGGGTCTCGCTGGCGCGCGCGCTCAAGGCCAATCCGGCGTGGGAATCGATCCCGCTGCTGCTTCTGAGCTCGGGCTTCATGCCCGCTTCGGAAGACGGCGCCCAGCTTTTCGCCGCGCGGCTGCTCAAGCCCGCGCGCCAGAACCAGCTGTTCGAAACCGTGCTGCGCTGCCTGTCGGCGGACCCGGCCGCGGCCGGAAAGGTCGCGGCCGTCGCCGCGGACGTGAGGAAAGGCGTGACTGTCCTGGTGGCCGACGACAACGCGGTCAACCTCAAGGTCGCCAGCGCCATGCTGATGAAGCTCGGTTACGACACGGCCCGGGCGGCGGACGGCCGCGAGGCGGTCGAAGCGGTCGCCCATGCCGCTGCGCGGGGAGAGCGCTTCGGCGCGATCCTGATGGACGTGAACATGCCGGAAGTCGACGGCCTGCAGGCGACGCGGCAGATCCATGCCGCCTGGGGCGACAGCGCGCCGCCCATCATCGCGCTGACGGCAGCCGCCTCGGCAGAAGACCGGATCCGCTGCGAGGAAGCCGGGATGGACGATTACCTGACCAAGCCGCTGCTGGTTTCCGCCCTGGCCCAGATGCTGGAGAAGTGGCTGGCGCCCGCGGGCGCCGCGCCGGCCAGCCCCGAGCCGGTTGCGGCCGCGGCAGCGAGCGCCGCCGAAGACCCGCAGCGGGTGGTCATGGACTTCGCGCGGCTGGAGGAATTCCGGGACTACGACGACGAGGAGCTGACGATGACGCGCGAAGTCATCGAGCTGTTCACTGCCGATGCGCCGCTGCGGCTGCAGGCCATTGCCGCCGCGATCGCTGCCGGCGACGCCCACGCGCTGGGCCAGGCGGCCCATGCGCTCAGGGGGTCCGCCGGCAACGTCGGCGCGATCGCGATCCAGCAGGCGGCCGCCGAACTGGAAGCGCTTGCGGTGGGCGGACTTCCGCCGGATGCCGCCGCGCGCCTGTCGCGATTGCACGAGTTCTGGGGCCGGACGGCGGCGGCGATCGCCACCTGGGGCCGGCCCTAAGCCCAATCCACGCCGCTGGCAATGTGAATTTCGCACAGGAAATCTGGCCGTAATCCCCCGTTTTGCGGGCGCGTTTTTCCTAAGCTTGGCACATCACAAGTTGGGGCTACGACATGGAACTTCTCTCGGATGGTGTGCATTCAGGCGGCAATTCGCAGCGGGACGGATCGAATGGAGCGGGGTCGGGACTGGCCCTGGTGATGGATGAACTGGCATACGGCGTCTTGGTCACGGGTCTGGACAATCAGGTGCTGCACGCAAACCAGGCAGCGCGCCATGAACTGGCGCGGCGGCGCGTGCTGGGGGTACGCAACCAGCTGCTGTACGGCTGCTCGCCGGAGGATGGCAAGGCCCTGCAGGAGGCCGTGACCAAGGTGGGCCAGGGCAAGCGCAGCATGGTCACGCTGACGGCGGCGGACGGCTTCGCCCTCACGATGGCCGTGCTGCCGCTGCGCCCGGACGCGCCGGCGGGAGTGGTCAGGGCGGCCTTCATGTTCTCCCGGGCCTCGGTCTGCGAGTCGCTGATGCTGTGCTTTTTCGCCCGCAGCTATGGGCTGACGGCGACCGAGGAACATGTCCTTGGCGTCCTCTGCCAGGGCTACTCGGCGCCCGAGGTCGCGGTCCAGCTCAAGGTGGCGGTCTCGACCATCCGCAGCCATGTGCGCAGCCTCTGCTCGAAGACCCGCTCCAGCGGCGTGCGCGAGCTGGTCAACCGGGTGGCGGTCCTGCCGCCGGTCGCCCCGACCCTGCGCCACGAAGTGATGCACTGACTTCCGGAGCCCGCGGCTCCCGTGCTAGAGTCCGCGGCGTAGGGGGAAGAACATGCCTGCGCCGATCCAATCCAGCCCCCCCGAGGGGCTGATCGCGATGCTGAACCCGATGCTGCGCCCGCTGGCGCAGCGCGGCGCGATCCGCAATTACAAGAAAAACAGCGTCATCATCAACGAAGGCGACGTCGGCGAATCCATGTACATCCTGCTGCAAGGCAGGGTGAAAGCCTATGCGACCGACGACGACGGCCACGAAATCACCTACGCCAGCATCGACGCGGGCGACTACTTCGGCGAAATGTCGCTGGATGGCGGCCCCCGCTCGGCGTCCGTCATCACGCTCGAACCCTGCGTCTGCTCGGTCGTGACGCGCAGTTCGGTGCGCGACCATCTGGCGGTGCAGCCGGAGTTCGCGATGGAACTGGTGACCCAGGTCATCCGGCGGGCGCGCGACGCGACCGAGACCGCGCGCAAGATGGCCCTGCTCGACGTCTACGGCCGGGTCATCTCGACCCTGGAAAGCCAGGAAGGCCCGGGCCGGCCGGAGGCGCCTGTGCTGCTGCAGCAGATCACCCACCAGAGCATCGCCAGCCGGGTCGGCGCCTCGCGCGAAATGGTCAGCCGCCTGCTCAAGGACCTCGAAAAGGGCGGCTACATCTCGCTCGGGGTCAAGAAGATCACCTTGCTGCGCAAGCTGCCGGCCCGCTGGTGAGGCGGTTCACTCTCCGGACTCGCCGACGGCCGTGTTGAGCAGGGCTCGCGTCACCTGCGGCGACGCGGCGCTGGTGCCTTTCAGGCGCACGATGGCGCCGCTTCGCGTGCCCGCAGCGGTCACGCCTTCCTGCACCGGGTTCTCGTCACCGTACGCCTGCGCGTCCGGCATCTTGACCACGCCCTTGCGCTCGGGCCGGCCGGAATCCGGGTCCGGGCTCCTCGGCGAGTAAAGCGCCCACTTCCCGCCCGCGGGATAGCTCATTCGCGTCGCCCCGACCGCGGTCGTCCGCTTGCCGGTGGCAATGCTGTTGAAGCTGCCGCTGCGCCGGATCAGGGACGGGTTGGACGGCTTGTCCACCGCGGCGTCGACGTCGTAATCGCGGTCCTCGAAATGCGACTGCCTGGCAACCTTGCGCATGCCGCTGACGATGTCGTCGCGCTCGATGTACGCGTCCACCACCACCTGCCCCGACCGGGTCGTCAGCGTCACCTGCCAGGGCCCATGGGGCGCCGTGACCACGCCTTGGTCGAAGCTGAAGGTCTGGGCCAGCGCCACCAGCGCGCAGGTGCCGTTCTCCCCCGTCGCGACGCGGCGGGGATAGATGAGGGCGCAGCAAGGCCGGTCCGATTCGCCCAGCCACATCCCCGATTCGCCGAACGCCAGCGGCGGCAGCGGCCGGTGGCCCGGCGGCGTGATCGCGATCCGCACGTCTTGCGCACCGGGCGGCAACCACAGCTCCAGGAAGCTCTGGGTCTGGTCGTCGGGCTGGACCTGCCAGTGCAGCGTGGCTTCCCGGCGCCAGGGGGCCGCCGGTTTTCCGGACGCGTTCAGCGGCACGTTTGCATGGGTGCGCGACTGATAGCCGTTGCCTGCCGCCAGCACGATGCGCAGCCGCTCGCCGCACAGGTCGACCAGCTGGTCCATCGCACCTTCCAGGATCGACGTGCCGTCGTGCGGGCCGGCAAGCGTGCCGAAGCTGATGTTCACCGTGACCTCGGCCCCGGCGTCGCAGCGCGAAAGGATGTACAGCAAGGCGTCCAGCACGCCGACGTTCATCGAGCCGCCGGACGTGTCCAGGACCGTGTCGTAATCGAGCTGCACGGCGACGATGGGGCAGCGGCTCGCGGCATCGTCGGCCCGCTGCCAGCCCGGCGGCGCGTCGAAACCGGGCGGCAGGTTGGCGACCCGCGCCGGCAGCGGGACCGGCCCTGCCGCCAGATCGAGCACGAAAGTGCCGTGGCTCTCTCCCGTGTCCAGCGCGTGGAAGCCCAGGCGGCCACCCGGCGATTTTTTGCCAAGCGTCGACAGGCCCAGGGCGATGTACACGCCGTCTTCGTCGCAGACGCCATCGAAGGTGTTGGCTGCCATGGCGCGACGGATGTCCGTCGCCGTCAGCTCGTGGCCGTATCCCATCTCCGGGGGCACGTTGCCGACGCCATGGCCGTCCTGGCGCCAGAAGAAGGCGGTGCGCGGCTGGCCGGCGCTGTCCAGGAAGTTGGCATGGGCCAGGGCCAGGCTGTCGTCGATCAGGCCGATCACCTTGCCCGTGAGCGGTGGTTCGGCTGCGCGCGCGTGGCGGGGCTTCTGCGTGGCGGGCGGATGCGATTCCAGCGTCTTGGCCGGATCGCGCAACTGGTCACCCGCGGGCAGGCCCAGCTCGAAGCGCTTGACAGCCTGGTGCAGCGCGCCGCCGGCGCGGATTTGGCGGAAGAAGTCGCGGCTGACCTGGGCCGAGCAGAACCGAAGTCCGGCCGGAGCCGCGGGCGACGTGTAGATCTCGCGCACGCGCACGGACTTCGGCGCGGCGGCGACGAACGCGGCGATCGACCATCCGGGATGCAGTTCGATCACCACCGGCAGCCACTTGCCGGGTCGCTGGTCATAGCCCGAAAACCGGTCGACCTCGGCCCACACCAGATAAGGGTCGAAACCATCGGTGGCGCCGGGCCGGCCCCAGTCGATGCCGGTGAACCTGCCCGTGGGGAGTCGGCTCCAGCCCATCGCCTACTTCCACTCCGCGATGGCTTTCTTCCAGACCCAGGACAGCAGGGGCGCCTGCGTCACCTTCCAGCCGGCCGGCCGGTGCTCGTAATAGCCGCTGCTGCCATCGGTCATGGAAACCCGGGGGTCGAAATCCACCGGTGCGTCGTCGCGGCCGCGGAACTTGCGGCCGTCGAAGCCCCATTCGTTGACCTCGTCGCCGCGGCAGCGCGCGACGAAGAACTCTCCCAGCGCCGTTCCGAGCAGGCGGCCGGCGGCGCTGTCCACCGGGAAATGCAGGCCCGCGACAGTGCGGTTGACCGCCACGCGGGCAGCGAAGCGCTGCAACTGCTCATGGTACTTCTGGCCCGAGCGGTTGGCGTGCTGGAGCAGCAACTGCAGCACCGCGGCCACCATGAAGGTTTCCGTGGCATGGCCGCTCGGCCAGCTCGAGTGGCCCGGCACCGGGATCATCGGCTGGATCTGCGGCGACATCACGCCCGGCCGGGGACAGGCGAAAGCATGTTTGAGCCGCATTTCGACGTCGATGGTCATCGACAGCGCGAGCCCCATGAGCGCCTGGGTCCAAGGCTGGCGGTAGGGCTGCATCCCGATGATCGAGGCCCAGAACGGGACCTGCGTGGGCAGGGTCTGGGCCATGATTTCACTGGCGCGGCTGCCCCGCAGTTCCGCGTAGTTCGCGACCAGGTCGAGCTGGCTGGTGAAGATGTCCTTGGTCGGCCGCACGAGACGCGCGACCGGCCGGACAGCGAGCTTGCTGGCCAGGAGGTCGACGAAGCCGAGTGTCACCGCCTCGCCCTTGGCGGTGAAATCCAGTCCGGAAAGAAGCTCCACCGAACAGGTCTGCATCCGCTGCTGCACATCCCACTCGCCCAGGTGGTCCGGGTTATCCAGGGGAAGCGGCAGCTTGAATGGAATGGTCGCGCCCGAAAAAGGACCGACCACCGCGGCGCGATTCTGGTCCAGCGCCTCGGCCATGAGCGGACTGCCATCGGGCCCCGGCTGGCCGGAGCCGCCCCAGCCACCCCAGCCGCCCCAGCCACCCCAGCCACCCCAGCCCCCCCAGCCCCCCCAGCCCCCCCAGCCGCCCCAGCCGCCCAGTGTGCTCATTGTTGTTCCTCGACGTTGTTTCGGATTCTTTTCAGGCCGGCACGCCGGCGCGCAGCAGGGCGTCCGCCACCTTGCTGGCGAGCGCGCCGGTCGCCGGCGTGCGCGCCAGGAAGCGCGCGACGGTGAACGAGGGCTCCAGTTCGAGCAGGCGCCGCACCGTGGCCCGGGCCTCTTCGTCCTGGCCCGAGAGCGATTGCGCGATCGCCAGCGCCCGGTAAGTGGAGGTGTGGGTGCGGTTGGCCCTGAGCGAGCGCTTGGCCAGCTCGATGGCGCGATCGTACTGGCCCGCGGTGATGGCGGACGAGGCGGCGAGCGAGTCGTAGAAATAGCGCATCGGGTCCAGCGGCGACAGGCGCAGCGCCCGCTCGCTGGCCTCCATGGCGTCTGCGCCGTTGCCCTGGAACGCGTTGAGCGTGCCGGTCAGCAGCCAGGCCAGCGACTCGTTGGGGTTGATCTGCAGGGCGGCCTGGTAGCTGCGCGCCGCGCCTTCCAGGTCCTTCATCAGGTTGGTGCGGACGAATCCTTCCACCGTCAGGCCGAGCGAGGAATCGGGATCGTTCTCCAGGGCGCGCTTGGTGCAGTCCAGCGCACGACCCGCTTCCGCTTCCCGGTCCTCGGACCAGCCTTGCTGCACCAGCAGCACGTGCCATTTGGCCAGCCATGCGTACGGCGCCGGATGGCGGCGGCTGCG
>JAQGNJ010000056.1 GCA_028291885.1 Ramlibacter sp. | reverse complement strand
AAGCACGAAGACTTCGTCAACCGGATGGTCGAGAAGGGCTACACGCACCGCCAGGTCCGCCTGCTCTGCGAGTGGTACCTGCGGGTGCGAAAGAGCAGCTAACCCTTCCGGAGCCACGAGCAGTGCCCACCAGCCGCCGGGAGACCCCCATGCTGCACCAGGTGATCGACCGGCGCCTGTCGGGGAAGAACAAGTCGATCGGCAACCGCGAGCGGTTCCTGCGCCGCTACCGCGACCAGATCCGGGACGCGGTGCGCAAGGCGGTCGGCGACCGCAGCATCCGCGACATCGAGGAGGGAACGGACATCACGCTGCCGCGGCGCGACGTTTCCGAACCGGTGTTCAACCATGGCCCCGGCGGCACCCGCGAGATGGTGCATCCGGGCAACCAGGAATACGTCAAGGGCGACCGCATCGCCAAGCCGCAGGGCGGCGGCAGCGGCGCGGGCAAGGGGGCATCGGGCGACGGCAGCGGAGAGGACGACTTCACCTTCCGCATCAGCCGCGACGAGTTCATGAACTACTTCTTCGACGACCTGGCGCTGCCGCGGCTGGTCCGCACGCAGCTGCTGGCCGACGCGCCGGAATGGAAGTCGCGCCGCGCCGGTTTCGTCTCCGAAGGAAACCCCACCAGCCTGCACGTCGTGCGTTCGATGCGCACCGCGCTCGGTCGCCGCATCGCAATGGGCGGCGACGCGCGGCTGGAACTGCGCAAGCTGGAGGACTACCTCAAGCAGCTGGAGCTGCGGGGCGACGCGCAGGAGGCGGAGCTGGCCTCGGTCAAGGCCGAGATCCAGGCGCTGCGCGAGAGGCTCAAGCGCGTCCCCTTCCTCGACCCCTTCGACCTGCGCTATCGCAACCGCGTGCGCGAGCCGGTGCCCACCAGCAAGGCGGCGATGTTCTGCCTGATGGACGTTTCCGGCTCGATGGACGAAGCGCGCAAGGACCTGGCCAAGCGCTTCTTCATCCTGCTGTACCTCTTCCTCACGCGCCACTACCAGCAGACGGACGTGATCTTCATCCGCCACCACACCCAGGCGGCGGAGGTGACGGAAGACGAGTTCTTCCACGCGACCGAAAGCGGCGGCACCGTGGTCTCCAGCGCATTGACGCTGATGCACGAGATCATCCGGGCCCGCTACACCTCCAGCGAATGGAACATCTACGGCGCGCAGGCCTCCGACGGCGACAACTGGCAGCAGGATTCGTCCAAGTGCCGCGAGTTGCTGGACAACAAGCTGCTGCCGCTGTGCCGCTACTTCGCCTATGTGCAGGTGGCGGACGAAGACCAGAACCTCTGGGAAGAGTACACGCGGGTGCGGGCCGTCAACCCGCATTTCGCGATGCAGAAGATCGTCACGCCGTCGCAGATCTTCCCGGTGTTCCGCGACCTGTTCAAGAAAACGCCGAACCCCGCCTAGTGCCGTTTTTTTCAGGGGCTCCCATGAGCGAACAAGCTGTCACCCGCAACGAGCGCCTTCCCAGTCCCTCGGACTGGACCTTCGAGCTGATCGAAACCTACTTCGACGCGATCAAGAAGACCGCGCAGGGTTTCGGGCTGGACACCTATCCGGTGCAGCTGGAGCTGATCTCCGCCGAGCAGATGCTCGATGCCTATGCGTCGGTCGGCATGCCGGTCAACTACCGGCACTGGTCCTTCGGCAAGCAGTTCATCTCCAGCGAGAAGAACTACCGGCGCGGCCACATGGGCCTGGCCTACGAGATCGTGATCAATTCCGATCCCTGCATCGCCTACCTGATGGAAGAAAACACCATGCCGATGCAGGCACTGGTGATGGCCCATGCCTGCTTCGGCCACAACTCGTTCTTCAAGGGCAACTACCTGTTCCGCATGTGGACGGATGCGAGCTCGATCATCGACTACCTGGTCTATGCCAAGGCCTACATCGCGGAATGCGAGGAGAGGCACGGGCTGGACGCGGTCGAGGAGATCCTGGACGGCTGCCACGCTCTGATGCATTACGGAGTCGACCGCTATCGCCGGCCGCAGAAGCTCTCCCTGGTCGAGGAGGAACTGCGCCGCAAGGACCGCGAGGCCTACCTGCAGCAGCAGATCAACGACCTGTGGCGCACGCTGCCCAGGAGCCCCGGCAAGCAGGCCAAGAAGGAGCACCGGCGCTTCCCTGAGGAGCCGCAGGAGAACCTGCTGTACTTCATCGAGAAGAACGCGCCGCTGCTCGAACCCTGGCAGCGCGAGATCGTGCGCATCGTGCGCAAGGTCGCGCAGTATTTCTATCCGCAGCGCCAGACCCAGGTGATGAACGAGGGCTGGGCGACGTTCTGGCACTACACGCTGCTCAACAAGATGTACGAGGAAGGGCAGCTCGGCGACGGCTTCATGATCGAGTTCCTGAGCTCGCACACCAACGTGGTGTTCCAGCCGCCGGTGACGCACCCGGGCTACAGCGGCATCAATCCCTATGCGCTCGGCTTTGCGATGTTCACCGACCTGCGGCGGATGTGCGAGAACCCGACCGACGAGGACCGCGAGTGGTTTCCGGAGATCGCGGGCAGCGACTGGCTCAAGACCCTGGACTACGCCATGCGGCACTTCAAGGACGAGAGCTTCATCGGCCAGTACCTGTCGCCGCGGCTGATGCGCGAGTTCCGCCTGTTCTCGATCGTCGACGACGCGGCGTCACGCGAGCTCGAGGTGGCGGCCATCCACGACGACCAGGGCTACCGGCGCGTGCGGGAGGCGCTCGCCCGCCAGCACGACCTGAACTGGCGCGAGCCCAACATCCAGGTCTGGAACGTCAACCTGCGCGGCGACCGCTCCTTGACGCTGCGCCACACCCGCCACAACGACCGCCCGCTGGACAACAGCGCCGAGGAAGTGGTCAAGCACGTGGCCCGGCTCTGGGGCTTCCGCGTCCGGCTGGAAAGCGTCGACGCTCAGGAAAGAGTGCTCCAGCACTGGGAAGTGACGCCCACGCCCCATCCCTGAGGCGCGGGGAGCCGGCCCGGCGAGGGCCGGCCGATCTCAGGAGGCCAGCAACCCGCGCTTGGCCGATGCGCCGATCGCGGCAACGGCCTGGTCCGGGCCGTTGCCGCCCTCACCGGCCTCGTCCTCCGATGCCCGGTCCCGGGCGGCCGCCAGCAGCGCGAGGTTGTTGCGGCCGACGGCAAGATAGGTCAGTCCCGCGGCCGTCAGCTGGTGCGGGTCGTAAAGATTGCGGCCGTCGAAGATCGTTCCCGTCAGCAAGGCCGCCTTGAGCGCGCGCAGGTTGGGGCTGCGATACGCCTTCCACTCCGTGACGACGATCAGCGCGTGAGCACCCTGCACGGCGTCCATCGGCTTGTCCGCATAGCTCAGGCGGGCCAGGTTCTCCGGCTCGCCGGCGAGGTCCTCTGCGATCAGGCGGGACGCGTGCTCGACGGCGACCGGATCGTGCGCGACGACCGTCGCTCCGGCCCGCAGCAGGGCGGCAACGATGACGCGGCTCGGCGCTTCGCGCATGTCGTCCGTGTTGGGCTTGAACGCCAGGCCCCAGACGGCGAAGGTCTTGCCCGCGAGGTCGTGGCCGAAGCTGTCGAAGATCTTGTCCAGCAGGATGCTCTTTTGCCGCTCGTTGATCTCCTCGACGGCTTCGAGCATGCGCAGCCGCTGGCCGTGCTCCTGCGCGGTGCGCGCCAGGGCGCAGACGTCTTTCGGGAAGCAGCTGCCGCCGTAGCCGGTGCCGGCGTACAGGAAACTGTAGCCGATGCGCGGGTCGGACCCGATGCCCTGGCGCACCAGCTCGATGTCCGCGCCGACCCGATCCGCCAGGTTGGCGAGCTCGTTCATGAAGCTGATGCGGGTCGCCAGCATGGCGTTGGCCGCGTACTTGGTGAATTCCGCGCTCTTGACGTCCATCACGCGGGTGCGTTCGTGATTGCGGTTGAAAGGCGAGTACAGCTCGCGCATCAGCGCGAGCCCGCGGCGCCCCGGCTCGTCGTCGTCCGCGCCGATGACGATGCGGTCGGGCCGCATGAAGTCCTCGACGGCCGCGCCTTCCTTGAGGAATTCCGGGTTGCTCAGCACCGTGAACTGGAGGGCCTGGGAGCCGCGCGCGGCCAGTTCCTGGCGGATCGCCGCCGCGACCTTCTCGCCAGTGCCCACCGGCACCGTCGACTTGTCGATCACGACCTTGAAGTCGGTCATGTGCCTGCCGATGGCGCGCGCCGCCGACAGCACGTACTGCAGGTCGGCGCTCCCGTCTTCGCCGCTGGGCGTCCCCACCGCGATGAACTGGACGCTGGCGAAAGCGACGCTGGCCGCCACGTCGCAAGAGAACACCAGCCGCCCGTCCTCGACGTTGCGCTCGATGATTTCCTTCAGGCCGGGCTCGTAGATCGGCATGCCGCCGGCGTTGAGCATGTCCACCTTGCCCCGGTCCAGGTCCAGGCAGAAGACGTTGTTGCCAAGTTCCGCGAGGCAGGCGCCGGTAACCAGTCCGACGTAGCCCGTCCCGATGATCGTGATGTTCATTTTTGAAGCGTCGGCCTCGGCCGATGTGAGTGAAACAAAGTGGTACGCCAGACTAATGTGCGGCCGGGCTGCCGTCCCGCCGCTTGTCCTCGTCCATGGGTAGGCTCGATCCTACAGCCGGTTGCGAGATTTACGACCTGTGCCATGAAGCAAGTTTGCGACCATCAGGGTAACGGATAACTGCGCAGGTGTCAGCGCGGGCCGAACCCTGGAGGTGGCCGTGATCACGAGGGAGCCCAACTCGAAGAGGAAGTCGCTGCGCGTGGCGATCCCGCTGTACGTGGAGATCGCCGGCGCGACCTACGGCGTGAGCAACTGGTCGACGACCGGGCTGGGCTTGGTCGGACTGGCCGACCCGCCGGAGCCCGGCAGCGTCGTTCCGGCCCGCATCAGCTTCCCGATGCTGGAGTCGACGCTGACCATCGCCGTCGACCTGGTCTTCCGCCGCCGGCACGAGGAGGTTTTCGGCTTCGACTTCCACGACCTGAGTGCGCGCAACAAGCGTGTGCTCAGGCACTACATCGAGCTGTCGGTGGACGGCAAGCTCGGCGACGTCGAGGACCTGGTCGCCGTGGCGGCGTCGCCGGTGACGGCGACGCCGGTCGAATTGCCGCTCAACCTGGCGCAGCCGGCGCCCTACGGCACGCTACAGCAGTTCCGCGCCCGCAACTACGTCGCGGTCCTGCTCGGCCTGATGGTGCTCGCCGCCGTGGCATCGCTGCTGTTCTACAACTTCGCCTACAAGGTCGAGGGCACGGGTTTCGTCAGCGGCAGCATCGACCGCATCACCGCCAATTACGACGGGCGGGTTTCGCGGCTGCTGGCGCGGCCCCAGAGCTACGTGGATGCGAACGCGCCGCTGTTCACGATCGAGAACCCGGCGCTGAACGCGCTCAAGACCGAGATCGAGACCATGGAGCAGCACCTGGCGATGCTCTCGCGCGAGCAGTCCCGCGTCCTGCAGGTGCGCCTCGGCGCCGAGGCCGGCCTGCTTTCGGCGCTCAGGAGCGACACCAGCGCGCGCGAGACCGAGCTCGCCAATGCCCGCCAGCTGTTCGAAAAGGGCGTGATTTCGCAGTCCGACCTGATGAAGGTCGCCAACGACGTCAGCGACCAGCGCAACAACTACCTGCGCCAGGTTGCCGAAGGCGCGAACCGGACGGCGTCCTTCGAGGCGAGCGACCAGCTGGCCCGGCTGAAGATGGACCTGGCCGCCAAGAAGCTGCTGCTCTCGCGCCAGGCCACGGACCAGACGGTGCGGGCGCCCCGCAAGGGCAAGGTGTTCGCGGTCGACAAGGCGCCGGGCGAATATGTCTCGGCGCACGAGCCGGTGGTCCTGCTCGAATCCGACGTCACGCCCAGCGTGCTGCTGCGGCTGCCCAACGACGACGCGCTGAAGCTGCGGCTGGGCATGCCGGCCACCATCTATGTTCCGTTCGAGGACCGCCGCTACCCGGCCACCATCAGCGCCATCGGCCTGGCGGCCGTCAACACCGCCAGCCTGCCGACGATGGAGGGCGGACTGAACGAGACGCTGATCAAGCTCGAATTCGACGACAAGCGGGTGCGGCTGCCGGTCAACGCGCGCGTCAACGTCTGGGTCAAAACGCTGTCCGGCTTCGGCTGGCTATGAAACAGGCGGTGGTGCAGGCCCGGGCCTGGCGTTCGCTGGTCCTGCCGCTGCTGGTCTTTCCGGCACTGGCCCTGCCGCTGTTCTTCTGGTCCAAGAGCCACGCCTATCCGCTCGAGCACGAGGCCATGCTGGCGATCGGCGTGTTCGGCATCTGGCGCTACGGCTGGGCGCTCCTGCACTACATCCGGGCCTGGATCTATTCGAGCTTGCACTTTCCGGCCTTGCGCCGCCGTGCCGATGCGATGGAGCTGACCGGGCGCTTTCCAGGACGCGTCTTCGTCGTCGTCGCCAGCTACCTGGAGGAGCCCTGGGTCAGCGTGGAGAGCTTCCAGTCGCTGATGGCCAACCTGTCCGAGCTGCCCTGCGAGGCGACGGTGATCGTCGCGGTCGGCAGCGACGCCGACGAGGCGGTCATCAACGGCGTCTATCTTTCCCATCCGGGACGCGTGCACGTGGAGCTCGTATTCCAGCGCCAGAGCCAGGGCAAGCGGATCGCGCTGGGCCATGCGCTGCGCGCCGTCGCGCGGCGCTACCGGGACGAGCCCGACAGCGTCACCGTCTTCATGGACGGCGACTCGTGGCTGGAGCCGCGAGCGCTGCGTCGCACCCTTGCGTTCTTCGCCGCCTTCGCCGACCTGGGCGCGCTCACCACGAACGAAGTGGCGTGGATCGCCGGCAGCTCGGCCTGGTACCGCGACTGGTTCAACCTCAAGTTCGGCGAGCGCCACGTGCAGTTCCAGTCGCATTCGCTGTCGCACAAGGTGCTCACGCTCACCGGCCGCTTCTCGCTGCTGCGCACGTCGATCGTGGTCACCGAGGAGTTCATCGGCAGCTCGATCGAGAACGACATGATCAAGCACTGGATGCATGGCAGCTTCCGCTTCCTGATGGGGGACGACAAGAGCTCGTGGTACCACGTGCTGCGCCAGGGCTGGAAGATGCTCTACATCCCGGACGTGACCTGCTGCTCGCTGGAAAGCCGCGACATCGGCTTCTTCAAGGCCAGCTTCTCGTTGCCGTACCGCTGGTTCGGCAACACCTTGCGCAACAACCCGCGGGCCCTGGCCCTCGGACCGGGCTGCACCGGCTGGTTCATCTGGTTCGCGATCCTGGACCAGCGGCTGTCGATGTGGACCTCGCTGGTCGGCATCTCGGGCGCGCTGGCCCTGGCCGTGGCCAAGACATTCTTCTACCTGCCGCTGTACCTCGCATGGGCGGTGCTGGTGCGGGCCTTCCAGCTGATCGTGATCGCCTACCACGGCCACGCGGTCAGCATGCGGTCGATCCCGATCATGCTGTACACGCAGTGGGTCGGCGCGATCATCAAGATCCACGCGGCCTTCCACCTGAGCGACCAGAACTGGAGCAAGGGCAAGGCCAGGCAGGGCGGGCAGCGCAAGCACTGGATGGCGCGGCTCGTTCCGTCCAGCCTGATGCTCGCCTGCTACGCGGTGTTCGGCTTCACCGTGCTGGTGGCGCACAGCGCGCTGCGCATGCCGGACGCCGGCATGTTCTCCAAGGCGTCCGGCCCGCTCACCGTCGACGCGGCCTTGTACGGGGTGACGCCCGGCGACGGCCAGGACGATTCGGTCGCGCTGCAGACCATCATCGACCGCGCAGCCGGCGGCGGCCAGGTGCGGATCAAGCTGCCCGCCGGCCAGCTCGACTTCTTCAAGCCGGTGCTGATCGCCGATGGCGGTGTGACGCTCACCGGCGCCGGGACCGAGCTGACGCGGATCGTCTCGCACGTGCGTGGCAGCGCAACTGCCGTGATCGGCGTCGAGGGCAGGCTTGGCGCCGAACTGGGGACGTTGGCGCAAGCGCTGGGGCCGCAGGACACGTCGCTGCGGCTGGACCGCACGGCGTCGCTCCAACCCGGCGAACTGGTGCTGGTGAAGCAGCCGAACGACGAGGCTTTTTTCGACGCCATCGGCAGCCGCAAGTGGCGGCGCACCTATCCCTTCCTGCGCCAGGCCCTGCTGCGGGTGCAATCGGCTGACGGCAACCTGGTGCGCGTGGAGGCGCCCGCGGGGCTGGCCTGGGCGG
>JAQGNJ010000036.1 GCA_028291885.1 Ramlibacter sp. | reverse complement strand
TGTTGCCCGACTCGATCTTGGAGTAGTCCAGGATGTCGTTGATCACCACCAGCAGGCCCTCGCCGCTCTGGCGGATCACCTCGGTGAACTCGCGCTGTTCGTCCGTCAGCGGCGTCTCCAGCAGCAGGCTGGTCATGCCGATCACGCCGTTCATCGGGGTGCGGATCTCGTGGCTCATGGTGGCCAGGAAGGTCGATTTGGCCAGGGCCGCCTGTTCGGCCTCTTCCTTGGCTTGGCGCAGGTGCTCCAGCGTCTGCTTGTTGCGGGTCACGTCGACGTAGGTGGCCACGAAGCCGCCATCGGGCATCCGCGCGCGCCGGATCTCCACCACCCGGCCGTCCGGGCGGACCTCCTCGCGCACGGTTTCGCCGATGTCCATTGCCCGTTCGGCGCGGCGGGCGACCGTCGCCAGGGCCTGCTGCGGATCCTCGCGTTCGGCGTCGAACATGTTGAGGCTGCGGAAGTCCACCGGTCCGTTCTCGAACAGTTCGTCGGGCAGGTCGAAGACCGAGCGGAACTGCTTGTTCTCTGCCAGCAGCCGCAGCTCGCGGTCGAACACGCTGACGCCGCAAGGCAGGTTCGCCAGGATCGCCTTCATCAGCACGTTGCTGGCCCGCAGCTTCTCCTCGGCTGCGACCTGTTCCGTGATGTCCAGCGTCATGCCGACATGACCCGCCTCGCCGGCCTCCTGCGCCGAAAGGGCGCGCGCCTTGACGCGGATATGCCGCACCGATCCGTCGGGGCGCTGGAGCCGGCAGGTCACGTCCACATCGTGGCCCGCCGCGGTCATGCGCATGAAGTCGCAAGACACCCGCTCGCGGTCGTCCGGGTGGATCGCCTGGCCCCAGCCGAAGCCCAGCGTGGCCTGCGCGCTCAGTCCGGAGATCTCCTGCCAGGCGGCGTTGGTGTAGATGCACGCGCCGTCGTCAAGGGTGTGGAAGATGCCGAAGGGCGAAGAATCGGCGAGCGCCTGGAACTTTCGTTCGCTCGAGGCGATGGACAGGCTTGACGTCATTGGGTGTTGCATTGTTCGGGGGACCGGGCGGTCAGGTCGCGAGCGTGGGGGACGCCGGGCTGCCGTCGTTTTTCTGGATGATGCCGAGCCTGACCAGCTCCAGCCGCGTCGCCTCGATTGTGCGCTCGAGGTCGCGCACCAGCGGTGCGCCCTCGAGGCCCTTGGCGACGGCCGACTCGATCCGGACGGCCGCGGCCGAAATGGCGAGCAGGCCAAGGGTCCCGGCGGAACCCTTGAGCTTGTGGGCGCCGCTGCGCAGGTCGGCTGCCCCGGCGGCCGTGCCCATGCCGGCGCAGTAGTCGCGATACGCCGCGATGCCCAGGCGGACAAGGGACTTCACCTCGTAGTCGCCGACGACGCGGCCCAGATCCGCAAGCACCTGGACATCGACCAGCACGCCAGCAGGTTCCGCCACGGTGGCAGGCCGCGGCGGCTCGCCATGGCGGCCGATCGCCGCCGAAAGTTCGTCCCAGTCGATGGGTTTTCCCAGGCAGCCATCCATCCCTGCCTCGAGATAGGCGTCGCGGTCGCGCGCCATCACGTTGGCCGTGAGTCCGACGATCGGCACGCCGCGGGCCGGCCCTTGCAGCCGGCGGATCCGTCGCGTCGCTTCCACGCCGTCCATCACCGGCATCTGCACGTCCATCAACACCAGGTCGAAGACGTCTTGCTGCACCTTCTCGACGGCTTCCGCTCCGTTGGTCGCAAACACCAGCGCGTGGCCCTGCTTGCCCAGCATCGCCTGCAGGATGTCGCGGTTCATCTCGACGTCCTCGGCGACCAGGATGCGCCGCGGCTGGGGAGGCGCGGCGGCGGCCGCTCCTCGCCGGACCACGGCGCGGGCTTCGCCGAGTTCCAGCGGCAAGTCGAAGAAGAAGCGGCTGCCCGCGCCCGGTTCGCTGGTTGCGCCGATGCTTCCGCCCATCGCTTCGACCAGCCGCTTGCAGATGGCCAGCCCCAGGCCGCTTCCGCCGTACCTGCGGGCGGTGGAACTGTCTGCCTGGACGAAGGGCGCGAAGAGCTGGGACAGCGTCCCGGCCTCGATGCCCATTCCCGTATCCGACACCTCGAAGCGCAGGCGCATTCCTGGGGCGTCGTCGCCCCGCACCTGCGAGGTCCGCACGGTGACGCTGCCGCGGTCGGTGAACTTGAGTCCGTTGCTGACCAGATTGAGCAGCACCTGGGTGAGCCGCGTCGGGTCGCCGCGCACGACGGCGGGGACGTCCGGCTCCAGCTCGAACGCGAGGTGGAGCCCGCGCTCGACGGCCAGGTGCCGTGTCATGGGCTCGAGCCGGTCGAACAGCTCCGGCATCGAAAAATCGATCCGTTCGAGTTCCAGCTTGCCGGTCTCGAGCTTGGAGAAATCCAGGATGTCGTTGATCACGTTCAGCAGATGGCGCCCTGAAGCGCGGATGCGCTCCACATAGCGCTGCTGGACCGGCGTCAGCTTGTCGGCCGCCAGCACGTCGAGCATTCCCAGCACGCCGGTCATGGGCGTGCGGATCTCGTGGCTCATGTTGGCCAGGAAGTCGGACTTCATGCGCGTCGCTCCCTCCGCCAGTTCCTTGGCCTGCCGGATCTCTTCCTCGGCCTTCTTGCGCTCGGTGATGTCGCGGCCGATGGCCAGCATGCCCGTCACGCGGCCGTCCTCGCCGCGCAGGAGATTGCGCTTGAGATGCATCAGCTCCCGGTGGCCGTCGGGATAGGTAAACCATTCCTCGAAGCTGCGTTCCTCCATGCCCCCGAGCACCCTCTGGTCCTGCTCCCAGATGGCCTCTGCCTGCTCGCGGGGGAACACTTCGTGCGCCGTGCGGCCGATCACCTCGGTCGCCGTCACCCCGAGCATCGCCGCGTAGGCCTCGTTGCAGCCGAGATAGACGCCGTTGCGGTCCTTGTAGGAGATGACGTCGGGGATGGAGTTGATGAGAGCGCTGAGCAGCGCCTGCCGCTGCCTGCTCTGGGCGCGTGCGGCCACACTCCTGCGCAGCGCCTTGCGGGTGGCGCGGATGAGCCCCGCGAAGATCAGCACGGCCAGGGCCAGCGTCACCAGGAGCGAAACCAGCATGGTCGTGCGGCCCTGCTCCTCTGCCATCTCTCGGACCGTCAGCAGACCCCGCTCCGCCTCGTCCATCTCCGCCACCATGCGTTCGATTTCACGCGTCAGGCGTGGGCCGCGCCAGTTGACCAGCGTCTCCCTGGCCTTCTGGAATCCCTGGAACTCCAAGATGTCGGTGATCTCCTCGAAGGCCTGCAGGCGATCGAAAACCAGCGCGTGCAGTTTCGCGGCGCGCAAGCCCTGCGCGGGGTTGTCCGCGACGAGCCCGACGATCTTGTGCACGCCATCGGCGCAAGATGCCAGGCCGCTCTTGTACTGCGCTCTGTACGACAGGTCGCCGACCAGCATGTAGTGGCGCTGCACGGCCTCGAGCCGATCGATGCAGCCGTCCAGGCGCGCCAGTCCCAGCCGCACTTCCTGCGTCTGCGCCACCAGGTGCGCGGCGCGCACGTAGCCCATATTGGTCCGGTACGCGTAGGCCGACGAAAGCACCAGCACCACCACCATGCTCCAGAGCGCCACGACCAGTCTGCGTTCGACGCCGGAAAAGTCCCGGTACTCGTCCCCCGGGTGGGGGGCCGCGCGGAAACCGCCGGCCAGCAGGCAGCCGCCCAGCACGGTGAAAGCCAGCGCCGTGTTCGGCGCAACCGCGGGCATCCACGCCTCGGTCACCAGCTCGCGCGCGTCCAGCGCGTATCCGACCACGGCGACGGCGCCGATGAGGGCGACCTGCGCGGTGCACAGCAGCCCCAGCCAGCCCCAGCCCCGAACGCCGCGGACGGCGAGGCAGGCTGCAAGCATCAGCAAGGCCCAGGCCGTGAAAGGCGACATGCGGCCGGGGATGGTGTTGTGGACGAGGGCCCGGTCGCGGAACAGCAGCTCGTCGATCCCGAAATCGTGGCCCGAGAGGTACTGCAACAGGGTGGCGCCCGCGAGCACGGCCAGCGCCAGCGAAAGCGCCAGCGCCAGGCGCGGCCATTCGCGCCCGCGCGGCGCGCAATGCAGCAGCAGGACGACTCCGGTCACCAGGAAGCCCAGGGCCGCATTGGCCTTCATGTGCACGGCGCCGGGCAGCAGGCTTTTCAGCAGCGCCAGGTCGAGCATCCACCCCAGCAGGACTGCGATGCCGACCGCCAGCGCGACGAGGGCGCCCAGCAGGGTCGGCAACCTGGACTGGGCAAAAAAGGATTCGTTGTTCAAGAAGGACTCACGGGGGGGTTGGACGGCGTGCGCGATTGCCGCCGGAAAGAAGATGTCGCAGTGCGCTCCGTGCAGCGGATCCGCGAGGGCGCTGCCGCCGCGCCCCGAAGGACGCCCGCCCTGGAAAGCGCGCTCAGGCTGGCTGGCGTTCGGCCCGCGGAGCCTTGGAGTCGGCGTTCTTCCACGGGTCGGCGCCCTGGGCCGGCGGCGAGGCCAATCCGAGCACCGTGCGCACGGCCCGCATGAGGGCCTCGGCTTCGAACGGCTTGGTCACGTAGCCGTCGGCTCCGCCCTGCATTCCGCGGATGACGTCGCCCCGGGTGGCCATGCCGGTCAGCATGACGACCGGGACCTCGCGCAACGCGCGATGCTTGCGGATCCGGCGCAGGATGTCGAATCCGTCCGCGTCGGGGAGCATCACGTCGAGAAGGACCACGTCGGGAACCTGGGCCTTGCTCAGTTGCGCCGAAACTTCGGCGCGATTGGCCGCAAGCCGGGTCTGGATGCCTTCGAACGCCAGGTAGCTCTGCACGAACTTCGCAAGCACCGGCTCGTCCTCGATCACGACCGCAACGAGCGGCCTGCCCGGCGACCGGGCCGCGGCCCGGGCGCGCTCGCGGGCGATGCCGACGAAGTAACCCTTTCTCCTCAGCGAGAGCAGGCCCGCGTCCGCCTCCTCGCCGCCCAGGGATTCGGAAAACGCGCTCAGGTGGCTTTGCAACTGCTCCTCGAAGGGATCGCTCTGCGCGGCCACGACGAGGCGGCGGTTCAGCAGGGTGCGAAAGGCGCGCGCGAATTCGTCCTGCGACAAGGCGGGCATGCCGGACTTGATCGCGGCTAGCGTGAGCGCACCATCGAGCCGCACCAGCAATTCGATTTCCGTGGCGGTCAACGCGGTGGAGGCGCCGCCGAGTTCGTCCTGGCCCCTCGGGGTGACGGCATATGCCTGCTCCATCTCGGGCGCAAAGCAGAGGGACTTGAAAAGAGATGAGGTCATTGGCAGAGATCTTGTTTTTAGCGGGCCAAAGTCCCGGGCGGTCAGTGTCGACGCGATCGGGCGCCGCCGGCTAGGTGAATGGCCCGCCAGGATTAAGGGTGCTGCCTAAGCCCGGCCTCGGGTCCCCGCCCGACGCAGCCGCGTCCAGGCAGCTCGCCATGCAGCCTGTGGGAAAATCGTGTCGATGTCCTCCGCTTGCCGTCGGCCCCCTGCCCTGCTCCATACCGCGTTCTACAAGTTCACGCGGCTGGCGCAGCCCGAGGCGGTGGCGGCGCGATTGCGTCAGCTGGTGTCGCCGCAGATCGATGGCCTGACCGGCAGCGTGCTGGTGGCTGCCGAAGGCATCAACGGCATGCTGGCGGGCACGCCGCAAGCGGTCGACCGCATCGAAGAGGCGCTGCTGCATGACACCGCTTTCGTGGGCGCCTTCGACGGCATGGGCTTCAAGCGCAGCGCATGCACAACGCGCCCCTTCGCCAGGATGAAGGTGCACGTCAAGAAAGAGATCGTTCCGCTCGGCATCGAAGGCGTCGACGGGCGCCGCACCGGCATCAACGTCAGTCCGCGGGACTGGCGCGAACTGATCGCGGATCCCGAGCTGGTGCTGCTGGACAACCGCAACAGCTTCGAATACCGCCTCGGGCATTTCGAGGGCGCCATCGACCCCGGAGTGAGAAATTTCCGCGACTTTCCCGCCTACGTGCAGGCCCACGCCGCGCAGTGGAAGGCCCAGGGCAAGCGCGTCGCGATGTACTGCACGGGCGGCATCCGCTGCGAAAAGACCAGCGCATGGATGCTCGACATCGGCCTGAGCGTCTACCAGCTCGAAGGCGGCATCCTCAACTACTTCCAGCAGATGCCCGATGCGCAGCGGGACTGGCGCGGCGAATGCTTCGTGTTCGACAACCGCGTGGCGCTGGACACCCGCTTGCAGGAAACCGCCACCGCGCTGGAGGACGTCTACGCCCGGGAAGCGGACGGCGCCTGGCGCCTGGCCAGGGGCCGCCGGCTGGCGCAGGCCGGCCAGGAGCAGCCCGAAAGCCCGTTGGCCTAGGCCATGCTGCCCAATCGCGACGGCGTCGGTCCCAGCCAGGTGGCGTTGCCGCAGGGGCGGTGGACCTGCATGCTCGATTTCCTGGTGGAACGCTTCCCGGCGATCCGCGCCGCCGAGTGGTGCGCGCGCATGGCGAACGGCGATGTCGTCGACCAGACGGGCCGGCGCGTGGCGCCGCAGCAGGCTTACGTTCCGTACGGCCGGCTGTTCTACTACCGGACCGTTCCGAACGAGACGCCGAACGCGGCGCAGGCTTGCGTGCTGTTCGAAGACGAACTGCTGGTCGTGGCGGACAAGCCGCACTTCCTGCCCGTGACGCCCTCGGGCAACTACCTGCAGGAAACGCTGCTGGTGCGCTTGCGCCGCAAGCTCGGCATCGATGCGCTGACGCCGCTGCACCGCATCGACCGGGAGACCGCCGGCGTCGTCCTGTTCGCCAAGCAGCCTGCGACCTGCGCGGGGTACCACGCCCTGTTTGCCCGCCGCGAGGTCGCCAAGACCTACCAGGCCATCGCGCCGGGCAATTCGCTGATGCGGTTTCCCCTGACCCGCACCAGCACCCTGGTGACGGGCGACCAGTTCATGCAGATGCGCGAGGCGCCCGACGATGCCTCCAGGCAGCCGAACGCCCGGACCGAGATCGAACTGATGGAAACGCGCGGCGGGCAGGGACGCTACCGCCTGCGCCCGCTCACCGGAAAAAGGCACCAGTTGCGGGTGCACATGGCGGCCCTGGGGTTGCCTATCCTGGGCGACCGCATCTATCCGCGTCTGCTGCCGCAAGGCGGCGACGAGATCGACAACCCGCTGCGGCTGCTCGCGCAAAGCATCGCCTTTCGCGACCCCGTCACCGGCGAGAACCGCCGCTTTGCCAGCCTGCAGCAGCTGCACTTCCCTGCCGCGCCGCCCGATTGACGCGGCGTGACCGCCGCGAGAGCGCGCGTGACGCGTTCAGCCGGCGGCGACCAGGTCGCCCATCGCAAAGATCGAAGTCGGGATCCGGCCGGCCAGCTGCTGCGGGGAATGCGACATCCAGCTGCGCTTGTTGATCTCCTCGAGCTGCGCCTTGCGCTCCTGTTCGAGCTCCTTGGGCGTGAGGTCGGCGGCATCCTCGATCAGGACGACGATGTCGTCGAGGTCTGTGGCCGGTACTGCGTTCTTCTTTGACATGCGCCGATTTTCCCTCAGCGCAGAGCCGGGCGTCCGACAGCTCGCGAGAAACCGCAGGACGGCGCGGCGGGGGCTTGACAGGCGCGGCCTCATGTCCGCCGAAAGAGCCGGCGCGGGCCGGCCTCGCGAACGCTCAGTCCAGGTCGTGTCGGCCGCGCAGGTACTCCCTGAGCTCGCGGATCCGCTTCTGGGTCGGTGAATGCGAGACCTCGGGCTGACCGCCGTCGGGGATCGCGATCAGTTGTTCGAACTGGACGCTTTCAGCGACCATCAACCCGAAATAATGCTGGGCGATGACCTCGATCCGGTGTCCGTTCGGGAAGGTCAGTCGAAGCAGACCCGTGTCGTCTTCCTCGTCCAGAACGTCCCCGACCGGCTCGACCCGGACGCCGGTCAGTAGGTGCGTCAGCAGTGCCTTGTCAGGAGAGGTCGTCCCCGCGAACTGTTCCAGTTGCCCCAATGCCGCCATGTACTTCGCGCTCAAGCTCGCCATCTGTTTTTTCTCCAAGAAGGCCGCAGTGTAGGCTCGCGCAGGCAGGCCATCGCGACGGCCCTGGTATCAAGGTGTAGAAGCGGCTGAACATCAAACTGATGCGCGAACTTGCGGCGATCGGGGCGCAGTTCGCTTTCCCGACGCGCACGGTGATCGTCTCCAACCTCGACCACCTGGACCGGTCGTTCCCCACCCTCTCGGTCGGGTCGTTCAGGTCCCGCAGAAGGTCTGGTAGCACGCCGTCAGGGCCGCCGGGGCCGGCTCCGCGTAGGAAGCGTGCTCTGGCGTTTCCTCGTACGGGTTGCGCAGCGCGGACAGCAGGCGCTCGAAAGGCGCCAGGTCGTCGCGTTCGGAGGCGGCCGCCAGCGCTTCTTCCACGCGGTGGTTGCGAGGAATGATCCAGGGATTGGCGCGGCGCATGCCCTGCGCCCGGGCTTCGGGAGAGATGGCGCCTTGCATCTCGCACCTTGCCCGCCACCGGGCCAGCCATTCCAGCAGCGCTTGCGGCTCGGGAAACAGCGCCCGCAGCAGGGAGTCGTCGCCCGCGGCCGCGTCGGCCAGCCGGCGCCAGCCGAGCGTGAAGTCCACGCCTTGCGCATGCAGCAAGCCCAGCCAATCGTTGGCCAGCGCGGCATCGCCTGCTTCGTCTGCCTGCGCCGCATCCGCCAGCCCCAGCTTGTCCCGCTGGCCCCGAAGCAGGGCCGCCTGGTACAGAGCGGGGAAGCCGTGGATCACGGCCGTGGCCTGCTCCACCGCCCGGTCCGCCGCCTCCTTGCTGTCCTCTTGCGGCATCAGCGGCAACAAGGCCTCGGCAAGCCGGGCAAGGTTCCACTGCGCAATGACCGGCTGGTTGCCATAGGCGTAACGGCCGTTGCTGTCGATCGAGCTGAAGACCGCCTGCGGGTCGTAGGCCTCCATGAAGGCGCAGGGGCCGTAGTCGATGGTCTCGCCCGAGATCGTCATGTTGTCGGTGTTCATCACCCCATGGATGAAGCCGACGTTCATCCACTGCGCGATCAGCCTGGCCTGGCGCTGCGCGACCCGGCCGAGCAATGCCAGGTAGCGCTGCGGCGCGCCCGCCAGATCGGGGTCGTGGCGGGCGATTGCGTACTCCGCCAGCTGACGCAGCTTGTCGTGTTCGCCGCGCGCCGCGTAGAACTGGAAGGTGCCCACGCGCAAGTGGCTGGACGCCACGCGCGCCAGCACCGCGCCGGGCAGCGCCTTCTCCCGGTACACCGGCTCGCCGGTGGCCGCGACAGCCAGGGCGCGCGTCGTGGGAATGCCGAGCGCATGCATGGCTTCCCCGATGAGCACCTCGCGCAGCATGGGACCGACGGCCGCCTTGCCGTCGCCGCCGCGCGAAAACGGCGTCCGGCCCGAACCCTTGAAGGCGATATCGCGACGCCGGCCCTGCCGGTCGATCACCTCGCCGAGCAGCAGGGCGCGGCCGTCGCCCAGCTGCGGCGAAAAGCCGCCGAACTGGTGGCCGGCATAAGCCTGCGCCAGCGGTTCCGCGCCTTCCGGCACCGTGTTGCCGGCGAGGACGGCCGCGCCCTGCGCGCTTTGCAGGGCGGCCGGATCGAGCCCCAGCTCGTCGGCGAGGGCGAGGTTGAGGAACAGCAGCCGCGGCTGGGCCACCTGGGCCGGCTTCCACCGGACGTAGAAACCTTCGAGGTCGCGGGCGTAGCTGTTGTCGAAGCGAAACAAGGGGATGGATGGGGACTGCATCCGCGCAACTTTAACGAGTTGCGGGCGCTTACCCGGCCCCGCGGGGCGTGCGACCGGCGCCTGCGCCACCCTTTCGCGCGGAGATCTGGTTTTGCGGTCCCGACCCCATGGTCTGCCGGTCATGCCGGCTCTCCGGCGTGCGATTGCCCTGGTTGGTCTGCGTGGGCGCCTTGTTCCCCATCTTGTTGTGGTCGTTCACGACCTTGCCCGTGTGCGGCTGCTGGCCGTCGACCGTCGCCTCGCCGCCCTTGGTGCCAGCGGCCGTCCTGGCCGGGCTGCCAACCTGATCGCGCTCGGGATGCTTGTCGCGGCTCTGCTCGCTGCGAAGAAAATCCTGCTTCCTGCTCATGTCTGTGCTCCACAAGTTGTGTTGTCCCGTGGCGGGCAAGCAGCGTGCCCGTTGCGCACACGCAAGAGATCGCACAAGGACCCGCAAACCTGCTCGGCTCGCAGGACCGTGCGCCAGCCTACAATCCGGCGCTTGTCGCTGCCGCGGCAGCTGGAGGACGACCTCCCCCGCCGTGGGAAAAAATGTCCGGGACGACCCGGCGCCCCGCAGTCAGGCCGTCTTGCAAGGCATCAAACGCAAAATCTTCTACGTCGGTTCTTTCGAGCTCTTTGCGATTGCGATCTCGAGCACGCTCCTGAAGCTGCTCTCCGGCAGTCCGGTGGCGTCCGCAGGGACGGCCGCGGTCGCTTCTTCGGCAATCGCGCTGCTCTGGAACCTCGTCTACAACGGCTTGTTCGAGCGCTGGGAAGCGCGCCAGTCGCGCAAGGGCCGCAGCCTGGCGCGGCGCGCCGCCCACGCGCTGGGCTTCGAGGCCGGACTCGTCCTGATGCTGGTGCCGCTGTTCGCCTGGGTTCTCGATGTGACCTTGCGGGAAGCACTGCTCTACAACCTGGGCATGATCGCGTTCTTCCTGGCCTACACGTTCCTGTTCAACCTCGCGTTCGACCGCGTGTTCGGGCTGCCGATTTCGGCGCAGGGACGGTAGGCTCAGTCCCGGCGCGCCGCCAGCGACTCGACGAAGGCGCCGATGGTCCCGGCCCGCAGGTAGGCCACGGCGCAAGCAAGCGCGGGGTCGGCGGCCTTCGGCGACGCGCAGCGGCCCTGCTCCACCCGAACGGCCGAGAGCGCGGGCTGGCCGGCCTCGGGCAACGCTTGCACCTGCGCCGGGTCGCCGGCCGGGGCCACCACGAGCTCGATGTCCGGAGCGACCCCGGTCCGCTGCACCGTGCGCCCGGAAGGACCGTGATAGACCGCTGTCGTCAGCTTGATCGCGCCTTTGTCCTCGCCCAGCGAATAGTGGACTGGACCGTGCCCTTGCCGAAGCTGCGCTGTCCCATGACCTGTGCGCGCCCGTTTTCCTGCAGGGCGGCGGCAACCAGTTCCGAAGCCGACGCGGAGCGTTTGTCGATCAGCACCAGCATGGGCACGCCGGCGAGAAGTTCGTTTGCATCTGCCTGCCAGGTGCGCTGGTTGCTCGGCGTGCGGCCTCGCAGCGAAACGATCTCGCCCTCGCTAAGGAAAGCGTCGGCGATCTGCACGGCTTCGCGCAACACCTGCCGGCGGATCGTGTCGCGGGTGAGCGAAACGGTGAACTCCTGGTCCAGGCCGGCGCGCCGGATCGTGAGCGAGACCGACGTGCCCGCCTGGCCGCGCATCCGCGCGATCGCTTGCGCCAGCGCCGACCCGGACAGCGGCTCGTCGTCG
>JAQGNJ010000035.1 GCA_028291885.1 Ramlibacter sp. | reverse complement strand
AGTTCGCCGATCCGGATCGCCTGGACCTCGACCGCACCGACAACCGCCACCTGGCGTTCGGCTTCGGCATCCACCAATGCGCCGGCCTGAGCCTCGCGCGGCTGGAAGCGCGCATCGCGATCGGCGGTTTCCTGCGGCGCTTTCCCGGCTACCGGCTGACCGCGAACCCCACGCGCGGCGGCCGGGCACGCTTTCGAGGCTTCTTGCAGGCGCCGTTCAGCCTGGCCTAAACTGTCTCCATAAAAGGAGACAAGCATGAGCACAGCCGGCTTCAGTGCGAGCGACCCCAAGGCCTTCCACAGCTTTGCGGAGTTCTATCCCTTCTACCTGAGCGAGCACAGCAACCGCACCTGTCGCCGCCTGCATTTCGTCGGCTCCACCCTGTCGCTTGCCTGCCTGGCGATGCTGGTGGCCGCGCGCAATCCGCTCTGGCTGCTCGCCGGCCTGCTGGTGGGCTATGGCTTCGCATGGGTCGGCCACTTCGGCTTCGAGAAGAACAAGCCGGCCAGTTTCAAGCGCCCGCTCTACAGCTTCATGGGCGACTGGGTGATGTACAGGGACATCTGGATCGGCCGCATCCCTTTCTAGGGCGAGACCACGTCCTTGAGCGAAACGGTGGAGAGCCGGCCCGTGCGCCAAAGCCTGGCCGTCGCCTCGCTGTCGGCCAGCAGCAGTTGCCGCATCAGGGGCTCGAGCGCGGTCGCCCCGGGTTCGGCCAGCAGCATGTAGCGGGTGCTCTCCTCGTCCTCGACCTCGTTGATGCGGCCGACCCAGTCCAGGTTCACCAGGATCTCGAGCACGGGCTCGAGCTGCAGCGGATCGAGCCGCAACTCCCGCGCCAGTTCCGGCAGGCTGATGCCGCGGCGCGGCGACTGGCGTGCCCGGTCCAGTTGCTGCAGCGCTTCGAGTGCGAGCTGGAACTGCCAGCCGTGGCCGTCGGCGCCGCGCCCGCCACCGAGCAGGAGGCTGGGCATGTAGGCGGCGACGACGGCGCCGAGCAGCACCACCAGCCAGGCGACGTAGATCCACACCAGCAGGATCGGCAGTGTCGCGAACACGCCGTAGACCATCGAGTAGGTCGGGACAGCCCCGAAATAGACCGTCACCAGCTTCTTGGCCAGCTCGATCCCGGTCGCGGCGAAAACGGCGCCGGCCCATGCGTGGCCGCGTTGCACATGGGTGTTCGGCACATAGCGGTACAGGGCCGCCAGCCCGCCCGAGAGCAGCAGGAATTCGCCGACGTCGAGCGCGAACCGCAAGCTGCCCGGCATGGTCCCGACCAGGCCGCGCGAGGCGGAAACCACATACGAGCTGATGCTCAGGCTGGCCCCCAGCAGCAGCGGCCCGAGCGTCATCACCGCCCAGTAGATCAACACCCGCTGCGCCAGCGGCCGCGGCCGGCGCACCCGCCAGATGCTGTTGAGGGTGCGGTCGATCGTGAGGATCAGGGCGAACGCCGTCACGAACAGCGCCGCCAGTCCCGCCGTGCCCAGGCGGCTGGCCTTGCCGGCGAACTGGGTCAGGTAACCGAGCACCTGGCGCGCGATCGTGTCCGGGATCAGGCTTTGCACCAGCCAGGCCTGCAAGGCGCCCTGGACCTTGTTGAACATCGGGAAAGCCGTGAAGATCGCCAGCGCCACGGTGAAGAACGGCACCAGCGCGATGGTCGTCGTGAAGGTCAGGCTGCTGGCCGTGAGGCTGAGCCGGTCTTCCCGGAAGCGCTCGCCGAGCTTCAGGGCCGTCGACTTCCAGGGGAAGTGTTGCAGCTCCTCGAGCAGTTGGCGCAGGTTCATCGCCCGCTATGATGCCATCGCCCATGCAGACCGCCCCCACCCCCGCCGTTCCACCGAGTTCCACCGTCGCGATCACGCGCGCCGTCGCCGTCGCCTCCGTCCTCGGGCTGATCCTGCTCGGACTCGCCTGGGAGCTGTGGCTCGCCCCGGTTCGCCATGGCGGCAGCTGGCTGGCGCTCAAAGTGCTGCCGCTGTGCTTCCCGCTGGCCGGATTGCTGCGCAACCGCATGTACACCTACCGCTGGGTCAGCCTGCTGGTCTGGCTCTATTTCACCGAAGGCGTGGTCCGCGCCGCCAGCGACCGCGGCCCCGGCCGCTGGCTGGCAGGCGTCGAGATCGTGCTGTGCCTGCTGCTGTTCGCCGCCTGTGTGGTGCATGTGCGCACCCGCCTGCGAAAGCCATCGCCATGAATCTGGTCGAGACCCTGCGCGGCACGGTCGGCGCCGCCAACGTGCTCACCGGCGGCGACCTGCGCGCCTGGGAAGAAGACTGGCGCAAGCGCGAGCGCGGCAAGGCGCTCGCGGTCGTGCGGCCGGCGACGGCGGCCGAAGTGGCAGCCGTCGTCAAGGCCTGCGCGCTCGCCGGGGCCGCGATCGTCCCCCAGGGCGGCAACACCGGGCTGGTCGGCGGATCGACGCCGGACGAGTCGGGGACGCAAGTGCTCCTGAGCCTGCAGCGCATGAACAGGGTCCGCAGCCTCGATGCCGCGAACCTGACCATGACCGTCGAAGCCGGTTGCGTGCTGCAGTCGCTGCAGGAGACGGCGCAACAGCAGGGGATGCTGTTTCCGCTGAGCCTGGCCGCCGAAGGAAGCTGCACCATCGGCGGCAACCTGGCGACCAATGCCGGCGGCACGCAGGTGGTCCGCTACGGCAACGCGCGCGAGCTGTGCCTGGGCCTGGAAGTGGTGACCGCGCAGGGCGAGGTCTGGGAAGGACTCAGCGGCCTGCGCAAGGACAACACCGGCTATGACCTGCGCGACCTCTTCATCGGCAGCGAAGGCACGCTAGGCATCATCACCGCGGCGACGATGAAGCTGTACCCGCAGCCCGCGGCCACGCTCACCGCCTGGGCCGCCGTGCCCTCGCTGGAGGCGGCCGTGACCCTGCTCGGGATGGCGCATCGCGGCCTGGGCGCCGGCCTGACCGGATTCGAGGTGATGGGCCGGTTCGCGCTGGAACTGACGGCCAAGCACTTCCCGCAGCTGCGGATCCCGCTGTACGAACAGGCGCCGTACTGCGTGCTGCTGGAGAACTCGGACCACGAGTCGGAACTCCATGCGCGCGGCCGCTTCGAGCAGCTGCTGGAAGCGGCGCTGGGCGACGGTTGCGCGACCGACGCCGTCGTCGCCGAGAACATCGCCCAGGCACGCCAGCTCTGGCACATCCGCGAGAGCATCCCGCTGGCCCAGGCCGAAGAGGGCCTGAACATCAAGCACGACATCTCGATCCCGGTGTCGCGCATCCCCGACTTCTGCCGCGAGGCCGACGCGCTGCTGCGGCAGGCCATCCCCGGTGTGCGGCTCGTCAACTTCGGCCACCTCGGCGACGGCAACCTGCACTACAACGTGCAGGCGCCGGTGGGCGGCGACATGGCCGCCTTCCTGCGTGAGCAGGAGCCGAAGGTCAACACCATCGTGTTCGACGCCGTCGGCCGCTACGACGGCTCGATCTCCGCCGAACACGGCGTCGGCTCGCTCAAGCGCGACAAGCTGGAAAAGCACAAGTCCCCCGTCGCCCTGGACCTCATGCGCGCCATCAAGCGCTCGCTGGACCCGCACAATCTTCTCAATCCCGGGCGGGTGTTGAAGGTCTGAAAGCGCAGGCCCTGCGCCGTCTTCCGGGATAATTCGACCATGACAGCCCCGCGCCCGATCCGCTCGCAGTACGAAGACTTCATGCGCCATGTGTACGAGCATGGGACGGCAAAGACCGACCGCACGGGAACCGGGACCCGCAGCGTGTTCGGCTACCAGATGCGGTTCGACCTGAACGAAGGCTTTCCGCTGGTCACGACCAAGAAGGTGCACCTGAAGTCCATCATCCAGGAGCTGCTCTGGTTCCTCAAGGGATCGAGCGACAACAACTGGCTGAAAGAGCGCGGCGTCTCCATCTGGGACGAATGGGCGAAACCCGACGGCGACCTGGGCCCGGTGTACGGCGTGCAGTGGCGCAGCTGGCCGACGCCGGAGGGCGGCCATGTCGACCAGATCGCCGAAGCCGTCAACACGATCAAAACCAATCCCGATTCGCGCCGCATCATCGTCAGCGCGTGGAACGTGGCCGACATCCCGAAGATGGCGCTGGCGCCCTGCCACGCGTTCTTCCAGTTCTACGTGGCGCCTTCCACGACGCCGGGACGGCCCGGCAAGCTCTCGTGCCAGCTGTACCAGCGCAGCGCGGACATCTTCCTGGGCGTGCCGTTCAACATCGCCAGCTATGCGCTGCTGACGCACATGATGGCGCAGCAGTGCGACCTGGAGGTCGGCGACTTCATCTGGACCGGCGGCGACTGCCACATCTACAGCAACCACCACGAGCAGGTGGAGCTGCAATTGAGCCGCGAGCCCTATCCCTATCCGGTGCTCGAGATCAAGCGCAAGCCGGCGTCGATCTTCGAGTACGAGTACGAGGATTTCCAGGTCCTGGACTACCAGTGCCACGGCCCGATCAAGGCGCCGGTGGCGGTGTGAAGCGGCTGCACCTGATCTTCGCCCGCGCCGCCAACGGCGTCATCGGCAAGGAGGGCCGCCTGCCCTGGCACCTGCCGGAAGACCTGGCGCACTTCAAGCGCACGACCAGCGGCAATCCGGTGATCATGGGACGCAAGACCTGGGATTCCCTGCCGCCGAAATTCCGCCCGCTTCCGGGGCGACTGAACATCGTGGTGACGCGTCAACCGGGCTGGCAGGCCGAGGGCGCCGCCCTGCGTGCCGGTTCGCTGGACGAAGCGCTGGCCCTGTGCCCCGCCGACGCCGACGCCTGGGTGATCGGCGGCGCCGAGATCTATCGCCAGGCGCTGCCGCTGGCGCACACTGCGGTGGTGACCGAGATCGATGCCGACTTCGAGGGCGATGCCCACGCCCCGCAATTGGGCGCGCCGTGGCGGGAAATCCGGCGCGAACGCCACACCGCGGCGACCGGCTTGCAGTTCAGCTTCGTCACCTACCAGAACACACCCAGAGGAGATTGACATGTCAGGAGCAGGATTCCACGTGCACGGACCGCACGAGCACGAGCTCGAACACGCGGCGCAGGGAGCGCATGACGGAGCGCACGGCGCAGCGGGCGGCATGGTCAACCAGATCGCGATGTTCACCGCCGTCATTGCCACGGTCGGCGCGATCTTCGGGTACATGGGCGGAGCGACGCAGGCCAATGCAAGCCTGTTCAAGAACAACGCGGCGATCAAGAAGACCGAGGCGTCCAACCAGTGGAACTACTTCCAGTCCAAGAGCACCAAGCAGTCGCTCGCCGAGGTGTCGCGCGACCTGTCGCCCGAGGACAGGAAGGCCACCTACCAGGGCAAGATCGACCGCTACGAAAAGGAAAAAAAGGAAATCGAGGTCGAGGCCCGCAGGCTCGAGGCGCAATCGCTGGACTGGGACGAGCGCAGCGAGGCGCAGATGCACCAGCACCACCGCTGGGCCCAGGCCACGACGGTGCTGCAGGTTTCCATCGCACTCGCCGCCATCGCCATCCTGACCCGCAAGAAGTGGCTGGAGTACGCCATGTTCGGCGTGGCCGCCGGTGGCGTGGTGATCGGCGCGCTTGCCATGTTCCACATCTGAGCGGCCGATGAAGATCACGACCTGGAACGTCAACTCGCTGACTGCGCGGCTGCAGCACGTGCAGGACTGGCTCGCCGCCAATCCTGTCGACGTGCTGTGCCTGCAGGAACTCAAGCTCACCGACGACAAGTTCCCGCTCGACGTGCTGCGCGGCATCGGCTACGAGCACTGCGCCGTGTTCGGCCAGAAGACCTACAACGGCGTCGCGATCATGAGCCGCACGCCGCTGCGCGACGTGGTCAAGAACATCACCGGTTTCGAGGACCAGCATTCGCGCCTCGTCGCCGCCACGCTCGACACGCCCGGGGGCGAACTGCGGCTGGTGAACGGCTACTTCGTCAACGGGCAGGCGCCCGGCTCCGAGAAGTTCGACTACAAGATGAACTGGCTGCGCGGCCTGCAAGCCTACCTGCGGGACGAGATCGCGAAGCATCCGCGGCTGGTGCTGCTGGGGGACTTCAACATCGCGCCGGAAGACCGCGATTCGTTCGATC
>JAQGNJ010000335.1 GCA_028291885.1 Ramlibacter sp. | reverse complement strand
ATGACTGACCTGGTGCTCAGTTCCCCGTCAATGCCTGATATGCCTTGCGCGTGCCGGGCAACACGGAATCGAGCAACAGCGCATACGACGTCTTGTGCCGCGCCATCATCCGCGCCGACGCCACCGTTTTGGAACGGCAGAACCAGTGGCAGGTGTGCTGCATCAGGAACAGCTCCGCCGACAACGTATAGGCCTTGGCGCTGGGCGAAGCATTGCTGCCGGCTTCGACAGCGCGCCTGATCGCCCGCGCGTGGATGGCGAGCGCATCGCGCATGTCGAAGGTGGCGGCCGGGAACAGCCTGGCGGCGAACGGCAGGTACACCGGCAGCCTGGAGACCCGCGCATCCGCGTCCCCGACCTTCGCGAAATCGGCTGCGAAGCGTTCGAACTGGCTGCACACGGCCCGCTCGGTGCCCTGCAGCAGGTCGAAGATCTGTTCCCGCCGCTGGGGGTCTTGCTCGCCGAGCGCGCGCAGGTAGCCCTGGGTCAGCGTCTCCATGTGCTTTTCGATCTGGTACTTGCCCAGGTGGCTTCCCAGCAGGGCGATGCGGCGGCCCTGCTCGCCGGTCTTGACCATCCAGGCCAGGAAGGCGAGCAAGGTCGCCAGAAACAACAATTCCATGGCTGCGGTCTGTTCACGGGTGAGAAGATCGACGAGTGTAGTCACCCCCGCATCCCGATCCCCTTTTCGTTTGCCCCAATGAGCCTGGACTATCTCGATTTCGACTTCAGCGAGGACGCCGAAGGCCACGGCAGCTTCGACGCGATGGCTGCCGCCGCGCCGGCGCAGCTGCCCGCGTTGCAGGCCGAGGTGCTGCGGGTGCTGCACTGGGCCCATCGCGATTTCGCCGGCAGCCGCGGCCCGCTCGACGAAGGCGGCGACTGGGACTACGAACTGCAGGGCGTTCAGGAAGTGGCGACGACGCTCCAGGCGCGGTACGACGAGCGCTGGGGTCGGCTGGAACTGCGGCCCGGCGCGACCGGCGCGCCGCGCGTGACGCTGAGCCTCACCTTGAGCGGTACGCCCGCGTTCTGCGAAGCGTTCCGGCGGGAATTCGGGCTGGACGCGTAGCCGGCGCTCCAGTTGTCTGGAGCCGGAGTCTGGGCGAACGCGAGCCGCGTCTAGCGCGAGGCCGTGGGCTCCCGCTCGTCGGCGGCGTCGCCGATCTCGTCGACCGGCTGGGCGCGCCGCGTGACCTGCCGCGGCTGGGGCGCGGCCGCCGGCTGCACTTGCGCCTGCGCCTGCGTCCGGCGCACCGCCGGCGCAACCTGCTTCGCGCCCTGCGCCAGCGTCTGGCGGACCCTCGCCAGTCCTTCGGCCGCGAAGCGCGACTTCTCGTGTCCCTCGCCATGGCTCGCGACATATGTCCGGGCGCTGTCCGCATACAGCACCTCGGCCCGCCTGAGCAGTTCGCCGCGATTCGCAGCGGCGCCGGGCCCGGTGAGCGCGAGGTTGGCATAGTGCCGACCCAGCTGGTACCTCGCGTCGGCGGCCGGGAGCGAATCCACGCCTGCCAGCTTGTCCGCGATCCGGCAAGCCATCATGAAAGCGACCTCGGCGTCGCGCGGCCGGCCCGACGCCGCGGCCTCCTTGCCGGCAAGGATGAATGCTGCCGCATCGGCCTGGGTCCTGGCCGACACCTCGGCCTGCAGGCGGACGCGGCCGTCTCCGGCCCTGGCCACGGGTGTCGCCGGTTGCGCCGGGCAGGCGACATGCGGCGCGGCCACCGCGGGAGCCTGCACCGCCGCGACTGCGGGTTGCACCGCCGCGGCCGGGCGGCTGGCCGGCGCTTCGCTCACCTGCGCGGGCGCCTGCTGCGGCCCGGGCGAGGAGCGCAGGCCCAGCACGACGCAGACCGCCGCCGCCGCTCCCAGCACCAGGCCCGACACGAAGATTGTTCCCTGACGCACGGTGATCGCCATGCTTGACCATAACCCCGCGTGACAGCCGGGGGCGCGGCAGGTCACACTTTCGCGCAGAAGTCACCGTGTCGATCCGGCCCCCGCCCGTTCGTCGTGCAGGGACGACCCTCAACCCCCGAAGGAGCTGCCATGAAATACCTCTGCCTCGCCTATTACGACCCGGCAAAGTTCGCGGCCATGCCGCCGGCCGATGTGCAGGCGCTGGTCAGCCAATGCCCGGCGCTCGACGCCCAGCTCAAGGCCAGCGGCCGGCTGAAGGTGAGCGCGTCGCTGCAGGGCCCCGACGCGGTCGTCAACCTGCGACCGCATGGCGGCAAGCCGCAAGTCACCGACGGGCCCTTCGCCGAATCCAAGGAGATGGTCGGCGGCTTCTTCATGATCGAGGCGGCCGACCGGGACGAAGCCGTCCGCGTCGCCTCGCTCCATCCGGCTGCCACGCTGGGCGAGGAGGCCGGATGGTGGATCGAGATGCACCCGATCGGTTTCTTCGAGCAGGCAGCGGGCTAGCCCCGCCGCTGCGTCCTTACTTCTGCCTGGATCTCCAGTTGTCGTAGGCCTGGTCCATCCGGCCGCGCCGTGCGCCGTCCTGCGTGTCCGAACCCGAGCCGGATCCGGAAGCGCCCATGCTGCGCGTGTCGCTGCCGCTGGCGGCTGTGTTGTCGCCGCTGTGCGTTGCGCGACGTGCGGCGTTGCCGATGCGGTGCACGGTGTTGCGCGTCGCATCGCCGACGCGGTGCAGGGCGCGCTTGGTCTTGTCGACCACGCCGCCGCTCGTGCCCGACGTGCCGGACTGGGTGTCGGTCGAGGTCGCGGTCGACTGGTTCTGGTAGTCGGACGCGGTGCCGGAAGTCGAGCTGTTGCCAGCCGCAAACGCAGAGCCGCCGGCAAGCGCCAGGGCCGTGACCAAAGCTGCAATCTTCATATGGGTCTCCTTGAGAAAGATGTCCTATCTCAACGCAGGGGGCGCAAGGCGCCATGTCGGACAAGCGCGAGGGCGCACGTAGGAATTTTGAAGCGCCAGGCGCAGCGGCGCTTCGCGGTCAGCACGCAGTCAGCAGCGTGGCTTTCTAGCCGAGTTCCACCGCAACCGGCTGATGGTCCGAGGCCTGGGTGACGGTGTCGACCGCGATGCTGCGCAGCCTGTCCTTCAATCCGTCGCTGACGAAAACGAAGTCGCATGCGATCGGATCCGGACCGTATTCGCGGTCGTAGAGGAGGAAGGTCGGCGGGTGCGGCGCGTCGCCTCGCAGAACGCGCCAGCTGTCCCAGAGCCGGCCTTGCGCAAACGCCGACGTGATCGCGCCATAGCCGGGCTCGTGCGCTTGCAGGTTGAAGTCGCCGCAAAGGATGGCGTTGGCCGTGTGCAGCTTGGCCTGGAACGGCGATCGGTCGTCGTCGGGTCGCGGCGGTGCTGCCGCATGGGCGCAGGCCTGCGCATGCAGCTCGCGCACTGCGTGCGACTGGGCCAGGCGCTGCGGCGCGGAATAGAACTCCAGGTGCGTCGTCATCACCCGCAGCGGCCCGAGCTCCGGATGCCGCACCGTCACGACGGTGCACATGCGCGGCATGCTGCGCACACCGCGGTCGGCGGGGTAGGGCAGCGGATGGTGCTGGACCTGCGCGACCGGCAAGCGCGTCGCGACCAGGTTGCCGAACTGCTGCCGCTCGCCATCGGCGTTGAATTCATCGACCGCGGCGCCGAAGAACAGCTGGAAGCCCGGCAACAGCTCGCGCAGCAGCGCCGGCTGGTCGTGGCCGGGATTGCCTTGCAGCCCGGGGTAGTTGACAGAGATCTCCTGCAGGCACAACACGTCGAAGTCGGCCAGTTCGCGGGCGACTTGGACGATACGCGCGGGGCTGACGGCGCCGTCGTTGCCGCGGCACCATTGCGTGTTCCAGCTGACGAGTTTCAAGCGCCGGACTCGCGCTCGTTGACCCAGGCCTGGACGGCGTCGCTGCCGCCGATCAACTGTCCGTTGACGAACAGCTGCGGCACCGTCGTCGCCTTGGCGATCGCGCCGAGCGCGCGCGTGCGCATGCTGTGCGGCAGGTCGATGTCGGCGAATGCTATTCCGGCGTCGTTCAGCAGCTGCTTGGCCTTGGCGCAATAGGGGCAGCCTTCGCGCGTGAGCATGGCGACCTGGTCCGGCTCCTTCGCATCCTTGTTGACGTAGTGCAGCAGCGTGTCGGCGTCGGAGACCTCGAACGGATCGCCGGGCTTGTCGGGCTCGATGAACATCTTCTCGACGATGCCGTCGCGCACCAGCATCGAATAGCGCCACGACCGCTTGCCGAAATTCAGGTCGCTCTTGTCCACCAGCATGCCCATCTTTTCCGTGAACACGCCATTGCCGTCGGGCAGCATGAAGACGTTGCCGCATTCCTGGCTCTTGGCCCACTCCTCCATGACGAAGGGGTCGTTCACCGCGATGCACACCACCTGGTCGACGCCGTTCTCCCTGAAGGCCGGCGCCAATTCGTTGAAGCGGGGCAGGTGGGTGCTGGAACAGGTGGGAGTGAAGGCGCCGGGCAGCGAGAACACCGCGACCGTGCGGCCCTTGAACAGCTTGTCGGTGTCGGTTTCCTTCCACTCGCCGTTCTCGCGGTAGCGGAACGTGGCCTTGGGAACGGGCTGGCCTTCGCGTGAACCGGGTCGAGTCATGGCACAGGTGCTTGGGTTGTGGGCCATGAATCTTCCCTGAAATCCTCGATCCCGTGCGTAGGACGATACAGCCGACGGGCTCGGCCGGCCTTCGCCGCCTCGGGGCGAGCGACATGGCCTTCACCGATGCGCGCGCAGTCCATGCAGGGTCGTTTCATATGTCGACGCAACACCGGCGAGCCAGCGGGCGCCCGAAAGATTGCCGGCCCCGGGAACCTTCGGTAACAATACGCCGGCTTCAACAAGAAGAACTTCGGGCGATTCCAATGCCAAAAACCAGAATCTTTTCACGGGTCGCCCTGTTCCTCGGTCTTGCCGCCGCGGCGCAGTTCACACAGGCCCAGCAGCACCCCGCCGACAAGTGGGAGTTCGCCGTCGAGACCGGCTACCTGAAGAAGGTCAAGAACAACTCGCCGTTCGACTACCGCATCGTGCCGACCCAGGTGGCGTGGCGCAGTCCGGCGCTGTTCGACCTGTGGCGCGGCGAGAGCGGCGCGCGCCTGACGGTGCGCAACCGGGCAGCCGTCGTCCTCGAATCGATCCGCGGCGGGCCGGAAGACTATTACTTCGCCTTCGCCGGTTCGCCGACCTTCGAGCTGTGGTCCGCCGACCGCAGGAACGCGCTGTTCTACGAGATCGGCGGCGGCGTCGGCCTGGTCAACTCCAAGAAGGTGCCGGGCGGCCAGGGCCAGAACCTGACCTTCAACTGGTTCACGCAGCTCGGTTTGCGGCACCAGCTGAGCGACAAGATGGCGCTGACGGGCGGGGCTTACTTCACCCACCACTCGAACCTGGGCATGACAAACCCCAATCCCGGCATCGACGTGCTGGGTGTCAACCTCGGTGTTGTTTGGCAGCTCGATTGAGCCTGTCCCCGCCCCGCAAAACGGTCGTCCGCGGGGGGAGTTGGCCTAAAATGGGCTTGCTACAAACGACAACATTTGAAGAAAATGACCGATCCGCAGCCGCAAAGCGTCGAACCCGTTGCTGACGATGCCTTGCTCGGCGAGCTGGCGGAACTGATCGTGAGCTCGCTGAACCTGGAAGTCGCTCCCGGCGAGATCAAGCCCGACGAACCCCTGTACGGCGACGGCCTGGGGCTCGACTCGATCGACATCCTCGAGGTGGCGCTGGTCGTCTCCAAGCGCTACTCCCTGCAGCTGCGTTCCGATCACGAAGACAACACGGCCATCTTCAGCTCGTTGCGCAGCCTGGCCGACCACATCGCCGCGCAAAGAAAGACGTGAACGCCCCGGCCACCGCGCAGGCCTGGAAGATCGCGGGATGGATATTCGCGGGGTTGTGCTGCGTGGCTTACGCCTTGCTCTCCCACCGTGCGGCCTCGGCTGCCCATCCCGGTGGCTTCGAGGCTCTCGTGGTGAGCGCTCCCATCCTCGCCGTCGGCCTGGCTTTCGCGTGGCGCTCGGCGCGGCGCCTGCCCTGGCTGCTGCTGTGGGCCGCCGCGGTAATCGGTGTGGCTCTCGCGGGCGAGGCCATGGCGGCGGGCACCTTGTGGCTGCTGCTGCTGCAGGCCGTCGGTGTCAATGCGGCGATGGGGCTCGCCTTCGGCCGCACGCTGGCGCCGGGATCCACGCCGCTGGTGTCGCGCTTCGCGCAGATCGTGCACGGGCCGCTCTCGCCGCGCCTGGCCGGCTACACGCGCAGCGTGACGGTGGCGTGGGTGATGTACTTCGCCCTCACCGTCCTGGTCACGGTGGTCCTGTTCTTCGCGGCGACGCCCGCCGTCTGGTCCACCTTCGTCAACCTGATGTCGCTGCCGCTGCTGGCGCTGATGTTCGTCGGTGAATACCTGGTGCGGATCCTGATGATTCCCGCTTCCGAGCGTTCCGGCTTCTTCCAGTCCGTGGCGGCTTACCGCAAGTTCGGCGCAGGCAAGGCTGCCGGCCCGCACTGATCGCCATGCAGAAGTACCCGCTGCTCACGCACGCCGGCCGCGGCGACGTCGTAGCCTGGCGCCATGGACGTCCGGTCACGGTGGCGGCCTTCCTGGCCGACGTGCGGCGGCTGGCGCGGGCGCTGCCGGCCGGCGGCCACGTCTTCAACGCTTGCGCCGATCGCTACCGCTTCACGGTCGCCCTGGCGGCGGCGCTGGTGAGCGGCAAGGCCAGCCTGCTGCCGCCCAGCCATTCGGCCGAGACGGTGCGCCAGATGAAGCAGTTCGCGCCCGACGTGTTCTGCATCGTCGACAAGCCTTCGGCCATGGACCTGCCGATCGTCATGTACGAGGACGAGGAGCAGCCGCCGCAGCCGGACGCGGAGGACGAGGCGGGCGAGGTTCCGCTGGTGCCCGCGGACCAGATCCTGGCGTATGCCTTCACCTCGGGCTCCACCGGGGCGCCAGTCGCGCATCGCAAGACCTGGGGCCAGATGGTGCTCGCCGTGCGGGCCGAGGCCGCCGTTCTCGCGCTGCCGCGGGACGCGGGCCCCGCCAATTTCGTGGCCAGCGTTCCGCCCCAGCACATGTACGGCATCGAGTCTTCGGTGCTGCTGACCCTGCAGAGCGGCGCGGCCCTGTCGTCGGCCCATCCTTTCTATCCGGCCGACGTGTGTTCCGCGCTGGCCGAGGTGCCGCGGCCGCGCGTCCTCGTCACGACGCCGGTGCACCTGCGCACCTTGCTGCTGGCCGGCATCGACATGCCGGACGTGGACCTGGTCCTGAGCGCCACCGCTCCCTTGTCGCCCGAGCTTGCCGTCGCGGCCGAAGCCGCGTTCGGTGCGCCGCTGCAGGAGATCTACGGCGCCACAGAAACCGGCCAGATCGCCAGCCGCCGCAGCACGCAGACCCGCGAGTGGAGCCTGATGCCGGGCATCGCGCTGAGCCGGCGCGACGAGCGCTTCTTCGCCAACGGCGGCCACGTCGATCCCGACACGCCGCTGGCCGACCTGCTGGAGCTGCTTCCCGGCGGACGCTTCCTGCTGCTGGGGCGCATCGGCGACCTCGTCAACATCGCGGGCAAGCGCAACTCGCTGGCTTACCTGAACCACCAGCTGCTTGGCATCGAAGGCGTCGTCGACGGCGTGTTCTTCATGCCGGCCATCGAGGCGCCCGATGCCGCAACGCGGCTCTGCGCATTCGCGGTGGCGCCCCGGATGACGGCGGCCGCCGTCAAGGGCGCGCTGCGCGAGCGCATCGACGCGGTCTTCATGCCGCGGCCGCTGGTGCTGGTGCCGGAGCTGCCGCGTGACCGCAACGGCAAGATCACCCGTGCCACGCTGGATGCATTGATCGACCGCCACCTGCACGCCGGCCACGCGGGAGAAGAGGCTCAACATGAAGCTTGAGGCGCCCGTCAGCTTTGCGGCCGACCATCCGGCTTTCCCGGGCCACTTCCCGGCTCTGGCGATCGTCCCCGGCGTGCTGCTGCTCGATGCGGTGTTGCACCTGCATGCCGAGGCCGGACTGCAAGTGACGGAGATCGCATCGGCCAAATTCCTGCGGCCGGTCGGGCCGGGGCAATCCGTGACGGTCTCCTGCGACACCGACGCCGGGCGCGGCCGCTTCGACATCTCCAGTGGCGCGCAGCTGGTTGCCAGCGGCCGCCTGGTCGCGGGGGAGAAATGAGCGCGAACTTCGCCAACGCCGAGCGCAAACCGCCGCGTGCCAGCTGGGCCACCCGCGGCGAACGCAGCAACATGCTGGCCTTGCGCTTCATGGCGTGGGCCTCGCTGCGCCTGGGCCGGCGTCCGGCCCGGGGGCTGCTGGTCCTGATCGCGTTCTACTTCCTGCTGTTCTCGCCCGGGCCGCGGCGCGCCGTCCGCGACTGGCTGGGCCGCGTCCGCGGGGCCGACGCGCCGCCGGCCGGCTGGCGCGACCTGTTCCGGCACTTCCTCAGCTTCGCCTCGGTCGTCCACGACCGCATCTTCCTGGTCAACGACCAGCACGAGCTGTTCGACATCCGGCTGCACGGCCATGAGCTGGTTTCGCAGCTGCGAGGCCAAGGTGGCCTGGTGCTGATGGGCGCGCACATGGGCAGCTTCGAAGTGCTGCGCTCGATCGGCGTGCAGCAGCCAGGCGTGCGTGTCGCGATGGCCATGTACAAGGACAACGCGCAGAAGATCAACCAGCTGCTCAGCGCCATCAATCCGCGCGCGTCGCTCGACGTCGTCGCGCTGGGCCAGGTCGATTCCATGCTGCAGCTGCACGGCCTGCTCGAGGCCGATGCGATCGTCGGCATGATGGGCGACCGCCTGCTCGGCGGCGACGTGGCCCGCACCATCGAGTTCCTGGGCGCGCCGGCGGCCTTCCCGACCGGGCCTTTCCGGGTGGCCGCCATCGCGCGCCGGCCGGTCGTGTTCATGGTCGGCCTGTACCGCGGCGGCAACCGCTACGACGTCCACGTCGAGCAGCTCGCGGACTTTTCCAGGATCCCGGCCGGCGGGCGCCAGGCGGCGGTGGAAGCGGCGATGGACCGCTACGCGCGGCTGCTCGAAAAATACGGCCGCATGGCGCCGGACAACTGGTTCAACTTCCACGATTTCTGGGGCAAGCCATGATCCGCATCCTCCTTCTCGCCGCCTGCCTGTTCGCGTCCCCGGCCTGGGCGGCGTGGGACGTCGACCAGCTGATGCAGTCCCTGGCGCGCAACAAGGTTTCGCGCGCCAGCTTCGTCGAGAAGAAGTACCTGGCCATGCTCGATGCGCCGGTGACGTCCTCCGGCGAGCTGCTGTTCACCGCCCCCGACCGGCTGGAGCGCCGCACGCTCAAGCCCCGGCCGGAATCCGTCGTGCTGCAGGGCGGGACCATGACGATGACGCGCGGCCACCGCGAGATGGCGCTCAAGCTGCAGGACTACCCCGCGATCGGCGCGCTGACGGAAAGCATCCGCGCGACGCTGGCCGGCGACCGGGCGGCGCTGGAGCGGCACTACGCGCTCAAGCTCGAAGGCTCGCAGGCGCGCTGGTCGCTGACGCTGGTCCCGACCGAGGCCCGCACGCGCGCCTTCGTCCTGCAGATCCGCATCGACGGCGAGGGCGGCGAAGTGCGCACGGTGGAGGTCGAGCAATCGGACAAGGACCGCTCGGTCATGACCATCCAGAAAGCAGCGGCGCCGTGACGGTGGCCACGCGCGGACGCTGGCTGCCGGTTTCGCTGTGGCTGCTGGCGATGGCGGTGTGCGCGCTGATCGTCGCCCGCGCGAGCTTCACGGCCGACATGTCGGCCTTCCTGCCCAAGGCGCCGACGCCGGAGCAGCAACTGCTGGTCGACCAGCTCAGCGAAGGCGTGGTGTCGCGGCTGATGCTGGCGGGCATCGAAGGCGCCGACGCGCCCGTCCATGCGGCGGTGTCGCGCCGGATGGCCGAGAAGCTGCGCGCCGACCCGCGCTTCGTCGCGGTGTCCAACGGCGAAAGCGCGGGCATGGAGCGCGACCAGGCGTTTCTGTTCGAGCACCGCTACCAGCTCAGTCCCGCGGTCGATGCCCGGCGCTTCAGCGTGGACGGATTGCGTGCGGGCGTGCAGGACACGCTGGACCTGCTGGCCTCGCCGGCCGGGATGATGGTCAAGGGGATGCTGGCCCGCGATCCCACGGGGGAGATCGCCGTGCTGCTCGAGCAGCTGGCCACCGATTCCGCCGTCGCCAGGAACCGGCCGAACACAGTGGACGGGGTCTGGGCCTCGCGCGACGGCAAGCGCGCCGTGCTGCTGCTGCAGACGCGCGCCTCGGGCGGCGACATCGACGGCCAGCAGGAGGCGGTGCGCGCCGTCCGCGCGGCGTTCGACGAAGCGCGAGCCGCCGTCAAGGCCGACCCCGAATCCGCCGCCGCGCCGCGCCTGCTGCTCGCCGGCCCGGGCGTCTTCGGCGTCGGCGTGCGCCAGCTGATCGAAAGCGAGGTGACGCGGCTGTCGATCGCCAGCGCCGCCATCATCGTCGTGATGCTGCTCGCGCTGTACCGCTCCGTCCCGGCACTGGTGCTGGGACTGCTGCCGGTCGCGTCCGGCGTGCTGGTGGCCGTGGCGGCCGTCAGCCTTGGCTTCGGCACCGTGCACGGACTCACGCTGGGCTTCGGCACCACGCTGATCGGCGAGGCGGTCGATTACTCCATCTATCTGTTCGTCCAGTCCGGCCAGGCGGGCGGATCGCGCGAGCAATGGGTGCGTGGCTTCTGGCCGACCATCCGGCTGGGCGTGCTCACGTCGATCTTCGGCTTCTCGGCCCTGCTGTTTTCCGGCTTCCCGGGGCTGGCGCAACTGGGCCTGTACTCGATCGCCGGACTTGCGGCGGCGGCGCTGGTGACGCGCTTCGTCCTGCCGCGGTTGCTGCCGGCGGACTTCGCCGTCCGCGAACTGGCGGGGCCGGGACGCGTGCTCGAGTCGCTGGTGCGCCGCGCGGGCGTTCTGCGCTGGCCCGCCGTGGCTTTGATCGCGCTGTCGGCGCTGGCGCTGGTCGTGCAGCGCGGCGACTTGTGGAACCATGAACTCGCGGCGCTCAGCCCGGTCTCGGCGCAGGACCAGGCGCTGGACCAGTCGCTGCGCGCCGATCTCGGCGCGCCCGACGTGCGATCGCTGGTCGTCATCTCCGGCGCGACGCAGGAGCAGGTGCTCGCCGCCGCCGAACGCGCGACAGCGGCGCTCAAGCCGCTGGTGGAGCGCAACGTGATCGGCGGCGTCGACAGCCCGACCCAGGTGCTGCCCAGCATGGCGACGCAGGAGCAGCGGCTGCGTGCGATCCCGCCGGCGGACGAACTCGCCAGGCGCCTGCCGCAAGCGCTCGCGCCGCTGCCGCTCAGGGCCGACAAGCTCGGCCCCTTCCTGGCCGATGCGGAAAAGGCGCGCAACGCGCGGCCGGTGCAACGGGCCGACCTGGACGGAACGACGCTCGCCGTCGCCGTCGACGGCATGCTGGTGCAGCGGCGCGCCGCGGCCGGCGGCAACGAGAGCTGGAGCGTCTTTCTCCCCTTGCATGCGCCGCGCGTGGACGCGGGGGCGGCGGCGGCCGACATCGATCCGGCGCCGGTCCGCGCGGCCCTCGCATCGGTGGACGCACAGCAGGCCGGCACGCGCACGCTGGTCGTGGACCTGAAGAAAGAAGCCGATGCGCTCTACAGCGGCTACCTGCGGCAGGCGACGCTGCTGTCGCTGGCCGGCGTGGCCGCCATCGTGATCCTCATCGCCGTCGCCTTGCGTTCGCCGCGTCGCATGCTGCGCGTGATGGCGCCGCTCGCCGGCACCGTGCTGCTGGTGATGGCGGGGCTGGCGCTGGCCGGCCAGAAGCTCACCATCCTGCACCTGGTGGGACTCCTGCTGGTGATCGCCGTCGGCTCCAACTACGCGCTGTTCTTCAGCCAGCCGCAGCAGAACGCCATCTCCCGGTCCACGCTCACTTCGCTGCTGTTCGCCAACATGACCACGGTCGCCGGCTTCGGCATCCTCGCGTTCTCCAGCGTGCCGGTGCTCAACGCGATCGGCATGACGGTGGGGCCGGGCGCAATCCTCGCGCTGCTGCTCGCAGCCGTGTTCGGCGCTCCGGCCTTCAGGCGGGTGTCCGCATGAAGTTCGAGCACGTCCCGTCGCAGGCCAGCCAGGCTGCGACGCATCTCTGGCTGATGCTGCCCGGGGCCTACATGAAGCCGGCCGATTTCATTCGTGCCGGTTTCGCCGACGCGGTGCACGAGCGCGGCCTGCCGCACGACATCGCCTTGCTCGATGCCACGATCTCGGAGGTCGCCGACGGCTCGGCGCTGGCCTTCCTGCAGGAGTACGTGCGCGCGGTTCCGGCGGATCCGCGGTTGCGGGTCTGCGTCCTGGGCATCTCGCTGGGCGGCCAGCTCGCGATGCATTGCGCGGCGCAGGCGACGCCGCGCATCGCCAGCGTGCTGGTGATGGCGCCGTACCTCGGCCCGCGCGACCTGCTGGCGCAAGTGGGAGCGACCGGTCGCATGGCCGAGTGGGCGCCGCAGCCGTCCGCCGTGTCCGACACCGAACGCGAGATCTGGCGCTGGCTGCAGGGCTGCGCCGTGCAGGAGCCGCCGCTCTACCTGGGTTATGGACGCGACGACCGCTTCGCTTCGGCCCACGCGCTGATGGCGCAGGCCCTGCCGGAGGACCGCATCGACACCGTGCCCGGCGGGCACGACTGGCCCGTGTGGGCGCAGCTGTGGAACCGACACCTCGATCTTTGCCATGTCTGAAGAGCTTTCCTGCGCCGGCCAGGGCTGGCGCCCCACACCCCTGGTCGCCGGTTCGATCGCGCTGCATGCGGCGGCCTTGCTGCTGCTCGCGTGGAATCCGGGCTGGTGGCTTGAGTTGCTGGTCCTCGTCGCCCTCAACCACGCGGTGATCACCGTCTGCGGGCTGCTGCCCCGCAGCCGCTGGCTCGGGCCGAACATGACACGCCTGCCCGCTGCCGCGGCGGCCCGGCGCGAGATCGCGATCACCATCGACGACGGCCCCGATCCGGCCGTGACGCCGGCCGTGCTCGACATCCTGGACCGCCACCAGGCGCAGGCGACCTTCTTTTGCATCGGCGCGCGCGCGCACGCCCACGCCGACCTGTGCCGCGAGATCGTCCGCCGCGGCCACGCGGTGGAGAACCACAGCCAGCGCCATCGCCACAGCTTTGCCTTCATGGGCCCCGGCGGATTCCGGCGCGAGCTGCAGGAGGCGCAGGACACGCTGGCCGCGATCACGGGCCGCCGCCCCGCGTTTTTCCGCGCACCGGCAGGCCTGCGCAATCCGCTGCTGGATCCGGTCCTGCATGCTCTGGGCCTGAGGCTGGCGAGCTGGACGCGGCGTGGCTTCGACACCCGCGTCGCCGATCCGCAGCTGCTGCTGCGCCGGCTGTCCGCCGATCTGGGCGCCGGCGACATCCTGCTGCTGCACGACGGCAATTCGGCCCTGACGCCGGCGGGCCGGCCCGCCATCCTGGAAGTGCTGCCGCAACTGCTGGAGCGCGCCGCCGCCGCCGGCCTGCGGCCCGTCACATTGAGAACTGCCTGCGCATGAAAGCTGAAGAGAAATCCTTCGTCAAGACCCTGGTGCAACGCGCAGCAGCGCCGTACCGGAGCCTGGGCCAGTACCCCTGGCGCTTCGGCCTCGGCAAGCTGGGCGGAGACCCGGCCTTCGCACAACTGCTGGCCCGCGGCCTGCTGACCGGCCGCCAGCACGTGCTGGACATCGGCGCGGGCCAGGGCCTGCTCACCGCCTGGCTGCTCGCCGCCAGCGAAGCGGCGCAACAGGGCCGCTGGCCCGCGCAGTGGCCGGCGGCGCCGGCGCCCAGGACCGTGCACGGCATCGAGTTGATGCAGCACGACGTGGACCGCGCCAGCCAGGCGCTGGGCGGCGCGATCAGGCAAGGCGTGGCCAGCTTCGTCGCGGCCGACATGCGCAAGGCGGACTTCGGCCGGGCCGACGCCGTCGTCATCCTGGACGTGCTGCACTACGTTCCGATCGCCGACCAGGACGAGGTCCTGCGCCGGGTGCGCGACGCATTGAGCCCCGGCGGCGTGCTGCTGCTTCGCATCGGCGACCGGGCCGGGGGCCTGCCGTTCTGGATCAGTTACGGCGTCGACGCGCTGGTGACGACGCTGCGCGGCCACCGGCTGACGCGCCTTTATTGCCGGCCGCTGGCGCAGTGGCAGGAGCAGCTGCGGGCGCTGGGCTTCGACGTGCAGGTCCAGCCAATGAGCGAAGGAACGCCGTTCGCCAACATCATGCTGGTGGCGCGGCTTCGATAAAATGCACGGGTCCCCGATGTCCGCCACCTCCTTGCGCAGTCCGCTGCACCTGTCCCACTTCACCGCGAGCAGCTGCCTCGGGCACGGCAATTCCGCGACGCACCAGGCCCTGCTCGCCAGGCGCAGCGGCCTCGCGCCCTGCAGCTTCGACGACGCCAACCTGGCGACCTGGACCGGGACCGTCGAGGGCGTCGACGACCAGGTCCTGCCGCCGCATCTGTCCGAATACAACTGCCGCAACAACCGGCTGGCCCGGCTGGGGCTGGAGCAGGACGGCTTCGCGCAGGCCGTGCGCGAGGCGGCGCAACGTCACGGCGCGCACCGCATCGGCGTGCTGCTGGGAACGAGCACCTCGGGCATCTATGAAACCGAGCTGGCCTACCGCCGGCGCGACCCGGTGACCGGCGCCTTGCCGCCCGGCCTGGTCTATCACGGCAGCCACAACCCCTATTCGCTGGCCGGCTTCGTGCGGGCCTGCCTTGGGCTGACCGGCCCCGCGGCTTCCATCTCCTCGGCATGTTCGTCGAGCGGCAAGGTCTTCGCGTCGGCCTGGCGGATGATGCAGGCGGGCCTGATCGACGCGGCCGTCGTCGGCGGGGTCGACTCGTTCTGCCTGACCACCTTGTGCGGCTTCGGCTCGCTCGACGTGCTCTCGAGCGAGCCCTGCCGGCCCTTCGCCGCCGACCGCAGCGGCATCTCGATCGGCGAGGGCGCGGCCTTCATCCTGCTGGAGCGCATGCCCGCGCAGGTGCCGGCGGGGGCGATCGTGCTGCGCGGTGTCGGCGAGTCCAGCGACGCGCACCACATGTCCTCGCCGCACCCTGAAGGTCTCGGCGCCCAGCTCGCGATGCGCCAGGCGATGGCGATGGCCGGCGTCGCCGCGGGCGAGATCGACTACGTCAACCTGCACGGCACGGCGACGCCCGCCAACGACACGGCCGAGGGCAGGGCCGTCGCCACGCTGTTCGGCGACAACGCGGTGGCCTGCAGTTCGACCAAGGGCGCGACCGGTCACACGCTCGGCGCCGCGGGCGGCATCGAGGCGGTGATCGGCGCGCTCGCGCTGCAGCACGGCATGGCCTGGGCCGGCGTCAACACGCAAACCCGCGACGAGAACATCCGCGTGGACTATCTGCTGGAGAACCGCGCGCAGCCGGTCGACCTCGTGCTGAGCAACTCCTTCGGCTTCGGCGGCAGCAACTGCAGCCTGCTGCTGGGCCGGGTGGACTGAGATGGCCGCAATGGACAAAGCCATCCAGGTGTTCGTCGATGGCGTCGGCATCATCGCCCCCGGCATCGACGACTGGGAGCAGGCACGCGCCCTGTTCGCCGGCAAGGCGTCGCTCGTCGACGCGAAGACCAAACTCCCGCCGCCTCAGGCCCTGCCGGCGGCAGAGCGCCGGCGCTCCGGCGCGGCGGTGAAGGCGGCGATCGCCGTCGGGACGCAGGCGCTCGCGCCCTGCGCCTATCCGGCCGCGGACCTCGCGACCGTCTTCTCGTCGTCGGGCGGCGACAGCGTGAACTGCCACGAAATCTGCGCCGCGCTTGCGACGTCGGACCGCGTGATCTCGCCGACGCGCTTCCACAACTCGGTGCACAACGCGCCCTCCGGCTACTGGAGCATCGCGTCGGGCTCGATGGCGACGTCGTCCGTGCTGTGCGCGCATGACGGCAGCTTCGCCGCGGGCCTGCTGGAGGCGATGACGCAGGTCGTCACCGAAGGCCAGCCCGTGCTGCTGGTCGCGTACGACACCGATTACCCCGAGCCGCTGCGCACGGTGCGGCCGATCCCCGACACGCTGGGCGTCGCCCTGCTGCTGTCGCCGCGCCCCGGCGCGCACAGCATCGGCCAACTGGCGATCGCTCGCGACGGCGCGTTCACCGCCCAAGCCGCCGACACGCTGGACGACGCGGGCCTGGAGAGCATGCGGGCTTCTTTCCCCGCGGCGCGCGGCCTCACTCTCCTGCGCGCACTGGCGCTTGGGCAGGAGCGCCAGGTGGTGATCGACTATCTCGAAGGCATGCAGCTGTCGGTGCGGGCCGCGCCATGCTGAGCCATCGCGAGATCGAGCGCCGCATCCCCCACCAGGGCGGCATGTGCCTGCTCGATCATGTCGTCGAATGGGACGCGAGCCGCATCCGTTGCGAGGCGACCAGCCATCGCGCGGCCGACAATCCCTTGCGCGCCCATGGCCGGCTGGGCATCGCCTGCGGCATCGAATACGCGGCGCAGGCAATGGCGGTGCATGGCGCGCTGCTCGCGCAAGCCCAAGCCGATGGCGGACCGGCGCCAGTGCCGTCCGCCGGCTACCTCGCCGGCGTGCGCTCGGTCCGTTTGCACGCGAGCCGCCTGGACGACGTGCAGGACGACCTGACGGTGCGGGCCGAGCGGATGATGGGCGATGCCGGCGGTGTGGTCTACGAATTCGAGGTCCACGCCGGCGCGCGTCTCTTGCTTGGCGGCCGGGCCATCGTGATCCTCGATGCGGCGGCGGCCGCACCGCAATCCCGGCGGGAGCTTCCATGACAGGCGGCCTCAAGCGCGCGATCGTCACCGGCGGCAGCGGCGGCATCGGCTCGGCGATCTGCCGGCGGCTGGCGGCCGACGGCTTCCATGTGCTGGTGCACGCCAACCGCCAGCCGCTGACCGCGCAGGAGGTGGTCGCCGACATCGTCGCCAAGGGCGGCAGCGCGCAGGCCTGCGTGTTCGACATCACCGACGCGCCGGCGACGACCGCGGCACTGGAGAAACTCCTGGAGGACGGCCCCATCCAGGTGGTGGTCAACAACGCCGGCATCCACGACGACGCCGTTTTTCCCGGCATGCAGGCGGCGCAATGGCATCGCGTGATCGACGTGTCGCTGAACGGCTTCTTCAACGTGACGCAACCGCTGATGCTGCCGATGATCCGCACCCGCTGGGGCCGCATCGTCAACATCACCTCGGTCGCCGGTCTGGCGGGCAACCGGGGCCAGGTGAACTACGCGGCGGCCAAGGGCGCGCTGCATTCCGCGGCCAAGGCCTTGTCGCTGGAAGTGGCGAGCCGCGGCATCACGGTCAACGCCGTCGCGCCCGGCATCATCGAAACGGCGATGAGCCAGGGCAGCTTCGACGCCAAGGCCGTCGCACAGATGGTGCCGGCCAAGCGCGTGGGCCGGCCCGACGAAGTCGCGGGCCTGGTCTCCTACCTCGTGTCCGAGGAAGCGGCCTACATCACCGGCCAGGTGATCTCGATCAACGGCGGGATGATCTGAGCCGGCGCCACAGCAGCAGCGGCAGTCGCAACAGGAATCCGGCGAGCAGCCGGCTGTGCATCCAGGTGAGCAGGACGTTGTCGCGCAGGTAGTTGAAGTGCGACACGCCGCCTTCCGCGGCCGACAGGTACTTGACCGGCGCCGGCAGGTTGACCGGACGCACGCCGCGCCAGCACATGCGCACCACGGCCTCGGGATCGAAGTCGAAGCGCCGCATCCAGCGCTGGCCCTGCATCACCTGGCGCAGCGGCTCGATCGGGTAGACGCGAAAGCCGTAGAGCGAATCGCCGATCCCCATCCACAGCGTTTCCAGGTCGGCCCAGCCGTTCGACACCTTGCGGCCGTTGACGCGCAAGGCCGGCGCGGACGCGTCGAAGACCGGCTTGCCCAGCACCATGGCATCGGGCTCGCGCTCGGAGGCCGCCATGAATTGCCCGATCAGCGCCGCGGGGTGCTGGCCGTCGGAGTCCATGGTCAGCGCGTGGGTGAAGCCTTCCCTGGCCGCGATGTCCAGACCATGCAGCACGGCCGCGCCCTTGCCGCAGTTGCGTTCCAGCACCAGCACCCGCAGTCCGGCATCGCTTGCCGCCATCCGCCGCAGGCCATCGGCCGTGCCGTCGGTGCTGCCGTCGACGACGACCCAGACCGGGCTCCAGTGCGCGCGGGCTTCGCGGACGGTGTCGTAGACTTTCGGGCCGGGGTTGTAGCTGGGAACGAGGACCAGGCGGGTGCGGGAACCCGGGGTCATGGAAGCGGAGCGGAGCGGCGGTCCGGCGGCAGGACGGTCAGGCGCGCCCGGGCGAGTTCGTCGCGGAAATACTCCTCGAGCTGGTCCGCGAACGCGTCCACGTTCTCCGGCGCGTCGAAGCGGCGTCCCAGCCGCAGCTTGTATTCCATCGGCAGCGTCGGCACCCGCAGCAGCGGCCAGCCCTTGCCGAGGAAGGCGGTGTTGGTCTCGATGATGATGGCCTGCACCGGCACGCCGGCGCGCTTGGCGACCAGGCCGGTCGTGCGCTGCAGCTTGTTGACCGGCGGGCGCTGGGTGCGCGTGCCTTCGGGAAACAGCAGCAGGTGATGGCCGTTGTGCAGGTGGTCGACGGCCGATCGCAGCATGGTGCGCAGCGGGTCGTTCGTGATGTAGCCGGCCATCCGCGCGCCGAAACCGAACAGCACGTTGTCCAGCACCTCGGCTTTCATGATGCAGCTCAGGTCCGACAGCCGCGACAGCAGCAGCGCCGCGTCGATCATCGATGGGTGGTTGGGCGCGACGATCAGCGCGGGCCCGTCGCGCAGCGCGTCCAGGGCGCTGAGGTCAAGCCGCATCACGCCGATCAACTCCATCGCCTGGAACTGGGTGCGGAAGACGGCGGTGATGGCGGACCGCGCGAAGGCCAGCCTGCGCCTTCGCGGCAGCAGCACGCTGCCCCCGAAGATGACCGCCGACGCCATGAAGCACAGCGCGGCGAGGGTCAGGAGGCCGGCATACAGCCTGGCCGCGTTGGCCAGCGCCGCCGCAGCCGCGACCACGCCCGCCCAGACGGGCGGGTCGCGCAGCTCAGGGCTGCCCTGCGAGCGCATCGGAGCGGTCCGCCGTGATGTTGTGGCGGCGCCGCCGCATGGCCTGGAACGAGCGCTTCGGGCTGGCGAGCGACAGCAGGTAGTAGATGCCCTTGAGGGCGCGGATCGAGCCCCAGATCGGCGTCTTGCCGTAGATGTCGCCGGCCAGCATCGAGATCAGCGCTTCCTTGACGCGAAAGACGTTGCCCGGCTGCATCAGCATGTCCCGCATGATCGGGTTGGTCACGCGGTAGATGAACCACGAGAAGTCGCGGGGCCCCTGGCGCACGATGCGGTCGAAGCGGCGCAGCGCCGCCGCTGCGCGCGCGGGTTCGGCCAGGCAGGTCTGCACCGCCTCGGCGGCGACGAAGCCGCCCTGCATGGCGAGCATCACGCCGGAGGAGAACACCGGGTCGATGAAGGTGAAGGCGTCGCCGATCATCAGGTAGCCGGGACCGTGGCTGCGCTCGCAGCTGTAGGAGAAATTGCCCGTGGCCTCGACCTCCGACACCAGGGTCGCGCCTTCGAGCCGGGCGGCCAGCGCCGGGCACATGGCGACGGTGTCCAGGAAGAACTGCCTGACCGGCGTCTTGCGGGTCTTCAGGTAGTACGACCAGATGACGGCGCCGATGCTGGTCGTGCCGTCGGCCAGCGGGATGAACCAGAACCAGCCGTGGTCGAACCAGAAGATGGTGATGTTGCCTTCGTCGTGCCCGGCATGGCGTTTCGCGCCGCTGAAGTGGCCGTAGAGCGCCGAGCTGTTGTGCTTGGGGTTGCGCTTCTTGAGGTCGAACTTGCGTCCGAGCAGGGTGTCGCGGCCCGAGGCGTCGATGACGAAGCGCGCGGCCCAGCGGTCGCCGCTGCCGTCCTCGTGTTCCGCATCGACCACGCCGCCGCTGCCGTCCGGGCGGAAGCTGACGTCGCGCACGCGGCAGCCTTCGATCACTTGGGCGCCCTTGGCCTGGGCGTTGCGCAGCAGGATCTCGTCGAATTCCGAGCGCCGCACCTGGTAGGCGTAGGGCATGCTCTTGTCCCAGGCCTCCTGGAACTGGATCGTCATGCTCGCCGGCTCGTGCCAGGGCGAGACGAACTCGGCGCCGAACTTCTGCATCGCCAGGCCGCGGACCTGGTCGGCCACGCCGAGCTGCTCCAGCAGCGGCAGGTTGGCCGGCAGCAGCGATTCGCCGATGTGGAAACGCGGGTGGCGGGCTTTTTCGAGCAGGGTGACGCGCAATCCCCGGCTGGCCAGCAGGGCTGCGGCGGTGCTTCCGCCGGGGCCGCCGCCGATCACGAGGACGTCGCAGCTGCGGCTGGCGGGCGCCGTTTCCGGCCTGGCTTGCGGGGTGGGAAGTTCGGTGTTCCGCTGGTTCGAGACAGGGGCTGACGACATCTGAAGCGGGACTGAACTGAGTTGATGAAGCTTACCCGAGCGGGCCCCGCAGCCACCGGAAAATCGCACTCGTCGACCGCTTTGGCTTTCTTCGCGGGCCCGCCTGTTGTCAATTTGCAAAAAAGTGTGAACAGTGGCCGCCGCGCTTCAGCGGGTCCGCAGCCCGTCGATCGTGTGCTGGATGTCCTCGAGCCGGCGGCCGCGGGTTTCCACGCCGCTGAAGGCAAGCATCACCGCGGCCGCGGCCATGGCGATGGCGATCAGCAGGGCCGAGGCCGCGAAGTGGCTGAACAGCCCGAACACGCCGAACAGCGCGCCGACGATGCCGCCGAACTTCGATCCCGCGGCGACCAGGCCGGAGCCGGTGCCGCGCAGGTGGACCGGGTAGATCTCCGCCGCGTAGGGGATCAGCATCGCGATCACGCCGCTGGAGCTGACCAGGAGCGCCGCCGTGACGGCCGTCATCGCCGCGCCGGACTGGATCTTCGCCACCGCGAGCAGGAAGAACAGCAGCAGGGACGCGGCGGTCAGCGCGATGAAGGCGACCAGCGACTTCAGGCTGCTCCAGCGGTGGTACATCAGGATGACGACCGCCGTGCCGGGCAGGGCGAGGATGGCTGCGCGGGTCAGCAACGCGCTGGCGGCGCTGGCGTCCATTCCCATCCGCCCCAGGTTGGTCGGCAGCCAGAGCAGGAAGCCGAAATTGGCCAGGCCCCAGGCGACGCCGCAGGTGACCAGGCCCCGGGTGATCGCCGCATGCTTGCCGCGCAGCAGCTGGCCGGAACCCGGCACCTCGTGCGCGGAGGGCGCGGTGTTGGTTCCGGCGGGCGGATCGGCCTCGACGTCCTGGTCGCCCCTGGCGCCGGCGAAGCGCGCGAGCACGGCGCGGGCCTGGTCCTGCAGGCCGGCCCGCGCCAGGAAGCGCGGCGACTCGGGCAGGTAGCGTCCGAGCACGATGATGACCAGGCCGGTCGGCAGGCCCAGCAACCAGAGCGCGCGCCAGCTGAAGAGCGGCTCCAGCCAGGCGGCGGCGCCGGCCGCAAGCAGGTAGCCGCCGGACGTTCCGATGCCGCCCAGGGCGACCAGCAGCCAGCCGCGATGCCGGGCCGGGACGGTCTCGGCCATCAGCGTGAAGGTGATGGGCAGGAGCCCGCCGGCCGAAGCGCCCATCAGGAAGCACATGACCAGGTTCCATTCGAAGCTGGGCATGGCGCCGCAGATGGCGGTGCCGACGAACATCAGGGCCGACAGCAGGATCGCCGAACGGCGGCCGAAGACGTCGGCCAGCCGGCCCCACAGCACCGAGCCGACCGTGGTTCCGGTCAGGGCGACCAGCGGCAGGATGCCGGCGGTTTCGCGGCTGATCCCGTATTCGCGGGTGACGCCGGGCATCACGAAGCCCAGCGTCGCCGGCTTGAGCACGTCCACCGCCAGGGCGACCACCAGCACGCTCACCAGCTTCCAGTGCTCGCGATTGAGCGCGACGCCGTCGGCGACATGGAACTGCATCGGCTCGGCGCCGCTGCGCTGCATGCTGGCGAAACGCGGCATCAGCCCATAGGCCGCCAGCAGCAGGCCCACCGGGATCATCCCCATCCCGGCCAGCATGAAGTTGTCCATCTCCATCCCCACCATCTGGTAGTGGGTGGACCTGCCCATCATGAACATCGGCAGGTGGGACAGCACGCCCAGGGTGATGGCGATGCATCCGGCCCAGAAGGCGGCCGGATGGTGGAAGGAGCTGTTGTTGTTTTGCATGGTGGCCTGGGCCGCGATGGTACCGGCAGCCGGCCTGCAACCGCATAATGCCTGCCCATGAACGAAGCGGACCTGGTGCACGTCGCGGATCCCGGCATGCGCCTGCTGGCCGGCCTGGGCTGGCTGCACCGCATGCCGCCGCAGACCGTCTTCGTCAACGAGGGCGAGGCGGCGGACACGGCTTTCGTGATCCTCAGCGGGCGCGTGAAGGTCTTCGCTTCCGATGCGGACGGCGGCGAGATCGTGCTGAACATCTGCGGCGCCGGCGAGTGCATCGGCGACATGGCGCTCGATGGCGGTTCGCGGTCGGCCTCGGTGATCACGCTGGACCGCGTCAGCTGCGCGGTCGTGACGCGCGACGCGCTGCGCAAGGCGATCGGCGCCGACCCGGATTTCGCGATGCGCCTGATCACCACCCTGATCCGCCGCAACCGGGTCGCCACCTCCAAGATCAAGGGCCTGGCCCTGCAGGGCGTGCGCGACCGCGTGCTGGCGCTCCTGCAGGGGCTGGCCGTGGAGCGCGACGGCATCCGCATCGTGGGCGAGCGGCTGTCGCAGCAGGAGATCGCGCACCGGGTCGGCGCCTCGCGCGACATGGTCAGGCGCGTGTTCCAGGAGCTGCAGGACGACGGCTCCCTGCGCCTCGACCGGCGGCAGGTCACCCTGCTGGCGCGCCCCGCCGCGCACTGACCGCGCCCGGATTGCGGAATTTTCTGCAATCGGCGCCCCGGTTTCTCGTTAACGCCTCCCCTGCCCGCGGACGCAAAGTCAGGGCACGGTCAAACCGTGTCCCGACCCAACTTCCAACCAGCCGGTCCGTCCGGCGCAGGAGAACAGCATGAGAACCCAGACTTCCCTGATCGCCGCAGCACTCTTGGTCGCCGGCCTGGCCGGTTGCGGCCAGCCCCCCGGCATCGGCGGCGCGTCGGGCGCGACCCAGGTCGACGACGTGGTGGTCGTCCCCAGGACCGACGACGACATCCGCTTCGTCGAAGCCGTGCGGCTGTACCGTGACGGCAGGTATTCGGCCGCCTACGGCCAGTTCATGCAGCTGGCCGACCGCGGCCACCTGCAATCCTCGCGGATCGCGCTGCGGATGCTGCGCCACGGCCGCGCCATGTACAACACCGAATGGAGCGCCGCGCCGTCGCAGGTCGCAACGTGGGAAAACACGGTCGGCGCGACCGTTCCGATGCACGTCGTCGTCCTGGGCGAGTAGCCCGGCGCAACGGCCACACCGACGCCAAGGAACCGCCATGAGCACCCAGCAAGCCAGGCCGGCGGAGACCATCCGCATCGGCAAGATCGAGATCCGCTACCTCGTGGACGGCAGCGGCAGCGGCGACGGCCACAGCGGCCTGTTCGAGATGCGCCTGCCGCCGCATTCGAACGTGCCGCCCGCGCACAGCCACCGCGACGCGGAGGAGGTGGTCCACGTGCTCGAAGGCCGGCTGCGCTTCAGCGTCGACGGCATCCAGTGGGATCTCGGGCCGGGCGACACCGCCTTCACGCCGCGCGGCGCGGTCCACGGCTTCAGCAATCCCTTCGACGAGACGGTGCGCACGCTGACCATGCTGACGCCGGACATCGGCGCGCAGTACTTCCGCGAAGTCGCCGCGGTCGTCAAGACCGGCGGCCCGCCCGACAAGGCGAAGCTGGTGGAAGTCATGACGCGCCATGGCCTGGTGCTGGCCCCGCCGCCTGCGATCTGACGCCGTCCTCGGCAGGCGCGCCGGAGCGCCCCGGTTCGGCATCTTGTCTGACAGACGCTCCCGGGCCGCTCCAGAAAATCGAGCCTCAGCCAAGGAGGTCGGATGCCGCCCAGCGATCTTGCGACGGCCGCGCAGCAGGGCGTGGTCGTCACCTGTGCGAACCCGGGAACCCGCTACGCGAGCGAGCACGAGCGGATCACGCAGCTCGCCTATGCGCGCCGGCTGGCTGCCTTGAAGGGCTACGCCGACCGCGGGCCCTACGATCCCTCGGCCCGGTACCCGGGGCACGTGTACTTCGTGCCGGCCGGGACGCTGCGGGCGCAGGAAGCGGCGGCGCTCGGCATCCGCGGTCCGCAGGACCTGTTCGGCGGCGTCGTGCCGCATGGATTCGTCGCCACCAAGGCGATCACCCATCCGCTGCTGGAACCCGACGCCGCCGCGCTGCCCGGATGGAACACGGCTTTCCACGGCCAGCTCGGCGATGCCGTCCTGGCCGGCTACAGCGCCTTCAGCCTCGATGACGCGCTGCGCGCCGGGATGCGGCTGCTCGCCGGCGGGCCGGTGCGCATCAAGCAGGTGCGCGCCAGCGGCGGCCTGGGCCAGTGGGTGGCGCGCGACGCGGCCGAATTGAAGCGCCGGCTGGAGGCGGTCGATCCCGCGGAAGTGCTGTCGCACGGCATCGTCCTGGAGGAGAACCTGGACCAGGTCCGCACCTTCAGCGTCGGCCAGGTGCAGGTGGGCGCGATGACGGCGAGCTATTTCGGCAGCCAGCGCCTGACCCGCAACAACCATGGGGACGAGGTGTATGGGGGATCGGACCTCACCGTCAGCCGCGGCGACTTCGGTGCGCTGCTCGCGCTGCAGATCGAGCCGCAGATCCGCCACGCCATCGAGCAGGCGCGGCGCTACGACGCGGCGGTCAAGGGCTGCTTCAGCGGCTTCTTCGCGTCGCGCATCAACTATGACGTGCTGGTCGGCCGCGACGAGTCCGGCCGCGACCGCTCCGGCGTGCTGGAACAATCCTGGCGCGTCGGCGGCGCCACCGGTCCGGAGCTGGCCGCGCTGGACGCATTTCGCAACCAGCCCGGCTGCGAGCGGATCTGCGCGACGGGTTTCGAGATCTTCGGCGAGTGTCCCGAGCCGCCGCCGGATGCGGTCGTCTATTTCCGCGGCGAGGATCCGAGGGTGGGCCGGTTGACCAAGTACACGCTGGTGGAGCCGCATGTCGACGCGCGATAACCCGATCGACATCCGGGTCGACGGCCAGCACATCGCCGGCACGCTGGTGGGGCCCGACACGATGGTGCCGGGCGTCGTCCTGGTGCACGGCTGGGACGGCAGCCAGGACCAGTACATCGCCCGGGCCCACGAGATCGCGGCGCTCGGCTGCATCTGCCTGACCTTCGACCTGCGCGGCCATGTGCGCCACAAGGGCCAGCGCGACACGGTGACGCGCGAACAGAACCTGCAGGACGTTCTGGCCGCCTACGACGTGCTGGTCGGCCATCCGTCGGTCGATCCCGGCGCGATCGCGATCGTCGGCAGCAGCTACGGCGGCTACCTGGCAGCGATCGTGAGCGCCCTGCGGCAGGTGCGCTGGCTCGCGCTGCGCGTCCCGGCGCTCTACAAGGACGCCGGCTGGGACGTGCCCAAGGGACAGCTCGATCGCGACGAGCTGGCCAGCTACCGCCACAGCGCCATCGAGCCGGAGACCAACCGGGCGCTCGCGTCCTGCGCGGAGTTCCGCGGCGACGTGCTGATCGTCGAGTCGGAGAACGACTCCCTGGTGCCGCACCAGGCGATCAAGAACTACATGAACGCGTTCCAGCGCGCGCAGTCGCTGACCTACCGGACGATCTCGGGCGCCGACCACGCCCTGTCGGAAAAGCAGTGGCAGCAGACGTACACCTCGCTGCTGGTCAACTGGATGAGCGAAATGGTGCTCGGCGCCCGCGCCGGCAAGACCGGGTCGGCCGCCCTGACGCCGCTGACGGATTCGGTGCAGCGCACGCCTCGCAAGGACGGGTGACTGCCCCGGCTGCGCGGGCCGCAGCGGCTGGCCATGCTTTCGCTCCAGGTCGAAGCCGGCCGGCGTTTCGGCTGCGACGCGGCCTTCCGTGACACAGGTCACGGTCCGGTGCAGGTCTGTCATCCAGCTCATCAGTAGCGACGTTAGTGTCCTGATGGAGCGGGCTGCTGTGCCGCACGCACATCCAGTCCAGCCGGAGTTCACCTTGTCCCAACACCCCCGCTTCAGGAGCAGCATCGCCGGCTCCCCGCCGAACCCGCGGTTCGGACCCACCACAAGCTGCCGGTTCGCCGCGCGGTTCGCGTCCTGATGCAGGCCGACGTGGGCCTGGTCCAGCCGCCACTGGGTGGCAGCCGCGACATGGCGCGACGCGCGCTGCCCTGGCTGCGCGGCTTCGGCCGTCCGATCGCCGGCGTGCTGGCGCTGGCGCTCCTGCTCGCCTCGGCCAGCGCCGCGGCGCCACTTGCCGTCATGTGGCTGGTGGACGCGCTGGGTCGCGTGGCCGCGGCGCCGGGCAGCGTGGGGACGGGGGCCGGGCGCAGCGTCCTGTTCGCCCTGGCGCTGGTCGCGGCCGCCGAGCTGGCGCAGATCGTTCTGTCGCGACTGCTGGAGGCGCGCAGCTGGCGCGTTCGGCTCGACCTCGACTTCGCGCTGCGCCGGCGCGTGACGGCGCGGCTGCACCAGCTCCCGCTCGCGTTCCACCAGAGGCAGACGGTTGGCGGGACCGTCAGCCGGGTGAACACCTCGATCAACGGCTTCGTGACGGCGGTGGCGGAGCTGGCCTTCAAGGCGCTGCCCGCGGCCGCCTACCTCGGACTGGCCCTGACTGCGCTGCTGCAGCTGGACTGGCGCCTGGCCCTGGCGGTCTGCGTCTTCGCGCCGCTGCCGGCGCTGATCGGAATGCGGGCCGCACCGGAGCAGACGCGGCGGGACCGCGCGCTGCTGGCCCACTGGACCGCGACCTTCGGGCGCTGGACCGAGGTGCTGGGCGGCATCCGCACGGTCAAGGGCTTCGCGATGGAGCAGGCCGAGGAGCGGCGCTTCCTGGCCGCGGTGTCCCGGGGCAACGCCCGGGTGACGCGCGGGGCCCGGCGCGACGCCCGCACCGCTTCGCTGCAGGGGCTTTCCGCCGGCGCGGCCCGGCTCTCGGTCGCAGCGATCGGCGCCTGGCTGGTGCTGCGCGGCCAGGGCACGGTGGGAACGCTGGTCGCCGCGCTGGCCTACGTCGGCGGGCTGTTCGGCCCGATCCAGGGACTGACCAACGCCTACGCCACGGTGCGGCGCGCCCGCGTCTCGCTGGAAAGCGTCGGCGCCATCCTCGACGCGCCCGATCCGCTGGCCGACCGGCCCGGTGCGCGCGAGCTCGTGGTCGCGCGCGGCGCGGTGGCTTTCGAGCGCGTCTCGTTCGACTACGGCGACGGCCGCCCGGTGCTGCGCAACGTGTCGCTCTCCATCGCCCCCGGCGAGACGGTGGCGCTGGTCGGCCCGAGCGGCTGCGGCAAGACGACTCTGGTGTCGCTGCTGGAGCGCCTCTATGCGCCAACAGCGGGACGGGTGCTGGTGGACGGCGCGGACATCCGCGACTGCACCCAGCGCTCGCTGCGCAGCCAGATCGGCGCCGTGATGCAGGAC
>JAQGNJ010000331.1 GCA_028291885.1 Ramlibacter sp. | reverse complement strand
GGTCGGCGAGAGCAAGACCTTCCCGCTGGCCTTTCCGGCCGACTACCACGGCAAGGAAGTGGCCGGCAAGCAGGCCGACTTCATGGTCACGGTCAAGAAGATCGAGGCCGCGAACCTGCCCGAGGTGAACGAGGCGCTGGCCAAGTCGCTGGGCATTGCCGACGCGAGCGTCGAAGGCCTGCGCGCCGACATCAAGAAGAACCTCGAGCGCGAAGTCAAGTTCCGCCTGCTGTCCAAGAACAAGCAGGCCGTCATGGACGCGCTGGTGTCCAAGGCCGAACTCGACCTGCCCAAGTCCAGCGTCCAGGCCGAAGTGGACCGCATGATCGAAGGCGCCCGCGCCGACCTCAAGCAGCGCGGCATCAAGGATGCGGACAAGGCGCCGATCCCCGACGACATGTTCCGCCCGCAGGCCGAGCGCCGCGTGCGCCTGGGCCTGGTGGTCGCCGAACTGGTCCGCGCCAACGATCTGCAGGCCAAGCCGGAGCAGATCAAGCAGCACGTGGAAGAGCTGGCCGCCAGCTACGAGAAGCCCGAGGACGTCGTGCGCTGGTATTACAGCGACAACCGCCGCCTGGCCGAGGTCGAGGCGATCGTGATCGAGAACAACGTCACCGACTTCGTGCTGGGCAAGGCCAAGGTCACCGACAAGACCGTGTCGTTCGACGAGCTCATGGGCCAGCAGGCCTGAGGGCCGGGGCTTTTCCCGCGTGGGGCTTGTGCGGACCTTGCAGTCCGGGGCACAAGCCCCATTTGCTTTCCGAGATCCCAGATTCGATACAGTTACAGAACGGACAACGGAGTCAATCCATGAGCGCACTTGATACACAGGCCCTCGGCATGGTGCCGATCGTCATCGAACAATCCGGACGCGGCGAGCGTTCCTACGACATCTATTCGCGCCTGCTGCGCGAGCGGGTGATCTTCCTGGTGGGCCCGGTCAACGACCAGACCGCCAACCTGGTGGTGGCCCAGCTGCTGTTCCTCGAGAGCGAGAACCCGGACAAGGACATCTCGTTCTACATCAACTCGCCCGGCGGCAGCGTCAGCGCCGGCATGGCGATCTACGACACGATGAACTTCATCAAGCCGGACGTGTCGACCCTGTGCACCGGCATGGCCGCCAGCATGGGCGCGTTCCTGCTGGCCGCCGGCGCCAAGGGCAAGCGTTTCTCGCTGCCCAGTTCCAAGGTCATGATCCACCAGGTGCTGGGCGGGGCCCAGGGCCAGGCGACCGACATCGAGATCCACGCCCGCGACATCCTCAAGACCAAGGCCGTGATGAACCGGATCCTGGCCGAACGGACGGGTCAGCCGCTGGAGAAGATCGAGCGCGACACCGAGCGTGACTATTTCCTGGACGCCGACGAGGCCAAGGCCTACGGGCTGGTGGACCAGGTCATCGCCAAGCGTCCCTGAACGGAACCGCGGCTGGCGCGGCGGCTCCAACAAGGGGTTGCCCTGCAGCAACGGCGCTTCCCGGCACCGGAAGCGCCGTTTTTTATTTGGTTATCATTGAAAAACCTCTTCTAAAGGTACCGCGCACATGGCCGAGAAAAAAGGCTCTTCCGGCGAAAAGACCCTGTATTGCTCCTTCTGCGGCAAGAGCCAGCACGAGGTGAAGAAACTGATCGCGGGTCCGTCGGTGTTCATCTGCGATGAATGCATCGACCTGTGCAACGAGATCATCCGTGACGAGCTGCCCTCGGGCGACGACTCGCGCGAAGCGCGCGGCGACCTGCCCACGCCCAGCGAGATCAAGGCCAACCTGGACAACTACGTGATCGGCCAGGAACCGGCCAAGCGCACGCTGTCGGTCGCCGTGTACAACCACTACAAGCGGCTGCGCCACAAGGAAAAGTCCAAGAAGGACGACGTGGAGCTCACCAAGAGCAACATCCTCCTGATCGGCCCCACCGGCTCGGGCAAGACCCTGCTGGCGCAAACCCTCGCGCGGATGCTCGACGTGCCTTTCGTGATGGCCGATGCCACCACGCTGACGGAAGCGGGCTATGTCGGCGAGGACGTCGAGAACATCATCCAGAAGCTGCTGCAAAGCTGCAACTACGAGGTGGAGCGGGCGCAGCGCGGCATCGTCTACATCGACGAGATCGACAAGATCTCGCGCAAGTCCGACAACCCGTCCATCACGCGCGACGTGTCGGGCGAGGGCGTGCAGCAGGCTTTGCTCAAGCTGATCGAAGGCACGATGGCCAGCGTGCCGCCGCAGGGCGGCCGCAAGCACCCGAACCAGGACTTCCTGCAGATCGACACGACCAACATCCTGTTCATCTGCGGCGGCGCCTTCTCGGGGCTGGAGAAGGTCATCGAGCAGCGCACCGAATCGTCCGGCATCGGCTTCGGCGCGACCGTCAAGAGCAAGAAACAGCGCAGCCTCTCGGACATGTTCCGCGAAGTGGAGCCGGAAGACCTGATCAAGTTCGGCCTCATCCCCGAACTCGTCGGCCGGATGCCCGTCGTCGCCACGCTGGCGGAGCTGAGCGAAGACGCGCTGGTGCAGATCCTCACCGAGCCGAAGAACGCGCTGGTCAAGCAATACGGCAAGCTGCTGGCGATGGAAGGCGTGGACCTCGAGATCCGCCCCAACGCGCTCAAGGCCATCGCCAGGAAGGCGCTGGCGCGCAAGACCGGCGCCCGCGGCCTGCGCTCGATCCTGGAGCAGTCGCTGATCGACACGATGTTCGAGCTGCCCAACACCTCGAACGTGGACAAGGTCGTCGTCGACGAGTCCACGATCGAAGAGAACAAGCCTCCGCTTCTGGTTTACCGCGAAGCCGCCAAGAAGGCCTGACCTGCGCCACCGCTGCCAGGTGATAGTTGCAACAAAACTCGCCCCGTCGCCCCAATCGGGAGTCGCGCGGGTTGAAAATGGCCGCACACGGGCCATATTCGTCGGGTAACTCAATAGGATAAGCATGTCCGGACACATTCCACTGCCAGCCACCGCGATCGACCTGCCGCTGCTGCCGCTGCGCGACGTGGTGGTCTTTCCCCACATGGTGATCCCGCTGTTCGTCGGCCGGCCCAAGAGCATCAAGGCGCTCGAGGCGGCGATGGAGGCGGAACGCCGCATCATGCTGGTGGCCCAGAAGGCAGCCGCGAAGGACGAACCGTCGGTCTCCGACATGTTCGAAGTCGGCTGCGTCTCCACCATCCTGCAGATGCTCAAGCTGCCGGACGGCACGGTGAAGGTGCTGGTCGAAGGCCAGCAGCGCGCCCGCGTCAACCGCATCGACGACGGCGAGGCCCATTTCACGGCCAACGTCACCCCGATCGAGGCCGCCGACCAGGAGCAGAAGTCCAGCGAGATCGAGGCGCTGCGCCGCGCCGTGATGCAGCAGTTCGACCAGTACGTCAAACTGAACAAGAAGATCCCGCCGGAGATCCTGACCTCGATCTCCAGCATCGACGATCCCGGTCGCCTGGCCGACACCATCGCCGCCCACCTGCCCCTCAAGCTTGACAACAAGCAGGTCGTGCTGGATCTGGCCGACGTGAAGGGGCGGCTGGAGAACCTGTTCGAGCAGATCGAGCGCGAGGTCGACATCCTGAACGTCGACAAGAAGATCCGCGGCCGCGTCAAGCGGCAGATGGAGAAGAACCAGCGGGACTTCTACCTGAACGAACAGGTCAAGGCGATCCAGAAGGAACTCGGCGAAGGCGAAGAAGGCGCCGACATCGAGGAGATCGAAAAGAAGATCAAGGCCGCCAAGATGCCCAAGGAGGCGTTGAAGAAGGCCGAGAGCGAATTCAAGAAGCTCAAGCTGATGTCGCCCATGTCGGCCGAGGCCACCGTGGTGCGCAACTACATCGACGTGCTGACCGGCCTGCCCTGGAGCAAGAAGACCAAGATCAGGCACGACCTGTCGCATGCCGAGGACGTCCTGAACGAGGACCACTACGGGCTGGAAAAGGTCAAGGACCGCATCCTCGAATATCTCGCGGTGCAGCAGCGCGTCGACAAGGTGAAGGCGCCCATCCTGTGCCTGGTCGGCCCTCCGGGCGTGGGCAAGACCTCGCTGGGGCAGTCGATCGCCAAGGCGACCGGCCGCAAGTACGTGCGCATGGCGCTGGGCGGCATGCGCGACGAGGCGGAGATCCGCGGCCATCGCCGCACCTACATCGGCGCGATGCCGGGCAAGGTGCTGCAAAGCCTCAACAAGGTCGGAACGCGCAACCCGCTGTTCCTGCTGGACGAGATCGACAAGCTCGGCACGGACTTCCGCGGTGACCCGTCGAGCGCCTTGCTCGAGGTGCTCGATCCCGAGCAGAACCACAAGTTCGGCGACCACTACGTCGAGGTCGACTTCGACCTGTCGGACGTGATGTTCGTGGCCACGTCCAACTCGATGAACATCCCGCCGGCGCTGCTGGACCGGATGGAAGTGATCCGCCTCTCGGGCTACACCGAGGACGAGAAAACCAACATCGCGCTGAAGTACCTGCTGCCCAAGCAGATGAAGAACAACGGCGTGAAGGACAACGAACTGCTGGTCACCGAAGAGGCGATCCGCGACATCGTTCGCTACTACACGCGGGAAGCCGGCGTGCGTTCGCTCGAGCGCGAGCTGTCCAAGATCTGCCGCAAGGTGGTCAAGGGCCTGCAGCTCAAGAAGATGACGCCGCAGGTCAGGGTCGACGGCGCGAACCTCAACGACTTCCTGGGTGTGCGCAAGTTCACCTACGGCCGTGCCGAGAACCAGAACCAGGTGGGCCAGGTGGTCGGCCTGGCATGGACCGAGGTCGGCGGCGACCTGCTGACGATCGAGGGCGCGCTGATGCCCGGCAAGGGCGTGATCACCACGACCGGTTCGCTGGGCGACGTGATGAAGGAATCGGTTGCGGCAGCCCGCACGGTGGTGCGCAGCCGTGCACGCCAGCTGGGCATCGCGGACGAAGTGTTCGAGAAGAAGGACATCCACATCCACGTGCCCGACGGCGCAACGCCCAAGGACGGTCCGAGCGCCGGTGCCGCGATGACGACGGCCATCGTGTCGGCGATGACGGGCATTCCGGTGCGCGGTGATGTCGCCATGACCGGCGAGATCACGCTGCGCGGCGAGGTGACCGCGATCGGCGGCCTCAAGGAAAAACTGCTGGCGGCCTTGCGCGGCGGCATCAAGACGGTGCTGATCCCGGAAGAGAACGCGAAGGACCTGCAGGACATCCCGGAGAACGTGAAGAGCGGCCTGGAGATCGTGCCGGTGAAATGGATCGACAAGGTGCTCGAAGTGGCGCTCGAAAGGCAGCCCACGCCGCTGCCCGACGACGAGCCGGTCGCTGCCGCGGCGCAGGCAACGCCGGTTGCCGCGGGTGACAAGCCTGCATCGACTCCCGTGTCGATCAAGCATTGAGCGCCGCTTGCGGCGAGGCCGAAAATTGCGCTATAATTTGAGGCTTGAAACGCGGGAATAGCTCAGTTGGTAGAGCGCAACCTTGCCAAGGTTGAGGTCGAGAGTTCGAGACTCTTTTCCCGCTCCAGATTTTCCAAAAAGGGAAGCCGAGGCTTCCCTTTTTTGTCGGTGAAAACCGGCGGCGGATCTGGCGCGATAGCAAAGCGGTTATGCCCCGGATTGCAAATCCGGTCAGAGCGGTTCGACTCCGCTTCGCGCCTCCAGGACAAAGCCGCTGACTCCTTAGCCGGAGTCAGCGGCTTTTTTCATTCCGGCTTGATGTTGGCCGCCTTCGCGACCTCGGTGTACCGCACCAGGTCTTCGCGGATCAGGGTCGTCAACGCCGCGCCGTTGCCGCTGTAAGGCTCGACGCCCGCGCTCGAGAGGCGAGCCTGCGTTTCCGGTTGCGCCATGATCTTCTGCACGTCGGCGTAGATGCGCGCCAGGACGTCGGGCGGCATCTTCGCCGGCCCCATCAGCGCGTACCAGATCGAGAAGTCCAGCGGCTTGAGTCCCTGCTCTTCGAACGTCGGTGTGTCGGGCATCAGCTTGTAGCGCGCCTTGGTCGACACGCCGATCCCCACCAGCTTGCCCGAAGTGACGTAGGGAGCGACCAGGTTGGCGCTCAGGATCGCCAGCGGGATCTGTCCTCCGACCACGTCGGCCAGGCCCGGGGCGCAACCCTTGTAGGCCGCGTGATTGGCCTCGATGCCGGCCTTCTGCTTGACCAGCTCCATCACGAAGTGCTGCGGCGTGCCGATGCCGCAGGAGCCGTACGCGAGCGTGTTGGGATGGGCCTTGGCGTGGGCCACGAGCTCCCTGAAGTTGCGCACCTTGAGGCTGGGATGCGCCGCCAGCGCGATCGGCGTGATCCCCAGCAGCATGATGGGCGTCAGGTCCTTCTGCGCGTCGTAGTTCAGTTTGCCGGACACCGCCTGGCTGACCACCATGGTGCTGTTCTGCAGCAGCAGGGTGTAGCCGTCGGCGGGCGAGCGCACCACGGCCTCGGTGCCGATGTTGCCGGAGGCGCCCGCCCGGTTGTCGATCACCACGCCCTGGCCCCAGAGGTTCTGCAGGCCGGCGCCGATCTGGCGCGCGAGGATGTCGGAGCCGCCGCCCGTGCCATAGGGCACGATGATGCGGACAGCCTTGGAAGGATAGGGGTCGGCGGCCAGGGCCGGGCCGGCCAGCGCCTGCAGTGCCAGACCGAGCCCGAGGGCAACAACAGCTTTCGCGCTCATGGATTTTCCTTTGGTGAAATGGGTGTGCATTGGGCGCTCAGGACTCGATCGGTCCGATCCGGCGGCGCCAGAGCTCCCAGGAGCGGCCGATCTGGCTGTCGTTGGTGGCGGCGGCCAGGCCTGCTTCCACCGTCGTGAGATAGCGGACATCCCCCATGCCCTGCGCGTTCATCTGCAGCTTGGCGTTCACTTCGGCGTAGATCGCCCGGTACACGACCTGTTCGATCGATGTGCCCACCACGGTGGATCCATGGCCGCGCATCAGCACGCAGGTGCAGTCGCCCAGCGACTGCGCAAGGGCACGCCCCAGCTCGCGGTTGCGGATCAACATGTCGGTGTCGCCGGCGACGTCGCTGATCTCGAAATGAGAGCTGCCGCTGCCCAGGAAACCGGCCATGTGGAAGATCGGCCGCAGCCGGTTGCCGGTGACGCCGAAGGGGATCACGCTCGGCGAGTGGCTGTGGACCACGGCGACGACGTCCGGGCGGGCGCGGTAGATCTCGCTGTGGATGAAGCGCTCCAGGTAGGGGCGCTCGGCGCCGCTGGAGACGGCCTCGCCGTCCAGGTCGTAGCAGACGATGTCGCGCGGCGACACCATTGCCGGGGCACGGTTGCAGGACAGCATGAAGACGTCGGGAGCCGTGTCGTGGCGGACGCTGACATGGCCCAGCCCGTCCACGACGCCCTGGTCGTAAAGAATGCGGTTGGCGTAGACCAGCTTTTCGACGAGCGCCGGGCTGGGTGAGATATCGGCCATCTGTTCTCCTGAAAACGGTGGGTGACGCCCGGCGCGCGCGCCGGATGGCGCTGCCCGGGTCGAATGGCGGAAAGTATATGGTCGACCTTTGTCGCAGCGCCCCCGGAGTCACCCGGAGCGAGCGGTCGGCAGGTGCGGAATCGGACCGCGGGTTTGCGACCGCCGCCACACCCGGTCACGGTGAGTGCGCTTGCCTCGCGGTTACATGAAATAACGCTTGAAACAAAATCATCAGATGTCCTCCTTGCTGAGGTGGGGGCCGAAGCCAGCGCAGACGCGCACCGTCGAGCCTGGCGCGCAGTGAACGAATGCGGGCGCGTGCGGCCTCCCTGAAAACGATCGATGGCCTCCCACGCGCCCGCGTCCGCCGCCCGGGGCGAGTGGAAAGAGTTCTAGGCCGGCGCAGCTCGCGCTACAGGTCGAGTTCGAGAACCGGCGAGACCGCGCGCGACACGCAGATCATGATGTCTCGATCGTGCTCCGTCTCGTCGAGAACGTAATCGCGGTGCTGGGCCACGCCCGACACGAGGCCGGTGCGGCAGGAGCCGCAGGTTCCGCTTTCGCAGGAACTGGGAACCACGACCTGCTCGCGGCGCAACGCTTCCAGGATGCTGACGCCGCTGGGCACCGCCACCGTCCGGCCGGATTGCACGAGCCTGACGGTGAACGGCCTGTCCTGCGCCAGCACCACCGGGTCGCTGCCGCCGAAGTCCTCGAAGTGGACGCTGCCGGTCGGCCAGTCGCGCGTCTTCTCGCGCACGGCCTGCATCAGGCCGCGCGGCCCGCAGCAATAGAGGTGCGCTCCTGGAGGGCGGCAGGCCAGCCATGGATCCAGGTTCAGCGCGCGGCTGGCGTCGCCGTTGTCGTGGTGCAGGAGCACGCGGCCGGCGAACTCCGGCGCCTGCAGCACGTCGGCGAAGGCGGCCAATTCGGGCGTCCTCGCGAGATAGACCAGCTCGAACTGCGCCTGCCGCTGCCGCAGTTCGCGCGCCATGGCCAGCAGCGGCGTGACGCCGATGCCGCCGGCAATCAGCAGATGGGATGACGCTGCGGGATCGAGCGCAAAGTGATTGAGCGGCGCCGAGGTCGGCAAGATCGCGCCCTCCTGCACCTCGTCGCACAGGTTGACCGATCCGCCCATGCCCGCCGGGTCCCGCTTCACGCCCAGACAATAGCTGCGGCCCAAGCCCGGAGCGTTGCACAGGGAGTAGCGGCGGGTCAGGCCGTTCGGCGTCAGGACCGTCACGTGGGCGCCCGCGGAAAACGGGGGCAGGGCGAGCCCGTCCCGGTGCGCCAGCTCGAACAGGAAAACGTCCGCGGCGATGCGCGACTTGCGCTCCACTCGCAGCGGCATCATGCCGCCCTCCGGATCCGCGACGAACGATCCGCAGCTCATGGCGCGGCGTTCGCGGGCCGGTCGACCGGCGTCTGTTCGGCCAGCCGAACCTCGGCGCCCGTGGCCGACGATTGCAGCGCGGCGACGCACAGTTCGAGCGTGGCGAGTCCCCAGCGGCCGTCGTGCAATGCCGCGCGGCCGCCGGCGATCGCGTCGTGGAATTCGTCGAGCACCAGCTCGCGCGGGCTTCGATCGGCCGGCAGCACCATCTCCCGCATCCCGTCGCGGGTGTAGACACGCAGGCCTTGCGGCGACTGCCGGATGTCCCCGCGTTCGCAGCTCACGACCGTGAGGCCGAAGAAAGGCTGGTAGGGCGCTTGCGGCGGGATCGCGGTGCCGGCGCGCCGGCGCTTCGCCAGCAGTTCCTGGTCGGGCGATCCGCCGCCGGCCGCCTGGTGGACGGGCCGGCTGCCGGGCGGCTGCGCGAAGCCCCACTCCGAGATGTTCTCGCACAGGTCCATGCTGGAAAGGCCGCCGTAGCCGTTGTACACGGCGGTTGCGGCAGCGCCGTTGTCGAACTCGATCCAGACCGAATGGGCGCCGATGGCGCGCGGCCGCGGATCCCAGTCGAAGCTGCGGGCGCGGACGCTGCGCGCGAGGCCGCCGCACAGCAGGCGAAGGATGTCGAACTGGTGGGAGCCCTGGCGGAAGGTGACGCCGCCGCCCTGGGCGGTGTCCAGCTCCGCCGGCCGGCGGGGCCGTTGCATCCAGTCGGTGTAGCACCAGTTGTTCGCCATGCCGACCGCGCCGAGTTCACCCGACGCGATCAGCTCGCGCATGCGGCGGATCGGCAGGTCATGGCTGTGCGAATGGCCGACGACCAGCACCACGCCCACGCGCTCGGCCGCTTCCACCATGGCGCGCCCGGCGTCCATGCCGACCGCCATGGGCTTTTCGACCAGGATGTGTTTGCCTGCGCGCGCCGCTTGCACGACCTGGTCGGTGTGCAGCTCCGTGGGCGTGGCGATGTAGACGGCGTCCAGGCCGGGATGGTCCAACAGCTGGGTGAGCGACGGATAAGCCGCGACGCCGTGCTCCCGTGCGCACTCCTGCCGCACCGCCTCGACCGGCTCCGCCATGGCGACCCAGTCGAAGCCCGGATGCTTGCGCAGCGCGGGGACGAATGCCAGGCCGGCAGCGCCCATCCCGGCGATGCCAACGCGCACGACGCTCATCCGAGCTCCCGGACCTGCTCGCTTCCTGCGGTGTCGTCTTCGGGCCCGGCAAGGCTGTCGCCCGCGAGGTTTTCGATCACGGCGAGCAGCGTTCGCCGGGTGACGGCCAGGTCTTCCGGCGGGATGCCGGACATGACGATCTGGTTCACTTCCTGGGCGCAGGGAACGATCTGCGCGCGCAAGGCCCTGCCCCTGGGCGTGAGGAACACGCGGATCTGCTTCTTGTTGCCGTCGATCTTTCGCCGGCTCACGTAGCCCTTTTTTTCCATCGCCTGCAGCGCCGTGACGGTGGACGGCTCGGTCACGCCGGCCTGCTCGCTGAGCTGGCGCTGCGTCACGCCGTCGGTCTGCCACAGGATGCGCAGGAAGGTCCAGTGGCCGTACAGCACGTCCTGCTGCTTGAGCCGCCGCTGCAGGCTGGCCGAGGTGCAGCGGAACGCCGCCTTGATCAGGTGCGTGATGCGCTCGTCGTGGAGGGCGTCGCGCCAGTGGCTCGACGAGTCCGCCCGAACGACCGACAAGGCGGCGCCGGGCCCGCTTACCGGGCCTTTCTGATGATCGTCTCTTGGAAACTTTTCAGCCATTTGTCCTGCAGGTCCAGCGCATGGGCCGGGTCGATGTACGTGAGCGCCACATTGGCGACGGGGGAAGGCAGCTTCTTGCTGGTGACGACGAAGCTGTTGTCGGCCAGCATCTTCTGGCCTTCGCTGAGCATGAAATCGTAGAACAGGATGGCGGCCGCCGGATGCGGCGCGCGCTTGAGCATGGCGATGGTGCTGGGCTGGGCGATCACCGGCGGGATGAACAGGCCTTCGATCGGCACGCCGCCCTTGGCCTTGAGCTGTTCCGGGTTCCAGTTGTAGACGGTGAGCGCGAGCGGCACGTCGCCCGACGCGACCAGCGTGGCCAGCAGGGAATGGCCCTTGCGCGCCGAAATGCCGTTGGTCGTCACGATGTTGTTGAAGATCTTCGTGCCCTGTTCCTCGCCCAGGGCGGAGATCAGGGTGCCGAACCATGCATAGTTGTCCGCCTCGATGCCAAGGCGTCCCTTCCACTTCGGGTCCTGCAGGTCCTGGTAGCTCTTTGGCAGTTCGTCCTTGCGGACCTTTTCGGTGTTGTACGCGGCGGTCCAGACGTCCAGCGTGATGCCTGTCCATTCGCGGTGCGCCGGGATCGCCTGCGGGATCAGGTCGGCCAGGAAAGGCGAGCGCACTTCCTGCAACAGCTTTTCGCGGTGCGCCGCCTCGTTCTCGGGCGCGTTGTTCTGCACCACGTCGACCTCGAAACGGCCGCCCCGCGCCTCGGTCGTGAGGCGCTGCAGGATGGCTTCGGAACCGGAGCGCCAGGTCTTGACCTTGATGCCGTATTTCTTGCCGAAGGCTTCCACGATCGAGGCCAGCCGTGGGTAGGCGTGATAGACCGACAACTCGCCTTCGCGCTTGGCCGCTTCGACCAGCTTCTGCTGCCGGTCAGCGCCCTGGTACATCGCGAGTGCGCGCGTTGCCTCCAGCTTGGCCGCGTCCTGCGCCAGGGCGGCCGGCGCCCCCAGGATGGTGGCAAGGGCGATCGTCGTGGTCCACAGTGTCTTGTACATGGCTGTCCTCAGGGTGTCGCTGGCATGGCCTGGCCGAGCCGCCGCAGGGCGCGTCGACGCAGGAACTCGAAGTTCACGGTGTATTGCTCGTCGCGCGTGATGTTGTGGTGCAACCGCTGGACCGAGCCGTCCTCGAAGGTTTCCCGGGTCCCGCCGGCGGCGGCGGCCAGCAGCTGGATCTGGCATGCGTTGTCCAGCATGATGGTCAGGATGGTCGACTCTTCGACCGACTTGCCCACCACCGCGACGCCGTGGTTGCGCATCAGCACCGCCTTGTGGCTGCCCAGCGCGCGGGCCACCCCGGCGCCCATCTCCTGGCTGCGGATCAGGTCGATGGTTTCGGTGAAGTAGGGCAGGCCGTCGCTGAAGGCCACGGCCGGCTGGCTGATCGGCTCCAGCTGCCTGCCGGTCGCCGACCAGGCGACGGCATACGTGGGATGGGCGTGGATCACGCTCATCACGTCCGGGCGCAGCTTGTAGATCTCGGAATGGATGTAGACCTCGCTGTGCTTGCGTCCGCCGCCCGCGACCTTCTCGCCCTGCAGGTTGCACAGGACGATGTTCTCCGGCGTGATCTCGTCGAAGCCGAAACTGTGCGGCTTCATGTAGAAGTGGGTCGGGTCGCCCGGCACCCGGATCGACACGTGGCCGCGGGTCAGGTCGCCCTGGCCCTCGCCCTCGAGGATGCGGCCGGCGTCGATCAGCCTCTGGCGTGCTTCGTCTGCGGTCATCTGGTTCCTTGGCGGCGCTCAGGCCGGCTGGGGTTCGCGCTCGCCTTCGAAGATGCGCACCAGGTCGGGCGCGATCGGCGAATAGCGGGCGTGGGTGCGCAGCATGAAGCTGGCGAAGCCGTCGCTGTTGTGGTGCTTCTTGCGCTCGTTCGGCAGGTCGATGCGCTGGTTGCGGGCCGGGTCCCGGACGATCCCCATCGGCTCCTGGCCCTGCTCGATTTTGCGCAGCTCCCGCTTGAGCACGCGCCGGTAGGTCGCGACGCCCTTGTCCGACGAGCAGAGGTTCTCGCGCGTGCGGTCCGCGATCTGGCCCTGGGTGATCCAGGCCATCATGTCCTGGCCGTCGACGGTGTCGACGATGAACTCGCCATCGGCGTCGCGGAACGGCACGTCGTAGACATGGACCTTGCGCAGCAGGCGCTCGGGGACATCCACGCCGGGCGGCGGCACGTAGGCGTTGTACCAGAGGTGCAGGGTGTGGCCGTCGTCCACCGGCACCCGGATCTGGAACGAGAAGTAGCGCGAGGTCTCGTCGCCGTTGCCGACGGCGAGCGTGTTCGGGAACACGATCGGATGGCCGATGCGCCAGTCGTCGGAGTCTTCCGAATGCCCGGCCAGCAGGCGGTGCTTGGTGATGCCGTATTCGAATTCGCGGAAGTCGATCTTCTCGTGCCTGGCGCTGATCGCCACCTTCACGCCTTCCTGCTCCTTCTGGAATTCGTAGTGGTGGCCGTGCAGCCATTCTGTGTGGATC